>JBKPDC010000140.1:0-10248 GCA_046727715.1 Thermodesulfobacteriota bacterium
CGGCGCCCGGCTCGGCCGCCTCACGCTGGCGCACGGGGTGGTCGAGACGCCGGCCTTCATGCCGGTGGCGACGCACGGCTCGGTGAAGGGCGTCACTCCGGCGCAGCTCGAGGAGCTGGGCGCGACGATCGTGCTCGCGAACGCCTATCACCTCGCCCAGCGCCCCGGGGTCGACGTCGTCGCCGACCTCGGCGGCCTGCACGGACTCATGAGCTGGCCGCGGCCGATCCTCAGCGACAGCGGCGGCTTCCAGGTGATGAGTCTCGCGGGGCTCGTCACGGTCGACGACGATGGCGTGCAGTATCGCTCGCACGTCGACGGCCGCCGCGGCCTGCTACGCCCCGAGGACGCCGTCGCCGTCCAGGAGACGCTCGGGGTCGACGTCGCCATGTCGCTCGACGAGTGCGTCCCGGCCACCGCCGCGGCCGCGGCCGTCGCCCGGGCGGTCGCGCGGACGACCGCATGGGCGTCACGCGGACTGGCGGCGCGGTGCCGCCCGGACATCGCGCTCTTCGGCATCGTGCAGGGCGGGCTCGACCCGACCCTGCGCGCCGCGAGCGCGGCGGCGCTGGTGGAGCTCAACTTCGACGGCTACGCGGTGGGTGGCCTCTCCGTGGGCGAGCCGGCGGAGGAGACGGCTCGTGTCGCCGCGGACACCATCCGCCTGCTCCCCGCGCACGTCCCCCGCTATCTCATGGGCATGGGGACGCCGCGCGATTTGCTAACCTTCGCGGGCCTGGGATATGACCTCTTCGATTGCGTCCTGCCCACCCGCAACGCCCGGAACGGGATGCTCTTCACGCGCCAAGGACGGCTCATGATCCGCAATGCCTGCCACGCCCGCGACCCGCGGCCAGTCGACGAGTCGTGCACGTGCTATGCGTGCCGGCACTTCAGCCGCGGGGCGCTCAGGCATCTCGCACTCGCGAAGGAGATGCTGGCGGCGCAGCTCGCCACCCTGCACAACCTGCACTTCTATCTGAGCTTGATGCGCGAGATGCGCGCCGATCTGGCGGCGGGGACGTTCCCGGCGCGCGCCCGGGCGGCCGCCGGAGCATGGGCGTAGCGTGAGCACGGCCTGGGCGCAGACCGGCGGCGAGGCCACGGGACCGCCGCCGCTCTACAACATCGGGTTCATCGTCCTGATGTTCGCGATCTTCTACTTCGTGCTCCTGCGGCCCGAGCAGCGGCGCCGCCGCGACCACGACAAGCTGATCGAGGCCGTCAAGCGCAACGACCAGGTGGTCCTGAACTGTGGTCTTCACGGTCGTGTCGTCGCGCTCGGCGACAAGATCGTCACGGTCGAGATCGCCCCCAAGGTGCAGGCCCAGTTCGACCGCTCCGCCATCCAGACGGTCGAGAGCCTGTCGGGTGCCACCGAGCCCAGGGAACGCGAGAAGGAGCGGGAGAAGTAGATGGGATCGATCGGATACCGCGCGCTGATCTTCACAGCGCTCCTGGTGGCGTCGGTGATCTTCGTGCTGCCCACGTTCGTCAGCCCGGTGCCGAGCTGGTGGCCCTGGCAGCAGTCGGTTCGGCTGGGGCTGGACCTCCAGGGTGGCACGCACCTGCTCTACAAGGTGGAGATCGACAAGGGGATCGACGCGCGGGTCGAGCAGATCGGCCGCGATATCGAGAACGCGCTGCGTGATGCCCAGGTGGGAGCGTTCACGGTCGAGCGCCAGGGCAAGACTCTGCTCGTGCGGCTGGCCAACCGCGACAAGCGCACGGACGTGAAGCGCGTGCTGCAGGAGAAGTTCCCGACGCTCGTCCTCGAGGAGTCCGGCAGCGACGTCGCCGACGTCAAGATCTCGTTGAGCCCGCGCGAGGAGCTCGCGTTCCGGGAACGCTTCGTCGAGCAGGCGCTGCAGATTTTGCGCAACCGCATCGATCAGTTCGGCGTCGCCGAGCCCACCATCCAGGCGCAGGGACGGGACGAGATCGTCGTCCAGCTGCCGGGCATCCAGGATCCCCAGCGGGCAAAGGACCTGATCGGGAGAACCGCACTCCTCGAGTTCAAGCTGGTCGCGACCGGACCGCAGGCCGGCACGGCGCAGGCGCCGGGCCCCGGCATCCAGGTCGCGCCGGGTCGCCCGGGGGACCGCACGCAGTATCTGCTCGAGAAGCGCCCGATCGTGACCGGCGACATGCTCACCGACGCCCAGGTGCGTCCGGGCAGTGCGCTCGAGGGCTACGCCGTCGACTTCGTCTTCGACGCGCGCGGTGCCTCGCTCTTCGGCGACGCCACCTCGCGCAACGTGCACCGCAACCTCGCCATCGTCCTCGACGGCACCGTGCAGTCGGCGCCCGAGATCCGCGAGCCCATCACGGGTGGCCGCGGCCAGATCACCGGACGGTTCGATCTCCGCGAGGCACAGGACCTCGCCAACGTGCTGCGGAACGGGTCGCTGCCGGCGCCGCTCACGCTGCTTGAGGAGCGTACGGTCGGTCCCTCGCTCGGCCGCGACTCGATCCACGCCGGCACGCTCTCCTTCATGGTGGGCGGCGCGCTCGTCATCGTCTTCATGATGATCTACTACCGCGGCGGTGGGGCCATCGCCGACCTCGCCCTGCTCGCGAACGTGCTCCTCATCCTGGGGGCCTTCGCCGCGTTCGGATTCACGCTCACACTGCCGGGTATCGCGGGCATCGTCCTGACGGTCGGCATGGCGGTGGATGCAAACATCCTCATCCTGGAACGCGTGCGCGAGGAGCTCCGGCTCGGGAAGAGCGCACGGGCCGCCGTCGAGGCCGGCTACGACCGCGCGTGGGCCGCGATCTTCGACTCGAATCTCACGACGTTGCTGTCCGGAATCATCCTGTTCCAGTTCGGCACCGGGTCGGTGCGCGGCTTCGCGGTGACGCTGTGTCTGGGCATCGTGACGACCCTCGTCACGGCCGTGTACCTCACGCGCATCATCTACGACTGGCTCGTGGTTGGCAGGCGCGTGGCGACGGTGAGCGTATGAAGCAGACATCGAGGACGGCGATCTCCAAGCAGGCTGCTTCGCGGGGCGAGCGCGCCCCGTCGACACCACCGCTCAAGTTCTTCGAGCTGATCCCGCCCAATCCAGGAATCGATTTCATCAAGTGGGCCCCGCGGATGATCTTCTTGTCCTGGCTGTTCATCATCGCGGGGCTGGTCTCGGTCTGGATGCATGGCGGTCTGAACTACGGCATCGATTTCCTCGGCGGGACCTCGGTCCAGGTGCGCTTCGCGCAGCCGCAGTCGATCGCCGACGTCCGTGCCACGCTGGACCGGCCTGAGCTGCGTGCCGCGCTCGTGCAGGAGGTCGGCACCGGCGGGCGCGAGTTCCAGATTCGCGTCCAGGGGCGCAGCGAGGAAGCGGGCTCGGCCGATGCCGACGCGGTCAAGGCCGGGCTCCGCGAGCGCTTTGGTGAGGGGACGTACGACATCCTCCGCATCGAGACGGTGGGGCCGACGGTCGGCAAGGACCTCTGGCGCCAGGCGACGCTTGCGGTGCTGATCGCGACCGTCCTGATGGGGATCTACATTTGGTTCCGCTTCGATCTGGCGTTCGGGGTCGGGGCGGCGGTCGCGTTGATCCACGACGTGCTGTTCACGATCGCTGCGTTGTCGATCGCGAACATGGAGTTCGACCTGACCACCGTTGCCGCACTCCTCACCGTGGTCGGGTTCTCCGTCAACGACACCGTGATCATCTCCGACCGCATCCGGGAGAACATGCGCAAGATGCGCAAGGAGACGCTGCCCAACCTCTTGAACCTTTCGCTCAACGAGACCCTGTCGCGGACGGTGATCAACAGTGGGACGGCCATCCTGGTCACCGCGGCGCTGTTCTACCTCGGCGGCACCGTGATCCACAGCTTCGCGTTCGCGCTGCTCATCGGGTTCATCGTCGGCACGTACTCGTCGCTCTTCATCGCGACCCCGATCGTGCTCTTCATCTCCCGATGGCGCGGAGCGGGCCTGAGGGCGGAGGCGCGCTCAACGGCCTGATTTCACAAGGGAAGCGACAATTCCTTGACCGCTCTCCGACCGCCTGCTACGACCGGAGCCGGTCGCGGGTCGTGTGCGTCGAGCCATGCTGGACAAGGAAGACACCCTGCTCAACAGCAGAGAGGTCGCGCTGATGCTCGACTTGAGCCCCGACACGGTGAACGAGCTCGCGCGCAAGAGCGTCCTGCCCGCGTTCAAGCGCGGGCGTCAGTGGCGATTCCGCCGGCGAGACATCACCTCCTTCAAGCGGGAGCTGCGAGGCAGCACCGCGGCATGACTTCTCGCGCTCGGCGGGAAGCCGGAGGGGTGGGGGTGGGGCGTCACTCGCCGAGTCCTCGAAGGGGGTAGGGTCGGATGGCCGTTGCGAACACCCAGCCGCACGAGAGCGCCCTCTACTACGAGTTCTCGCACCTGTACGATCTGTTCTTCGGACGCGTCTTCTTCCCGCGGATCGTCCGCGTGATCCGATCGCTCGGGATCGAACCCGGCGCCCGCGTCCTGGAGATCGGCGTGGGCACGGGGCTGGCGCTCGAGGCGTATCCGCATCATTGCCACGTGACGGGCGTGGACCTGGCGCCCGAGATGCTCGAGCGCGCGCAGGACCGCGTGAATCGCAATGGCTGGCGGCACATCACGCTGGTACAGGGCGACGCGCTCAATCTCCAGTTCGCCGACGACAGCTTCGACTACGTCACGGCGTTCCACGTGGTGAGCGTGGTGCCTGACCCCCAGCGCATGATGGCCGAGGGGCAGCGCGTGTGCCGGCCCGGCGGGCTCCTCACGATCATCAACCATTTCCGGAGCCCGCATCCGGTGGTGGCGCGCATGCAGCGCGGCATCGACCCGCTGACGCGCCGGCTCGGCTGGACCACGCTCCGCCTCCCCGAGATCCTCGACCGCAGCACCCTGCACGTCGAGCGGCGCTGGAAGACGTCGCCGCGCTCGCTGTTCACCATCGTGGTGGCGCGCAACGCCAAGGCCGTGCCGTCCGTCCCCGTCTCGCCCGCACGAACTGCTCCATCGACTTGGGCGCGCGCCCTTCGGTGAAGACCGCCCCGAGACGGAGTCTCGGGCGGGTCTCCTAGTGTCGGAACGGCTGCGGCGGCGCCACCGGGATGACGCCGCGTCGCATGAGCAGGTCGGCCTCGCGCTCACCGCGGGTGTGGAGCCAGCGCCTGTACAGCCGTAGCGTGTCCTGCTGGCGCCGGAAGATCTCGCCATCGCTGATCTCGGCGAGCACGCGGACGAACTGCGAGAAGCGGCCGGCCAGCTCCTCGAAGGGCTCCGCCAGGGCCCCGCGGCCGGCGGCGCTCGACAGGTGGGCGTACGCCGTGCTCCCGAGGGCGGCGTAGTAGTCGGGGCCGACGAGGCGTCGCTCGAGGCTGTCGAAGAACACCCCCGAGACGAAGAGTGCGGTGTCGGCGACCCGGCGCAACTTGGAGGCCCGCTGGTGCGTCGGCAGGCGCAGGGCCTCCAGGTAGTCGACCCCGAGCGGGGGGTCCAAGAGGTCGCACCGGTCGGGTCGGGCGAAGCCTTCGAGCAGCTGCACCAGGTAGAACTCGGTGGTCTCGGACGACGCGACCTGCTGCGCGCTCATGGCCGTCCGCACCAACTCGTGGAAGAGGGCGGTCAGGTTCCCGGTCTTCACCATCGGCTCGACCTCCGCGCGTGCCGGCCGGATTGTGCGACGCGACTTCACGTTTGGCAAACTGGACTCGGTTTGAAGCGGCCACGAGCGCTCTGCTAGTGAGACGCGTTCACATGACCGACGGTGTCGATACCCCCCGGACGGACGCCGCGGTCGCCGCGTGGCACCGCAGCGATCTCGGCGGCGCGCTCCGCGCGGGCGACGTGGCGCGGGCCGTCGTCGTCTGCGGCTGGGTCCACGGCCGCCGCGACCATGGGGGCATCGTCTTCCTCGATGTGCGCGACCGCGCGGGCATCGTGCAGGTGGTCTGCGATCCGTCGACGAGCGCTGCGGCGCATGCCGCGGCGTCGGACCTGCGGCTCGAATACGTCGTGGGCGTGCGCGGCACCGTGCGACCGCGGCCCCCCGAGACCGTCAACCCCGACTTGCCGACGGGCATGATCGAGATCGTCGCCTCCGAGGTCGGGATCCTGAACACGTCCCGTCCGACACCGTTTCCCGTCGACGACACCGCCGAGGTCAGCGAGACGAATCGCCTCAAGTACCGCTACCTCGACCTCCGGCGCCCCGCCATGCAGGAACGGCTCCGGCTGCGCCACGACGTGGTCCGGCGGGTCCGCGAGCACCTGAACACGGCGGACTTCATCGAGGTGGAGACGCCGATGCTCACGCGCTCGACGCCCGAAGGGGCCCGCGACTACCTGGTGCCCAGTCGCGTCCAGCGCGGGTCGTTCTACGCGCTGCCGCAGTCGCCGCAGCTGTTCAAACAGATCCTGATGGTGGGCGGCCTCGATCGCTATTACCAGATCGCGCGCTGCTTCCGGGACGAGGACCTGCGCGCGGACCGCCAGCCGGAGTTCACGCAGATCGACCTCGAGATGTCGTTCGTCACGCGCGAGGACGTGATGGCGGTGGTCGAGCCGATGGTCGCAGACCTCTTCACGATGGTGCGCGGGCACGAGACGCCGCGGCCGTTCCCCGTCCTGTCGTACGCCGACGCCTTGCTTCGCTACGGCACCGATCGACCCGACCTGCGGGTGGAACTCGACCTGGCCGACTTCTCCGACTGCTTCGCCGGCACTGCCTTCCGGGTCTTCGCCGAGGCCCTGGCTCAGGGGCGGCGCGTGCGCGGCCTGGTGGCCCCGGGCGCCGGCGCGACGCTGTCGCGCCGGGAGCTCGACGACCTGGTCGCGTTCGCCACCGCGGCGGGCGCCGGCGGCCTGACGTGGATCCGGATCGGTGCCGACGGCTGGCAGTCGCCCGCGGTGAAGTTCCTCGGCGACGCCGAGCGCACACGCCTGAGCGACGCGGGACGGCTCGCGCCGGGCGACCTGCTCGTGCTGCTGGCGGAGCCAGACACCCTGGCCTGGGCGATCCTGTCGCAGCTGCGGGTGCGGCTGGGCGAGCGCCTCGGCCGGGTGTCTGCAGGCGCCGACCGGTTCCTCTGGGTGGTGGACTTCCCGCTCCTCCAGCGCGACGAGGACGGCACGCGCTACTCGGCCGTGCATCATCCGTTCACGGCTCCGCGGGACGAGGACCTCGACGCGCTCGAACGCACACCGCTGGCGGTCCGCGCGCAGGCGTTCGACCTGGTCCTGAACGGCGTCGAGCTGGGTGGGGGCAGCGTGCGTATCCATCGGCCCGACGTGCAGGCGCGCGTGCTGGCGTTGCTGGGCATGTCGGAGCGCGAAGCGCACGCCCGCTTCGGCTTCCTGCTCGAGGCGCTGTCCTACGGGGCGCCGCCGCACGGAGGTCTCGCGCTCGGGCTCGACCGTCTCGTGATGATGCTGGCCGGGGCCGACTCCATCCGCGAGGTGATCGCCTTCCCGAAGACACAGCGCGCGACGTGCCCGCTGACCGACGCGCCCACGCCGGTCGACCCGGCGCAGCTGCGTGAGCTCGGCATCCGGGTCGTCGACTAGCGACCGCCCCGAAACATCGGCCGGCTCTGGATCTCGGGCGCCGGGCGCGAAGTGTCGGGTCGGCGTCCGCTAGGACGTCTCTAGCACGGCGTCCGGGGAAGCCGCCTCGACGCCGACGGCAGCCGCGACCGCGGGATGGGTCACGTGTCCGTGCAGGACGTTGCACGCGCGGTGCAGCTCGGGGCGGCGGCGCAGCGCTTCGAGCAGCCCGGCGTCGGCGATCTCGAGCGCATACGAGAGGGTGGCGTTCGTCAGCGCGTACGTCGAGGTGTGCGGCACGATGCCCGGCATGTTGGTGACGCAGTAGTGGACCACGCGGTCGGTGACATAGATCGGGCGAGCGTGGGTGGTCGGCCGCGAGGTCTCGGCGCAACCGCCCTGGTCGATGGCCAGGTCGACGAAGGCCGCGCCGAACCGCATGGCCGCGATCAGGGTGCGCGGCAGGAGCCGCGGCGCCCGCGCACCCGGAATCAGCACGGCGCCGATGACGAGATCGGCCGCCACCACCTCCTCCTCGACGTTGGCGCGGTTCGACATCACCGTGGTGACGTGGCCGCCCAGGATGTCGTGGACGTAGCGCAGCTTCGCGGGGTCGATGTCGAGGATGGAGACGTGCGCGCCCGTCCCCACGGCCACCTGGCACGCGTTGGTACCGGCGATGCCCGCGCCGAGGATGACGACCTTGGCGGGCCGCACACCGGACGCACCGGACAGTAGCACCCCGCGGCCGCCGTTCTGCGCCTGCAGACACCAGGCACCCACCTGCACGGCGAGCCGGCCGGCGACTTCGCTCATCGGCGCGAGGAGCGGCAGCGAGCCGTCGTCGAGCTGGAGCGTCTCGTACCCCAGCGCGTTCACGCGGCGCTCGCGCAGGACCGCCGCCAGCTCGAGGTTGGCCGCCAGGTGCAGGTAGGTGAAGAGGATCACCTCGGGACGCAGCATGGCGTACTCGGACGGCAGCGGCTCCTTCACCTTGAGCACCAGGTCGGCGGTGCTCCACACCGACCGCGCGTCCGCGAGCGTCGCGCCGGCGTCGCGATAGAGTCGATCGGGCAGGCTCGACGCGGCGCCCGCCCCGTACTCGACGAGTACGCGGTGCCCGTGCGTCACGAACGCGCCGACGCCGCTCGGCGTGAGTGCGACCCGACTCTCTTCCTCCTTCACTTCGCGGGGGACGCCGACGATCATGCACCGCACTCTAGCACACGCCCGGCGCGCATGCCCTGCACTTGCCCGTCTGGGGTGGCACCGCTAAAAGATCGCAAATTCCGGAAAGCTCGCGCGTGGGACGGACGATCGACGGCAAGGTAGTTGCAGCGGCGGTGCGGGGTGAGGTCCGGGAGCGCGTTGCCCGTTTGGCCGAACGTGGCACGGTGCCCGGGCTGGCGACGGTCCTCGTCGGCGATGACCCCGCGTCCCAGCTCTATGTCGGGAGCAAGGAGCGCGCGTGTCGCGAGGTCGGCATCGAGTCGTTCGGACATCGCCTCCCCGCCACCACCACGCAGCAGGAGCTGCTCGCGCTGGTCGGCGCGCTCGGTCGTGATCCACGCGTGCACGGCATCCTCGTGCAGCTCCCGTTGCCCGAGGGGCTCGACGCGCAGGCAGTGATCGAGGCGCTCCCCCCGGCGAAGGACGTGGACGGGCTCCACCCGGTGAGCCAGGGCCGACTGATGGCGGGGCAGCCGGGGCTGCGTCCCTGCACTCCACTGGGCGTGATGCGACTCCTCGATGAGGTGGGTGTGGCCCTGCGCGGGGCGCGCGCCGTGGTGATCGGGCGGAGCCTTCTCGTGGGCAAGCCCATCGCGTTGCTGCTCCTCGAGCGCCACGCGACCGTCACGATGTGCCATTCGCGTACCGCCGACCTGGCCGGCGAGGTCGGCCGCGCCGACGTGCTGGTGGCGGCGGCAGGGCAGGCCGGCTTGGTGCGGGGCGAGTGGATCCGGCCCGGCGCGGTCGTGGTCGACGTCGGCACCAACCGCGGAGCGGACGGCAAGGTTCGCGGCGACGTCGAGTTCGGGCCGGCTGCCGAGCGAGCCAGCCACATCACCCCCGTCCCCGGTGGCGTCGGCCCCATGACCGTGGCGATGCTGCTGGCCAACACCGTGACGGCAGCCGAGCGGATGCGAGCGGCGTGACGCGATGGGGAGGCGCACCGCACTGTTCGAGGCGCACCGCACGCTGGGGGCGCGCATCGTGGAGTTCGCCGGGTGGGACATGCCGGTGTCGTACACCGGCGCGCTCGACGAGCACCGCGCGGTGCGGACGCGCTGCGGACTGTTCGACGTCAGCCACATGGGGGAGATCGAGCTGCGCGGCGCCGGCGCCGGCACCCTCTGCCAGGAGCTCACCGTGAACGACGTCAGCCGCCTCGGCGACGGCGACGGCCAGTACTCGGTCCTGTGCAACGAGACGGGCGGCGTGCTCGACGATCTCGTGCTGTTCCGCCGCGCCGCCGATCGCTTCGTGCTGGTGGTGAACGCGGCCAACACGGTGGCCGATCTCGCCTGGATCGCCGCGCGGGCACCGGATCACGTGGCCGTGCACGACGTCAGCGCAGAGACCGCGCTGCTCGCGCTGCAGGGACCCGACGCCGAGCGCGCGCTGCGGACGCTGACCGCGCTCGACCTGACCGCGATGCGTCCGTTCACGATGCGCGAAGGCGCCATCGCCGGGGTGCACGCGCTCGTGTCGCGCAC
>JBKPDC010000141.1:0-8048 GCA_046727715.1 Thermodesulfobacteriota bacterium
GGAGCGCGGCGCGCCGGATGCGGCGGAGATCGCTCTGGCGGGAGCGATGCCCGGCCGGCTGCGCCAGCGTCGCCGCGACCGACTCGGCGATGGGAAGGCCGGTGTCGAGCCAGGACGGCACGGTGAAGAAACCGCGCCGGCGAGCGGCGCACCGGAAGACGCGATGATGGCTCATCAACACGAGGTCGCCGCGTCCCCGCATCGCGAGGCGTCCGCCGATGCCGTGGTGGCCGAGCGAGGTTCGAGCCGGCCGTCCGGCGAAGAAGAGGCCGCTCCAGTAGGCGAGTGCGTCCCCGCCGAGATCCGTCACGACGTGGAGCGGACGTCCGTCCACGCTCGCCGTCCCGCTGAGCGACCACACCTCGCGCGGACGCACCGCGCTCCGCACGGCACGCACCGCCGCCACCCAGCGCTCGATGGCGAGACGCGGCCGCCAGGGCAGCATCGACGCGAGCTCCTCGGCGTATCCGAGCGGTCCTCCGTGCAGCAGACCGAGCGCGGCGGTCATGCCCGTTCCCGGGCGATCGCCGCGGCCGTCCGCATCGCGAGCGCGGCGAGCGTCAGCGTCGGGGGCGCCGCCGCGCCCGTGACGAAGCTGCCGCTACCGATGAGGTAGAGGTTCGGCACGCCGTGCGCGCGCCCGTCCGGGTCGACGACGCTGGTCGTCGGGTCCGTGCCCATGCGGTGGGTGCCCATCATGATGCCGCCGTTCATGATCGGCGATTGCCGCACGTGGGTGGCCCCCATGGCCGCGAAGATGCCCCGCACGATCGTCGCCGCGTGCGCGATCGTCGCTCGCTCGTATGTGCCGAGCCGGTAGACGACGTGCGGCGCCCCGCAGCCGAACGGGTCGGTGAGACTCCGGTCGAGCCGCACCCGGTTCGCCTGCTCGGGGAGGTGCTCGATCCACACCCGGATGCCGGCCTGGCGGCCGAAGCGCGCGCACACGTGTGCGCGCAGCGCCGCGCCCCAGGCCTGGCTGCCGAGCGCGATCTCGGCCGGCGTGCCGCCGGCGCGGTTGCGGAACTCCATCCAGAAGCTGCCCTGGGTCGTCCGATCCGCCGGATCCTCGAACTGCCGCGAGATCGCCGTGGAGATGCCCGTCCGGTACGGGTAGAGCGGCTCGCCGGTGCGGGCGACGAAGTCGATCACCGGCTGCGACATGAAGTAGGCGCCGAGAAGGCCGCTGCGATTGGCGACGCCGGCCGGATGCGCGTGCGAGGCCGAGAGCAGGCACAGCCGCGCGTTCTCGATCGCCCCGGCCGCGAGCACGACGCGCTCGGCGTGGACGCGGCGCTCCGCGCCGGTCGCGTCTCGGTAGACGACCGCCCGCACCCGATCGGCCGGGTCGCACGCGAGCCGGATCGCGTGGGTCCGCACGAGCACACGGGCCCGCCCGCTCGCCTCGGCGCGCGCCAGGTGGGTGGCGTCGACGGTCGCCTTCGCGCCGATCGGGCAGACGTGACACGTCCCGCACGACCGGCACGCGGGACGGCCGTCGTAGTCGATCGAGTTGCGCGCCTGCGGCAGCGTCTGCATCCGCACCCCGACCGCCACGCAGGCCCGTGCGAAGATGCCGTCGGAGTAGCTGAACGGGAAGGCGGGCATCGGGAACGGCAGGCGACGGGGACAGGCGTCGTCCGCTCCGCCCGCCACGCCGAGCTCGCACTCCGCGCGATGGTAGTGCGGCTCGAGATCCTCGTAGCGGAGCGGCCAGTCGTCGGCGATGCCGTGGCGGCTGCGGAGCGCGAAGTCGCCTTCGCGAAAGCGCATCGCGTACCCTTCCCAGTGGAGGCTGGCGCCACCCACCGCACGCACGCGCTTGCCGTCGAGGCGGAAGGCGGTGTCGCTCTCGACGCGATGGACGTCGACGCGCGGGTCGTCGGGCGGGAAGGCCGTCTCGCCGCGGATGATGCGACGTTGCGCGGTCTCGAGCGCCGGCCGATCGACGCGGGGGCCGGCCTCGAGAACGGTGACGGCCATCCCCCGCGTCGTGAGATCGGCTGCGACGATCGAGCCCGCGGGTCCGGCGCCCACGATGCAGACCTCGGTCTCGAGGTCGCCGCTGCTCATGGCGGTCTCCGCGTGTACGCGAAGGGATCGCGACACTCGCCGAGCGGGACGTCGTAGCCGACGATCGCCCAGCCCACCGGGGCGTCGAAATAGGCGCGGATGAGCTCGGGCACGAGCAGCTCGCGGACCTCGTGCTGCGCGCGGCGGCGAACCAGAAGGAGCTCGCTCGCCGGAACGGGACGGACCGCCAGTCGCGCGGCGGCGACCCACGCCGTCCGCTCGGCGATCGAGCCTGTGGTGAACCGTCCGCCGCCGAGACCCTCGAGGAGCCGGCAGGCGCGGACACAGAGACCGCGGAAGCCTGGTCGCTCTCGCGCCGCGGCGACGAGCGCGGCGCGCACCGGCTCCCACTCGTCCTCCGCGATCGGCGCGGCGGCGACGAGGACCTCGGTGAACGCGCGCAGCGCCGACAGCTGTGCCGCCGTGAGAAGCCCCGTCGGCTCGCGCGCATCGAGCGCCGGACGGACCCAGCGGGACAGCGCATTGCGGCCGCGCCGGAAGAGGCTCACGCCCTCGGTCGCCGACAGCGTCGCCTCAATGCGCATCGACGACCATCCTCAGCCAGAGCTCGAGCGTCGCGATCACCCCGAGCAGCCGCCCGCTGTTGCGGCGGCACGTCAGATGATCGTGCACGAGCGCGCGGAGCTCGTCGGGGCGGAACCAGCCGCGGTCGTAGCTCCGCTCGGACAGCACCAGCTGTTCGAGCAGCGCGCGCGACGGGCCGCGGAGCTCGAAGTCGTAGTCGGCGAAGCCACACAGCCGCTGCCCGGCCGGGACGGCGCCGCCCATGCGCTGCCAGACGCTGCTCACCGCACGACAGGCGCGCGTGATCCGCTTGCGGGCGCGGGTGACGACCGCCGCGCTGGTGAGCGGCCCACCCCCCTGGCGGGGGACACGCGCCAGGTCCGGCGCCCGTCGGCGAACGAGCTCGACGTGGAGCTGCCGTCCCGACCGCCAGCGCACCGGGACGGTGAGCGCGAAGTCGGCGACCGCGTAGTCGTAGAAGGGCTCGCGGAACTCGACGTGGGTCGCCTGGGCCGGGACGCCCTGCAGCACCCAGCGCCAATGGCGTTCGCCGACGTTGAAGGCGTCCGCGGCGTCGGCCGCCGTATCGCCGGGGTAGAGCGCGAGCCGGCGTCGGAGCCGCTCGCGCGGGCCGCCGCGGAACTCGGCGCCGAGCGCGGGCGCGAGCAATCGATCCGCCTGCGCCGCCGACAGCACCCCGTTCAAGCGCGCGTGCATGCGGTCGACGAAGGCGTCCTCGCTGGCCGCGTCGTCGTTCCACCACCACAGCCGATCGAGGAGACAGTCGCCGCCGTTGCCGAGGACGATCACGCCGCACCACTGCGCGCACGCCTGGAGGACGGTCGCGTGGACGTTCAGGCCGAGGTGCATCCCGTCGGTGAGCCGCACGAGCTCCGGGGCGCGCTCGGCGATGAAGCCGGGGTGCAGCTCGAAGGTGTGGTGCACCGCGCCCACCCGGCGCACCAGCGTGCTCGCGAGCCGCAGATCGTCGCATCCCGGCACGCCGTACGTGAAGCAGGGCGTCTCCGGACGGAGCGCGGGGCGCGCCACCGCGAGGATCGTCCGCGAGTCGAGTCCGCCGCTCACCGGGATGCCAGCCTGGGGCAGTCTCGACACCGAACGCCGGACCGCCGTACCCAGGCGGTCGCCGAGCTCGTCGACGCAGTCGTCGAGTCCGCGCGTCGGCGTCGCCCGATAGCGCGGCGTCCAATAGCGTTCGAGCCGTACGCCGCTCGCGTCGAAGGAGGCGATGGTGGCGGGGGGGAGCGCGTGCACGCCGCGAAGCAGCGTCTCCTCGCCGAGCAGGTGCTCGAAGGCGAGGAAGTCCGTCACCGCCGCGAGGTCGATCTCCGGGGCGCGGATGCCGAACGTGACGAGCGCGCCGACCAGCGGCGCGAAGCACACGACGTCGGCGACCCGCGTGTAGTAGACGTTGCGCAGCCCGAAGCGGTCGTTCACGAGGACCAGCCTCGCGTGCGGCGCGTCCCAGATGGCGACGGCGAACGAGCCCTCGAGCCGTGCGAGCGAGCTCGGGTCCTGCCGGTACCGCTCGAGCAGCTCGCTCGCCAGCTCGGCGGTGGGCTCGGGACAGGTGACGTCGCCGTGAACCACGACGAGGCTCCCGTCGGCGGCGCGGCTCGCGGACCCGCTGCCGGTGAGCACGCCGAGATCGACCACGCCGAGCACCGCGTGGCCGCCCGGCGCATCGACGCGCGCCGCGCGCATCTTCGGCTGATGGCGCAGCTGCGCGAAGACACGGTCGAACGGCAGGTCGTCGACCCGGCGTGCGGAGAAGCTCACCGCACCGACGATGCCGGGCATGCCATCCTCCCGAGCCTGACGCTCATGGGCTCCGCTGCGCCCGCCGGGGCGAGGAGATCGCCGACATCAGGGGAGCATCAGCGGCCTCTCAGCGTCTGCCGCGCCCACAGCTCGTGAACACGACGGTCCTGAGACGCGTGAGACACGTCGCGGACACGCGTGTCTTGCGACACGGCGTCCGCCGCGGGCGCGTCGGCCACGCGACTCGCGTCGGGCACGCGCGGCGCGTGGGCCGCCAGATGCGGGGGACGTGAGCGCGAACATCACGACTCCTGCGCTGAAGATCCGTCGATTCGTCATCGCGTGCACCTCCGGTCGATGGGCGTGCTGCGCCAGACCGGAGCAGGATGCCGCAGCCGTCCACCGACCTGCCGTGAATGAAGTGCAATATCCCTGCCGCGGGGACTCCCGAGCGGGCACGCCGATTGCTCTTGCGAGCAAGGCCGACCGCAGCGGTGGGTCGGTTGCACGGAGAACGCCGTCAGATGCAGACATCCACCTCGCCGGTCGCCGTCCCGGCCCTCGTCCCACGTGCGCGACGGGGGCCCCTGCCTCCGGGGCGGCGACCGGCGCTGGCTGGCGTCCACCGGCTGGTGACCGAGTACCGGCGGGTCGTGATCGCCCTCGCCGGGATCGGGATCGCGAGCGGCTCGTACGTGCTCGCCGTCGCGCTTCGCTTCGACCTGTCATTGCCCGCCGATGTCCTGCCCCTCCTGGTGTCGACCCTCCCGACGCTGGTGCTCTGCAAGGTGATCGGCTTCTGGAGGGCGGGGCTTCTTTCGGGGTGGTGGTGGCGACACGTGAGCCTGCACGACGCCGTCGACATCGTGCGCGGGAACGCCCTGGGCTCGCTGCTCTTCCTGCTGGCCATCGTCTTCGGTCGCGGGCTGGACGGCTTCCCGCGCTCTGTCTTCCTGGTCGACCTGGTCATCTGCACCATGGTGATGGCCGGGCTCCGCGTGGCGATGCGTGTCGTCGGGGAGCGCAGCGCGCGCCCGGCCGTGCGGCGCATCGACACGCTCGCCCTCGTCGTGGGCGCCGGAAGCACCGGCATCCGACTCCTCGAGGAGATCGAGAGCCGCGCGCGCCACGGGATGGCGGTGGTCGGATTCGTGGATGACGACCCGAGCAAGCAGGGGGCTCGGATCGCGGGCGCCGAGGTGCTCGGCACGATCGACGACCTGCCCAGGCTGCTCGGCACCCACGAGGTGCACGAGGTGCTGGTCGCGATCCCGTCGGCCCCTGGCGCCGTCATGCGCCGCATCGCGCAGCATTGTGCCGAGGCGCGCGTCCGGCATCGTGTGGTGCCCTCGCTCGCGGAGCTGGTCGAAGGTCGCGTGATGTTCACCCAGGTGCGCGACGTCAAGCTGGACGATCTGCTCGCCCGCGACCCCGTACGACTCGACCTGCCCGCGGTGCGGTCGCTGATCGCGGATCGCTCGGTGCTGGTCACGGGCGCGGCGGGTTCCATCGGCTCGGAGCTGTGCCGGCAGGTGGCGGCGCAGGGGCCGCAGCGCCTCGTCCTGTTCGACCGGCACGAGAACGGGATGTTCCTGCTCGAGCGCGAGCTGCGCGATCGCTTCCCGGCCGTGGAGATCGCGCCGGTACTCGGCGACATCCTGCTCAAGGACCAGCTGGATGCGGCGTTCGCCGCCCACCGGCCGGGGCTGGTGTTCCACGCCGCCGCCTACAAGCACGTCCCGCTCGCCGAGCTGAACGTGCTCCAGGCCATCCGCAACAACGTGTTCGGCACGTTGAACGCCGCCCAGGCGGCGGCACACGGGGCGAGCGAGTTCGTGCTCGTGTCGACCGACAAGGCCGTCCGGCCCTCCAGCGTGATGGGGGTGACCAAGCGCGCCGCCGAGCAGGTCATCACCAGCCTCGCTCCCGGGCCGTGCCGATTCCTCGCCGTGCGCTTCGGAAACGTGCTCGGCTCGAGCGGCAGCGTGGTGCCGCTGTTCCGGGAACAGATCGCTCGCGGGGGCCCCGTGACGGTCACCCATCCCGAGGTCACGCGTTACTTCATGACCATCCCCGAAGCCTGCCAGCTCATCCTGGAGGCATCCTCGGCAGGCGAGGCGGGCGCCACCTACCTGCTCGAGATGGGCAGCCCGGTCCGCATCGCCGACCTGGCGCGCCAGATGATCCGGCTCTCGGGCTTCGAGCCCGACGAGGACATCGCGGTCGTCTTCATCGGCTTGCGGCCCGGCGAGAAGCTGGAGGAAGAGCTCATCGACGAGGGCGAGCGGGTCACCACGACCGCCCACGACCGCATCCGCGTCGTGCAGCGGCCGCGCCGCGTCCTGCCGCCCGGCTGGCTCGATGCGCTGCAGCGCTGCGTGCGACGGGGTGACACCGCGGGCGCGCTCCGCCTGCTGCAGCAGGTGGTTCCCGGATACGTCCCGAGCCCGCAGGCGCTGGCGGGAGTGGACGGGTCGGGCCCTTCCGCCACCGGCACGGCTGCGTGAGCGAGGTTGGTTCCCGTGTCGCGAGACCGCCTGGCGGCTGTGGCGCTCGCCGTGGCCTATGCGACCCTGGCGGTCTGCCATGCGGGCAGCGCGACGCTCCCCGGGCGCGCCGTGCCGGCGGCGCTCCTGGCCGCGCAGGAGGTGCTGCTTGCGGCGCTCCTGCTCGCGCGGCGCTCCTCCCGGTTCGTGTCGAAGCGGCGGAGCGACCGCCTGGTCGCCGTCGCGGCGCTTCTTCTACCGCTCGGCCTGCAGGCACCCGGTGCGTCGCCGGGCAGCGTGCCCGCCGTGCTCGAGACCGCAGGGTTGCTGCTCGCGCTGCTCTCCACCGCCACGCTGGGCCGGGACCTGGGCGTGTTGCCCGCGGTGCGCGGCATCACGACGCGCGGCGTGTATGCGATCGTCCGCCATCCGATGTACGCGGCGTACCTGCTCCTCGTCGCCGCGTGCGTGGCGGAGGTGCCGACCCCGCGCAACGCCGGCCTCGGGCTCGTTGCCGGGGCGCTGCTCATCGCGCGCCTCCGCACGGAGGAGGCCGTACTGCGGCGGCACGGGGACTACCGGGCATACTGCCGCCGCGTGCCCTGGCGCCTGGTGCCGGGATGGTATTGAGGATTGGGGCCATCGTGTCCCCGGCGTGGTCCTGCTATGCGGTCTTTGGGACGTGCGGATCGGGCTCAAGATATCGCTTTGTCTGCTGGGGATCGCCGCGCTGGTCGGTGTGGTCGGCTGGCGCTCGAGGGTCGCGAACAACGCGGTGCGCGTTCAGATCGAGCCCCTGCGGCGGAGCTCCATCCAGGAGTTGGTGGGGGCGGCCGACATGCTGATCGCGCTCAAGGAGGGGCAGCTCGCGGCACGGGAGCTGGTGTCGGCGTCGGGGCGCGAGCGCTCGGCCCGCGGCGGCTCGCAGCCACAGCAGGGCGGACCCACGGGGGCTTCGGGAGCCATCGAGAACAGCCTGCTCGCCTTCGAGGAGCAGCTCGAGGCGAGCCGGCGTGCCACCGAGGCTGCGCTGGCGCTGGCCGAGCAAGCGGGGGACGCGTACGCCGCCGCGCGAGAGCGGTACGAGATCTCGACGTGGCTCGACCGGATCGACGACGAGATCGCGGTGCAACGCTCGATGCTGGGGCAGCTCGGCGAGTTGGCGCGGTCGGACCGGGCAGC
>JBKPDC010000142.1:0-3729 GCA_046727715.1 Thermodesulfobacteriota bacterium
ACTACGTCGATACGAACGTCGGGGGCACGGCCGTTCTGCTGGAGGCGCTGGCCGAGCGCGGCGCACCGCTGCGCAAGCTCCTGCTGCCGACCTCGATGACGGCCTACGGCGAGGGCGTGTATCGTCGCCGCGCCGACGGCGTGCTGGTCCGCCCCGAGATCCGCAGCGGCGAGGCGGTCGAGCGCCAGGGCTGGGAGCCGGTCGAATCGGGAACCGGGGTGGTGCGTGCCTTTGCGCTGGCAATGGACCACCCGACGCTCGACGGGGTGGTGCTGAACGTCGGCACGGGCGTGGCGCGGCGGATCGGCGACGTGGGGCGCGATCTCGCCGCGGCGGCGGGGCGCCGGGATCTGGCGCCGGAGGTGAGCGGGCGGTTTCGAGCGGGCGACGTTCGGCATTGCTATGCGGACGGCCGCCGGGCCGAGGTGGTCCTCGGCTTCCGGCCGGTGGTCGACTGGCAGACGAGCCTCGGCGAGATTCTCGAGTGGGCGCGGTCCGCGCCCGTGGGCGACCACTTCGAACGTGCCGACCGCGAGCTCGAGGCTCGTGGCCTGGTTCGGTGAACGGGAGCGGCGCGATGGCGGCCACACCGACCCGCAGGGTCGTGATCACCGGAAGCAGCGGCCTCGTCGGCTCGGAGAGCGTCACGTACTTCGATGCCCGCGGCTGGATCGTGCACGGCATCGACAACAACATGCGCCGCGATTTCTTCGGTCCCGATGGGGACACGACCTCGAACCTCGAGCGACTCCGGCGCGAGACCCAGCGTTTCGAGCATCATGACGTCGATATTCGCGACCGGGCGGCGATGCTGGCGCTGATCGGGCGCCTTCGGCCGGATCTGGTGCTTCATTGTGCTTCGCAGCCCTCGCACGACTTGGCGAAGGACCGGCCGTTCGACGACTTCGAAGTGAACGCCGTCGGCACCTTGAACCTGCTCGAGGCCGCGCGGCGAGGCTGCCCCGAAGCGCCCTTCATCTTCCTCAGCACCAACAAGGTCTACGGCGATGCCCCCAACGAGCTGCCGCTGGTCGAGCTGCCGACGCGCTGGGACTACGCGCGTCCGGAAGACTACGAGGGCGTCGCCGAGACGTGCCGCGTGGACGCCGTGCTGCACAGCCTCTTCGGCGCGTCCAAGCTCGCGGCCGACGCGCTGGTCCAGGAGTACGGCCGCTACTTCGGCATGCCGACGGTGTGCCTGCGCGGCGGGTGCCTCACCGGCCCGCGGCACGCGGGCGCGGAGCTGCACGGCTTTCTCGCCTATCTCGCGCGCGCGGTGCGCGAAGGGCGCACGTACCGGATCTACGGGTACCGGGGGAAGCAAGTGCGCGACAACGTGCATGCGCTCGACGTCTGCACGTTCTTCGAGGCGTTCTACCAGCGTCCGCGCCGCGCCGCCGTCTACAACCTGGGCGGCGGGCGCGCCAACAGCGTGTCGGTGCTCGAGGCCATCGCGGCCTTCGAGGAGCGCATCGGCAAACGGTTGACGGTCGAGTACATCGACGAGAACCGCATCGGCGATCACATTTGCTACATCAGCGACCTGCGTCGCCTGCGGGCCGACTATCCCGAGTGGGACGTGCGGGTGCCGCTCGACCGGATCTTCGACGAGATCAGCGCCGCCTGACGGAGAGCGAGGCGATTCGCATGCGACTCTCCGTCGTGATCCCGGCACGCAACGAGGCAGCGAACATCGGCGCCACGATCGACGGCCTGCGCGCACGGCTGGCGCGGGAGGGGATCGACTACGAGATCGTCGTGGTCGACGACGGCAGCGATGACGACACGGCCGGCCAGGTCCAGACCCGCGCCGCGGTGGACGCGGGCGTGGTGCTGGTGCGCAACGAGGAACCGCGCGGCTTCGGGCGGGCGGTGCGCCGCGGGCTCGACGCCTTCACCGGCGACGCCGTGGTGATCATGATGGCGGACGCGTCGGACGATCCCGATGACGTGGTCGCCTACTACCGGGTGCTGCGCGACGAGGCCGAGTGCGCCTTCGGCTCGCGCTTCGTGGCGGGCGGCTCCGCGGTGGGCTATCCGCGCTTCAAGCTCGCCGTCAATCGCCTGGCGAACGGCTTCATCCGGCTGCTCTTTCGCACCGGCTACAACGACACCACCAACGCCTTCAAGGGATACCGTCGGGCGGTCATCGACGGGGTCCGGCCGCTCATCTCCCCGCATTTCAACTTGACCGTCGAGATTCCCCTCAAAGCCATCGTGCGGGGCTATACGTTCAAGGTGCTACCGATCTCCTGGCGCAACCGCAGACACGGGGCGAGCAGCCTGCGTCTCGAGGAGCAGGGGTCGCGATATCTCTACATCGTCTTGAACGTGTGGTTGGAGCGGCTCCTCACGCGAGGCGACTATCGCCGCGCGGCGGGCGAGCGATTCGAGCCGTGGGAGCGCGGGGAGCGGCGGAAAGGGCCGTCGGTGCGGGCGGGATGACGCCGCCGACGCCACCCGACGCGGAGGCGGGCGCACAGCTCGCCCGGCTCTACGCGGCGCGCTTCTCCGACCGGGAGCGCGTCCAGAAGGCACGCCTCTGGCGCGCGATCTGGCAGTGTGCGCTCGCGCGCTTCGTGCCGTCCGGCGCCACGGTGGTCGACCTGGGCGCCGGCTACTGCGACCTGATCAACTGCGTCGAGGCTCCCCGCCGCATCGCGATCGACCTCAATCCCGACACGCGCCGCTACGCCGCCCCCGGCGTGGAGGTGCAGTGCCGGCCGCTCACCGAGCTCGGCGCCGTTCTCGCGCCCGCGTCGGTCGACGTCGTGTTCGCGAGCAACGTCTTCGAGCACCTGCGCAGCCCCGACGCGCTCCTCGACGTGCTCGCCGCCGTGCGCACGGCGTTGAAGGCAACGGGGCGGCTCGTCGTCATCCAACCCAACGTGCGGCTGATCGGCGGCGCGTTCTGGGATTTCTTCGACCACACGCTGCCTCTCAGCGAGCGCGGCATGGCGGAAGCCCTCACCACGGCAGGCTACCGGGTGATCGAATGCCGGGCGCGCTTCCTCCCGTACACCACGAAGAGCCACTTCCCCCAGCACCCGAGCCTGGTGCGGCTCTACCTGGCGTGCCCGCCGGCCCAATGGCTGCTCGGCCGCCAAATGCTGGTCGTCGCCGCTCCGTAGTGCGGGGCACGCAGCGGCGGCCGGCGTCACGCGAGCGTCGGCTCGAAGCCCACGTAGCCTTTCGGTCGCCCGCCGCCGCACGCCACGCGCGCGCCCTCGTCGCGGGCGATCCTGATTGTACCCTTCGACGCGATCGCGCTGGCGGGCCGTCACCAGCGGACCGACCATGGTGCCCGGGTCCATCGGATCGCCGACCGACAGAGCGCGCACAGCCTCGACGAGTGCCGCGGCGACCTCGTCGTGGCGGCGGCGTGAGACGAGGATGCGGGGCTGCCACGCGCACCGGAGCGACGGCACGATCGACGGCCCCTGCACCGGAGCGCTCGCCGTGGGGCGGCGGAGTCGCGCCCTGCGGACACGACCCCGCCTGGTCGCCTCAGATTTGCAGCGTGCCGGTGCGGATCAGGTAGGCGAGCCGTGCACGCTGCTCGGGATCGAGCACGGCATGCAGGTCGCCCAGCGCCTTGGTCACCGCGTCGCGCAGCCGCTCCGCGCTGCGCACGCGCACCGCGGCCGCGTCCGCCGCTGCTTGCGCGTCGAAGGTGGCCGAGGCGACCGCGTCGGCGAGGCCGGCCATGGCCCGCCGGGTGTCCACCTC
>JBKPDC010000143.1:0-8690 GCA_046727715.1 Thermodesulfobacteriota bacterium
ACCCGCCGGCGCGAAGCCGATGGCCGACCCCGCGCGCCGCACCGTCTCCCCGGAGACGAGAATGGGGACACCTTCCGTCTTCGTCGCCTGCTGCACGCGCGCCGCCACGTTCACCGCGTCGCCGATGGCAGTGTACTCGCGCCGACGACTCGCGCCGATGTCGCCCAGCACGGCGGTCCCCGTGTGGACGCCGACGCCGATGTGGAGCGGCGGCTCGCCGCGCGCCGCACGCCGCCGGTTGAGCTCGGCCAGACGGCCCTGCATCGCGAGTGCACAGCGCACGCCACGCGCCGCATGGTCGGGCGTCGCGATCGGGGCGCCGAAGTAGGCCATGAGCCCGTCACCGAGATACTTGTCGAGGGTGCCCCCGTGCTCGAAGACGGCGTCCACGAGCAGCTCGTCGACCTCGTTCAGGAGGGCGACCACCTGCGGCCCGGGCAGGCGCTCGCTCAGCGCGGTGAACCCGCGCAGATCGCTGAAAAGGATCGTGATCTCCCGCTCCTCGCCGGGCATGCCCTCCGTCCCGCGGTCGGCGAGCAACGCAGCCACCGCAGGAGAGAAGTAGCGCCCCAGACGCTCTCGCTGGCGCGTCTCGCGCGCGACGTCGCCGACGAGGGAAACCACCCGGCCACTGGCCGACGCGCACGCCACCGCGGTGAGGCCCACCATCATCACGCACATGAAGGCAATCTCGGGCGGCGCCCCGATCCCGAGCTGGAGCAGCGCGGCCAGCACGGCGGCGACGATGGCCGCCAGCGCGATCAGCCTCGTGTCGAGGCTGAGCTCCGCCACGATGACCAGGTACATCAAGAGCGCGAGCCCGAAGGTGGCGGGGCCGGCCTGCTGCTCGGGGAAGGCCGCCACGAACCCCCGCAGCAGCAAGAAGACCACCGGCATGTCGAGGAGCGCGATGGCGATTCCCCCGTGCAGCTGCAGCCACTCGGATCGGCCGCCGAGCACGAGGAGGCCGAGGCTGAGCAGCCAGTAGGGGACCATGACTTGGAGATGCCCCTGCCAGCCGGGCAGCGCGAGGATCACACTGCAGACGAAAACGAGGGAAAGGAACAGCCAGACGCTGACGAAGCGGACCCACGCCCCGATGCGGGCGTTTCGCCGCCGTTCGGCGAGCAGCGCGCGCTGGAAGGCCTCGGTGGTCACGTCGCTCGGCGCCATGGTCCCTCCGATAGCATGGCTCCCAGCGATTGAAGGACCGCGATCGCCTACCGGCAGGGCGCCGCCGTCAGGGTGAACGTCGCTTCGCGTTCGATCGGACGGTCGAGGTCGCCGACGAGCGCCTCGACCCGCGGAGTGAGCCGCCGGATCAGCTCCGGCATGACGGCGTCGGGGATGTCCCAGGTGCTCGACCACACCCGGCCGGCGATGTCCTCGAGCAGCCGCCGGCCGACCATACGCACCGGCCATCGCGCCACGACGGTCTCCTCCAGCTCGACACCAGCCGCCCGCGCATCCGCCGCGAACGCCCCGGCAGCCCGCTCGCGTGGCGACCGGGGATCGAGCTCGACGCCGGCGAGATCGGCGACGAGCTCGCGCACGATCGCGGTGACGGGTTCCAGGGGAGCGTTCGCCCAATCCGTACGGCCGCAGAGCAGGATGCCGTCGGGCCGCGTCACGCGACGCGCCGCGCGCAGCGTCGAGGCAGGATCGGGCAACAGGTGCAGAACGTGGACGAACAGCGTCGCCGCGAACGTGGCCCCTCGGAACGGAAGCCGCGCCGCGTCGGCCCGGAGCACCGGGAGCCCGGGCCGCCGGCCGTGCAGACGCGCCAGCATCGCCGGCGCGATGTCGATGCCGACGATGTGCACGCCGGCGTCCGCGAGCGGCACCGCGATCCGTCCCGTCCCGACGCCGACCTCCAGCAGCCTCGGGCCCGATGCGATGGGATCCAGCTTGCCGGCGATCCCGGCGACGACCGCCGCCATGGCCTCGGCCGGAAGCGCGCGTGTCTCGTCGTAGCAGTGCGCGATGCGGTCGAAGCTCCTGCGGTGCGCGTCGGCCACGGTCATCGCCCGCGGCGGGCGATCGCCGTGCGACGCCCCCGGGCCTCCTCGAACGCCGCCAACGCACGCGCGCGGCCCTCGTCGAGACCGATCAGCGGCGGCGGGTAGTCGGGACAGAGCATACGGCGCTCCGTCGGCGGCAGCGCCCACGCGCTCGTCGTCCCGCCAGCGTACCCGCAGGGGACGGAGCGGCTCGCGCGCGACGCGCGGATGCGCGACCAGGAGCTGGGCATAGAAGTCGCGCCACGCCAGCTCGCGCGTCCAGGCGCGGACGCCCTCGCGCAGCCCACGCGCGTCTCTCGCGCTCGGGCAGCGGGCTCATGGTTGTGCGCGTGACTGCGGAGCCGTGCGCCCAGCTTCGACACCAGGCGCGGCAGCTCGACCGCGGGATCGCCCTCGACGACCACGAGGCGGGAGCCCTGCGTGCGCAGCACCGCGTCCAGCGCGTGCAGACAGGCGTACATGAACGCGATGCGACGCGCGGCGCCGGCGTGCCGACTGAGCAGCGCGGGATTGAGCACGAAGACGCCGGCGACCGGGCCGGCGCGCCCGGCCTCGGCGAGCGCGGTGTTGTCCTCGACGCGGAAGTCGCTGGTGAACCAGTGGATCGCAGCGGGCTTCACGCGACGAGGAGACCGGATGCGACGACCCGGTTCAAGGCAGGTGCGCGGGGGCGACACGGCGGGCGGAATCTCGTATCTCGGCAGGTGATGCCGTCTCTCGAATCCGTCCGGTCGGCGCCCGCGGTCGTCCTGGGCGGCGGGGTGGCGGGGCTCGCCACGGCCCGGCTGCTGGCCCGCCACTTTGCGCGCGTCCTCGTGCTCGAGCGCGACGTCCGCGCCGACGTCGCCGCGCCCGAGGACGCCTTCAGCTCCTGGCGGCGCGGCGGCGTGCCGCAGCTCCGCCACTCGCACGCGTTTCTCGCCCGCCTCCGGCTGGTGCTCCTCGCCCACATGCCAGACATCCTAGACCGCCTGCGCGCGAGTGGCGTGCGTGAGATCGCGCTCGCCGACATGGCACCGCCCGAGATGGGCTTTCGGACCGAGCCTGCCGACGAGGACGTGGTGCTGCTGGCGTGTCGCCGCACGACCTTCGAGTGGGCGCTGCGCGAGAGCGTGCGGGCGCGGCCCGAGGTGGGGCTGCGCGAAGGCGTGACGGTCACGGGACTCGTCGGCGAGACACGTGACGGCGGGCGGCCACGGGTGCGCGGCGTGCGGCTCGCTGACGGCGGGGAGGTGCCCGCCGCGCTCGTGGTCGATGCCCTCGGCCGTCGCTCCCCGGTCCCCGGTTGGCTCGTAGCGCTGGGCGCGCCCGCGCCTAAGGAGCGCAGCGAGGACACGGGCATCTTCTACTATACGCGCTTCTACCGGCTCCGCCGCCGTCGGGCGCCGAAGGGCACCACGGGACTCATCGCCGGCGATCTCGGATGGGTGAAGATCGCGGTCTTCCCCGGTGACGCCGACACCTTCTCGATCACGGTGGGCGCACCCGTGGACGACCCCGGCCTGAAGGAGCTGGCCGACCCGCGCCGGTTCGAGCGTTTCGTCACCGCGTTCCCGCGGGTCGCCGCGTGGCGTGCTCGCGGCGTGTCGGCGCCCATCGGCGGCAAGGACACGCCGGTGCTGGTGATGGGACAGCTCCGCAACCGCCTGCGTCGCTTCGTGGACGGGGAAGGCCCGCTCGCTCCCGGTCTGCTCGTCGTCGGCGACGCGGCGTACCACTCGAACCCGATCTACGGCCGCGGCTGCGCGCAGGCGCTCGTGCAAGCGGCGCTCCTCGACGAGGCCGTCGGGCGCCATCCGCACGACCCCATCGCCGCCGCGCGCCTCCTGCACCGCCTGAGCGAGGCGCAGCTGCGCCCGTTCTGGGACGCGGCGGTCGCTTCCGACCGCCGCTCGCGCGGCGACCGCCGCGCCGTGCCGCCCGGCAACCCTCTCGCCTACCTCGCCGTCATGGCGCAGGAGGCGTTCGGGTGGTTCCTCGAGCGCGGCATGCTGCCGGCGACGCGGGTCGACCCGGTGGTGTTCCGCGGGCTCCTGCGCGTCTTTCACATGCTCGAGCCGCCCGACCGCCTGACGCGCGATCCGGAGCTGATGCTGCGCTCGCTGCCGATGCTGGCGCGCGTGCTTGTCGGTCAGGGGCCCGAGGCGGCGTTCGAGACGGTCGCGCGCGAAGCGGTGCTGGCGCGGATGGCGTCGTAAGCTTCGGCTCACGCGCCGCCGATCGACGGCCGCTCCGCGGAGCACAGGCCATCGAACGAGCCCTCTTGATCTCGAGCTGGCGCTGCGGGAATGGTTGGCTGCCGCGTTCGGCCGCCTATCGCCGCCGATACACCCGCGCCTGTGCCACGAGCGCTTCGAAGAGCCGCATCGGGTGCGAATCGCTCAAGGCGTCCAGCTCGGGATGCCACTGCACGCCGATCACGAACGGGTGGCGCTCGGACTCGACCGCTTCGATCACCCCGTCCTCGCTCCAGCCCACGGCGCGCAGGCCGTCACCGAGACGCCCCACGGCCTGGTGGTGCACCGACTGCACGACCAGTTCGGTGCCGTCGAGCAGCGCGGCGAGGCGGCTGCACGGGTCGAGCCGCACGCCGTGCGGCACGGGCTTCAGCTGCGACGTGCGGTGCACCACGCTGTCGCCGAAGTGATCCGGGATGTGCGCGATGAGATCGCCCCCCAGTGCAACGTTGAGCAGCTGCATGCCCCGGCAGACGCACAGGATCGGCAGCTCCGAGCGGGCGAGGGCGACGCGGGCGAGCGTCAGCTCGAAGCGGTCGCGTTCCTGGGAGATGCCGTAGTTGGCGTCGTGGTGTCCGCCGCCGTAGTGCTCCGGGTCGACGTCGCCGCCGCCGGGCAGGATGAGTCCGGCGACGGCGTCGAGCCCTTCCGGCGTTTCCCCCTCGACCGGCGGGAGCACGATCGGCACCCCGCCAGCCATGCGGACGGCGTCAACGTACTCGCAGGGCACGGAAAAGGTCTGCCGTTCTCCGGCCCGTCCGTAGCTCGAGATGCCGATCAGCGGCCGCACGACCGCCAGTGTCTAGTATCAGGACGCCGCTCTGCAAGACGGCGCGGCCGTGCGGCCGCTGCAGCGAAGGTCAGAGGGCCGACGCTCCCCGCTCCCCAGTGCGGATTCGGAGCGCCTCCTCGACCGGCAGGATGAAGATCTTGCCATCGCCGATCTGCCCGGACCTGGCGGCGTCCTCGATGGTCTTGGCCACCACGGCGGCGCGGTCGTCGTCGACGAGGATCTCGAGCTTCACCTTGGGCAGAAATTCGACCACGTACTCCGCGCCCCGGTAGAGCTCGGTGTGGCCCTTCTGCCGCCCGAACCCCCTCACCTCGGTCACGGTCATGCCCTCGATGCCCTGCTTCGCCAGCGCCTCCTTCACCTCGTCGAGCTTGAACGGCTTGATGATGGCTTCGACCTTCTTCATCGCTTGCCCCCTTGGAGGCGCTCGTGGCGCCCGATGTTTCGGCGGATGCGCAACCTCACCACGGCTCCCGATCGCGGCCCGTACCGCACCCGCTGTACGAGCTGGGACCACCAGGAGCGGCGTGGCGGGACGGGAAGCACGACGACGGTCATCGGACGTACCGGCTCCATGTTCGGGGACCTGCTGCCTGCAGATCGTTAGGCAAGTGACGTGCCAGCGGTGTGCGCGCCACCGGGTCGGGAATCGCGGATGCGGGCGCTCCGGTGCTGCCCAAGCACGGGGCACGCGCCCACGAAGCGGGCACGAGTGCCAAACCGACGACTCCGGGGTCTGGACGTGCTAGTGCCTTTCACATGCCCTTCCCTCGTCAGGTGCCCGGCATCCCCCTGCGGTCGGCGTTCCACGAGCTGCGGACCGACGTCGTCTACGCCGAGGTCGCTGGGGAGCCGCTGCGCTTCGATCACTACCGCCCGCTCGGCGTCGCCGAGCCGGCACCGGCGATGGTCTTCGTGCACGGCGGTGGCTGGGTGCGCGGCGACCCCAGCCAGGCGGCTGGCAACGCCCTCCACTTCGCTCGGCGTGGCATCGCGACCATCGCCGTCTCCTACCGGCTCGCGCCGGCGCACCGCTTCCCGGCGCCGCTGAACGACGTCCGGCGCGGGCTGCGCTGGGTGCGGGCCCACGCCGCCGAGCTCGGTGTCGACCCCACGCGCATCGCGTTCCTCGGATTGTCGGCGGGGGCGCACCTCGCCATGCTCACACACCTCTCGGGAGCCGTCGCGGCGCTCGCCCCGGATCTGCCGCCCGATCTGCGGGACGTGCCGGAAACGGTGCGCGCGGTCGTCGGCCACTACGGCCCCTACGACCTCGGGCGGCGACGCTCCGAGATGGTCGATACGCTGCTCGGTCTGCGGAGCGAGGACGCGGCGTGGGTCCGGCTCGCCTCGCCGGTGTCGCACGCGGCGCACGCGACCGCACCCGTGCTCCTGATCCACGGCACCGCGGATCAGGTCGTGTCGTGGCGGGAGTCGGAGCGCATGCACGCGGCGCTCGAGGCGGCAGGCAAGACGAGCGAGCTGCTGCTCCTCGAGGGCGCGCCGCACGCCTTCCAGGTGAACTGGCGCGGCGAGGCCAACCAGCGGGCGAACGCGGCCATGGACGCCTTCCTCGACCGCCATCTGCTGGGTGGCTGAGCGATGGAACCCGGTCGCTACCGCCAGACCGAAGCGCTCTTCGCGCGCGCGCTGCGCGTCGTCCCCGGTGGCATCTACGGCCACCAGTCGCCGCGCATGCTCGTCCCGGGTGCGTACCCGTACTTCTTCGCGCGTGGCGACGGCGCCCGCATCTGGGACGTGGACGGCAACGAGTACGTCGACCTCATGTGCGCCTACGGGCCGATCGTGCTCGGCCACAACCACCCGCGGGTGGACGAGGCGGCTCGCCGCCAGGCAGCTGACGGACGGTGCTTCAACGGACCGGGGCCGGTCTGGGTCGAGCTGGCCGAGCGCCTGGTCGGCCTCACGCCGTGGGCGGCGTGGGCGGTCTTCGCCAAGAACGGCTCCGACGTCTGCACCTGGGCCACGCAGGTGGCACGCGCCGCCACCGGACGGCGCACGCTGCTCGCGGCCGAGGGCGCGTATCACGGCACCCACCCCTGGTGCTCGCCGCTCCCCGGTGGCGTGACGCCAGCGGATCGCGCCCACGTGACGCGGTTTCGCTGGAACGACCTCGCCAGCGTGGACGCGGCGCTCGCCGCGCACGCGGGCGATGTGGCCGCGATCATGGCGACGCCGTTCCGGCACGACACCTTCCACGACCAGGAGATGGCGGCGCCCGGGTTCCTCGCCGGGCTGCGCGCGCGCTGCGATCGCCTGGGGGCGGTGCTGATCCTCGACGACGTCCGCGCCGGCTTCCGGCTCGATCTGCGCGGCTCGGGCGAGGCGGTGGGCGTGCAGCCGGACCTCACCTGCTACTGCAAGGCGCTCGGAAACGGCTATCCCATCGCGGCCGCGCTCGGTCGCGACGGCTTGCGCAAGCCGGCCGAGAAGGTGTTCTTCACCGGCTCGTACTGGACCGGCCCGGTCGAGATGGCGGCCGCGCTCGCCTGTCTGGCGGAGCTGGAGGCGAGCGACGCCATCGGCCAGATGTCGCGTCTCGGCACGCGGCTGCGCGACGGCCTCGAGCGGCAGGCCGCCGCGCACGGCCTGGCGGTCCGCTGCACCGGACCGCCGGCGATCCCGTTCATGACCTTCGTCTCCGACGCCGGCTCGTTCGAGCGCAGTCGTCTCTTCGCCGCGGCGTGCGCCGCCCGCGGCGTCTACCTGCACCCGCACCACAACTGGTTCCTCTCCGCCGCGCTCACCGACAACGACCTCGCGCGCGTCCTGGAGGTGACCGACATCGCATTTGCTGAGGTGGCGCGAGGCAGGGCGTGACCGGCGTCGCGGTGGCGCTCGCGGCCGGTGGATGCTAGGACGCCACCGACGGCGATGTACGAGCGGTTCTTCGGGCTGGGGGATGCGCCGTTCCGGCTGACACCGGACCCTCGCTATCTGTTCCTGTCCCGCAAGCACGCCGACGCGCTGGCGCACCTCCGCCTCGGCCTGTCCGAGTCGAGCGGATTCGTCTGCATCACGGGGGACGTCGGGACGGGAAAGACCACCGTCCTGCGGCACTTCCTCGGCGAGCTGGCGCCCGAGGCGAGCGTCGCCTACGTGGTCAACCCGACCCTGTCACCGCTCGAGCTGCTGCAGATGATCAACCTCGAGTTCGGCCTGCCGGCGGAGTCCACGAGCAAGAAGGCACTCATCGACCAGCTCAACCGCCACCTTCTGGACCAGCGCCATGCCGACCGCCGGGCCGTCGTCGTGGTGGACGAGGCGCAGGCCCTGTCGGTGGAGGTGCTGGAGCACCTGCGACTGCTGTCGAACCTGGAGACCACCACCGAGAAGCTGCTCCGCATCATCCTCGTCGGCCAGCCGCAGCTGCGCGCGCTGCTCGCGCACCCCGAGCTGGCGCAGCTGAATCAGCGCATCACGCTGCGCTGGCACATCGGCCCGCTCGCGCGCGACGAGACGGTGGCGTACGTCCGCCATCGGCTCCAGGTCGCGAGCGACGGCCAGGTGCGCGACGTCTTCTCCGCCCCCGCGCTGCGCGCCATCCACTGGCGTTCGCGCGGCGTGCCACGTCTGATCAACATGCTCTGCCATCGCGCCATGCTGGCGGCCTTCGCC
>JBKPDC010000144.1:0-8490 GCA_046727715.1 Thermodesulfobacteriota bacterium
CCCGCCTCGCGACACTTCGCCTCGCTCGGGTGCTGGACGAAGTCGTCGTAGGCCATGACCTCGGCGCGGATGAACCCGCGCTCGATGTCGCTGTGGATGCGGCCGGCCGCCTTCCGCGCGACCGTCCCGCGGCGGATGGGCCAGGCGCGGCATTCGTCCTCGCCGGCGGTGAGGAAGCTGATCAGGTCGAGCAGGGCGTAGCTCGCCCGGAGGAAGCGGTCGCGTGCGCTCTCGGTGAGCCCGAGGTCCGCCAGGAACGCGGCGCGATCGCCGGCGTCGAGCTCCGCCACCTCGGCCTCGACCTGCGCCGACAGCGCCAGTGCTTCGCCCCCCGCGGCGCGCGCACGCTCGGCCACCGCGGTGGGGAGCGCGCTGGCGGCGTCCCCTTCGGTGACGTTCAGCACGACGAGCAGCGGGCGCAGCGACAGGAAGGCGAACCCGGCGAGTTCCGTGCGTTCGTCGGCCGACAGCCCCAGGGTGCGCAGCGGCTTCCCGGCATCCAGGTGGCCCTGCAGCCGGGCGAGAAGCGCCAGCTCGCGCTCCTTGCCCTTCTCCTTCTTGACGCGCTCGACCCGCTTCTCCACCTGCCCGAGATCGGCCAGTAGCAGCTCGCCGTCGAACGCCTCGATGTCCTCGACCGGGCGTGGGGGCGCGCCGGTGACGTCGGCGAAGCCGCGCACGACCTCGACCAGCGCGTCGGCGTCGCGCAGCGCGGTCACCATCTCCTGGTCGAGCACGGTGCGCTTCTGCGCGTCGCGCGCGGGGGGGAAGTCCATGAACGTCACCTCCGCGTATGTCGTCTTCCTGGGCGCGTAGATACCCGCCAGGAAGTCGACGCGGGGGTCGGGTACCTTGATGGTGCCGATCTGGGCGCGGCGGTCGGTCGGGTCGGGCCGCAGGCCCGTGAGTGCCGCGAATACCGTCGTCTTGCCGGCGCCCGAGAATCCGGTGAGGCCCACCTTCACGGTGCCACCCCGAGCGTGGCGGCCGCCAGGTAGAGGCCACAGATGGTCTTCGAATCCACGATGTCTCCTCGTCGAATCATGGCCAGCGCTTCGCGCAACGGCGTGCGCGCGATCTCCGCGATCACCTCGTCGTGTTCGGGCGCCGATTGCTCCACCTGCAGCTCCTCGGCGAGAAAGAGGTGGATGCGCTCATCGGTGAAGCCGGGCGTGGTCAGGATGGTCGCCAGGCGGGTGAGCCGTCCGGCGCGGAGACCGGTCTCCTCGAGCAGCTCGCGGCCGGCACACGCCTCGGGCGTCTCGCCCGGACGGTCGAGGACGCCGGCCGGCAGCTCCCAGATGAACCCGCCCGCCGCGTGACGGAACTGGCGGATCAGCGCGACGCGCCCCGCGTCGTCGACGGCGACCACCGCCGACGCGCCCTGGTGCCGGATCACCTCGAGCGCCGCCTGGGCGCCGTTCGGCAGGGTGACCTGCTCGATCCCGAGATCGACGATTCGGCCGCGATAGATCTGGCGTCGCACCCGGCGAGCTCTATCGGCTCGTCGGGTGGAAAAAAAGCGCCGCCCGGAGTACGCAGCCCGCCATGCACCGACGCGCCCAGATCGCCCTGACCCCCGAGGAGCAGCGGGACTACCTCGCTCACTCCCACACCATCATCCTGGTGAGCAACGACCATCGCGGCTATCCGCACCCGGTGGCCATGTGGTACCTCCTCGAGCCCGACGGCGCGGTGGCGATGACCACCTTCCGGAAGTCGCAGAAGTCGCTCAACCTGCGCCGCGACCCGCGCTGCACGCTCCTGCTGGAGAGCGGCCGCACCTACCCCGAGCTGAAGGGGCTCATCATCCGCGGCCGCGCCGAGATCGACGACGACACCGAGCACGTCCTCGACGTCCTCGAGGCCGTGCAGCACAAGTACAACCCGGGCCACGTCGAGGGCCTGCGCGACATGCTGCGCGGCCAGGCGAGCAAGCGGTGCGTGGTTCGCGTGCGACCGGAGCGCGTCTCGAGCTGGGATCACAAGAAGCTCGGCGCTGGCGTGTACTGATCTGCTTCCCCCCGACGCCCTCCTGCTCTTCGCCGCCGCGACGGTGGCCGGCGCGGTCAACGCCATCGCCGGTGGCGGGTCGTTGATCACGTTCCCGCTGCTGGTGTGGCTCGGGCGCGAGCCGATCCTGGCCAACGCGACCAACACCGTGTCGCTGTCGCCGGGGTCGGTCGCGGCGCTGTACGGGTTCCGTCGCGAGCTGGCGGGCCTCGAGCGCTGGGTCGTCTGGGGGAGCGTGCCGTCGATCCTCGGCGGGCTCGGCGGCGGCTGGCTGCTGCTGCGCACGCCGGAGCGCGTGTTCGAGGGGCTCGTGCCGTGGCTCATCGCATTCGCCACCGCGCTTTTCGCGCTCTCGGCGCCGATCACGCGCTGGGTGCGCCGCCACGCGCGCGACGATGCGACCCACGTGGCGGGCGTGCCGCTCGCGCCGCGCTGGGTCCGCGTGCTCTGCTACCAGTTCCTGGTCTCGCTCTACGGCGGGTACTTCGGCGCCGGCATCGGCATCATGATGCTGGCGGGCCTCGCGCTCGTGGGCTTCACCGCCATCCATCGCATGATCGCGCTCCGCAACGTCTACGCCATCTGGATCAACGGCGCGGCGGCGCTCTACTTCATCGCCCGCGGGACGGTCGAGTGGCGGGACGCGGCCGTGCTCGCCGCCGGCCAGATCGCCGGCTCGTGGCTGAGCGCCCGCGTGGCGCGCCGACTGCGACCGAGCGTCGTGCGGGCGATCGTCGTCGCCGTCGGCATCATGATGGCGGCGTCGTTCTTCCTGCGGCGCAGCTAGGACCGCTCCGCACCCGGACCTCCGCGCGCGCAGCGCGCGGCCGAGCGTAGCGAGCGGGGAGTGAGGACCCGCCGGGCTTTGCCCGGCGGGGCGAAGGGCGGAGCCCCTCGCGGTTACAGAAACTCCCGGATCCCCGCCAGGTTCTGCACCCACTCCTCCGGGATGAGCGTCAGCTCGCCCCCGAACTGCTTGCAGTAGAGGAGCACCTTCGCGGTCTCCTCGAGCATCATCGCCCGCTTGGCCGCGTCGTGCATGCTCTTCCCGACGGCCATCAGGCCATGGCATTGCAGCAGGGCGCCACGGCTCACCCTGAGCGCCTCTTCGACCGCGTCGGCCAGCTCCTGCGATCCCGGCATGAACCAGGGCACGATCCGCGTGTCGCCCAGCACGATGGCGTCGGTATTGATGGGCGGGAACGTCTGGTTGGTGATCGCGAACGCCGCTGCCGCCGGGCTGTGCGTGTGCACGGCCGAGTTGGCGTCGGGACGCGCGCGGTACGACTGCCAGTGCATGCGGAACTCCACCGACGGAACCCCCTGACCCTCCACCACGCCGCCGTCGGCCGTGATGCAGAGCAGCCGTTCCTCGCACAGGCTCCCCTTGTAGAGCTGGCTCGGCGTGATCCAGATCTTGTCCGGATCGGCGGCCTTGGCGCTGATGTTGCCACCGGTGGCCGTGAGATGACCCATGGCAAAGAGATCGCTGGCGATCTCGATGATCTGCTGGCGAGCCTCGGCGTCCGTACGCATCGAATCCTCGATCCTTGAAGGTCAATGGCCGCCGCGCAGCACGCGGCCGGGGCGGCGAGCCGTGGGCACGCCGTGCTCCACGACGGCGACTCCGTTGACGAACACGTGCTCGACACCCTCGGCGCCCTGGAGGAGCCGGCGCTGGCGCTGCGGCAGGTCGTACACCATCGTGGTCGGCCGGGTCCCGACGCGACGCGGGTCGAAGCACACCAGGTCGGCCGCGTACCCAGGGGCGAGCCGGCCCCGGCCCACGAGTCCGTAGCGCTCCGCAGGGACGCTGGTCAGGAGGCGCACGGCCTCCTCGAGCCCGAGCGCACCCAGCTCCCGGACCCAGTGGCCGAGCAGGTAGGTCGTGAAGCCCTGGTCGCAGAGCGTGTCCATGTGTGCGCCGGCGTCGGAGAGCGCGAGCAGGCCGGCAGGGTGACGGAGCATCTCGGCCACGATGGACTCGTCGAAGTTGAGCAACAACGCGCCCCACTGCCCCTCGAGGTCGTCGTCGAGCACCGTGTCGCAGAACGCATCCACCGCATCCGTGCCGCGGGCAGCCGCGATGTCGGCGACGCTCTGGTCCTGCCACTGCCCCGTGCGCTCGGAGGCCGGCAGTCTGAGGACGAGCCGCTCCCAGCCATGCGCCAGCCCGATGACGAAGCCGCCCTGCATGCCGCGCAGCTGGTCACGAAACCCCGGGTCGCCGAACAGCCGGCGGCGCTCCGCGCGCGGCTTCGCCATGAACGGCCGCCACACGGGATTGTTGTCGAGCCCGAAGCCGGGCGCAGCGAAGTCGAAGCGGAGCTCGAGCGGGCGGCAGCCGACCTGCGGCATCACGCGCACGCCGTCGCGCTGGAAGGCGGCAGCCGCCTCGAGCGCCCGCGCCTCCACCCCGGGCAGGAACGGGCTCTGGAGGAGCGGCGCCCAGACCACCAGCTTGTCGCTGGCACGCGCCAGCTCCGCGAAGAATTCCTGCTCGGCCAGCTTGTCCTCGACCGTGCCGATGATCGTGCCGGGTGCGACCTCGATGACGCCGCGCTCGAGGTCGCGCAACGCCGCCGCCAGCCCGAGCAGCTCCGTGCGGTCTGCCGCGCGGCTCGGCGCCGGCTTGCCGTCGTCGGCAAAGAAGTGCGTGGGAGACAGCGACGTGGACCAGCCGATGGCGCCCGCCTGCATGCCGTCCCGTACCAGCGCCGCCATCGCGGCGAGCTCGTCTGACGTCGCCGGGCGTTCGGTGGCCGCCTCACCCATCACACGCACGCGCACCGCGGAATGCCCGATGAACGACACGACGTTCACGCCGATGCCCTGCGCCTCCAGCGCGCCCAGGTACCCCGGGTAGTCCTCCCACGTCCACGGCAGCCCGGCGCGCAGCGCGTCGAGCGGCATGCCCTCGACGAACTGGAGGAGCCGCATGAGCGTCTCGCGATGCTCCGGCCGGCACGGCGCGATCGTGAAGCCGCAGTTCCCCATCACCACGGTGGTGACGCCGTGCCAGGGCGACGGGCTCGCCGACGGGTCCCAGAAGAGCTGACAGTCGTAGTGCGTGTGGAGGTCGATGAACCCCGGCGCCGCCACCAGCCCGTCGGCGTCGATCTCGGACTCGCCGCGCTCGGCGATGGAGCCGACGGCCGTGATGCGTCCGCCGGCGACCCCGACGTCGGCGCGTGCGGCAGCACCCCCCGAGCCGTCGCAGACGAGCGCGCCGCGAATCACGAGATCGACCATGGCGGCCCGTTGTAGCCAAAATCCCGCCCGCCGGCCAAGGACGCGCCGCGTCTCGATTCACCCTTGCCTTTCCACGTCGCGCGTGTCACCCGTGCCTCGACGCTACCGCGCTGCGATCGGGAGGTTTGCCATGAAGTTCAGCTGGTTCCACTTGATGCCCTATCGGTGGCTGCCGGACGATTTCCGCGCGCGCTACCACGGGGTGTGGGTCGACCTACCCAACCGTCTCTACGACCCCGAGCGCGGTCATCGGCTCTACAACGAGTACCTCGACATGCTCGAGTACGCCGACGAGGTCGGCTTCGACGCCGTCGGCGTGAACGAGCATCACCAGAACGCGTACGGCATGATGCCCTCGCCCAACCTGATGGCGGCCGCCCTCGCACGACGCACCAAGCAGGCGATGATCCTGGTCCTCGGCAACTCGATCGCCCTCTACAACCCGCCGGTCCGGGTCGCCGAGGAGTTCGCGATGCTCGACGTCATCTCGGGCGGCCGCCTGATCGCAGGTTTCCCGGTGGGCACGTCGATGGACTGCAACTACTGCTACGGGGAGAATCCCGCCACGCTGCGCGAGAAGTACCGCGAGGCGCACGACCTCATCCTGAAGGCGTGGGCGGAGCGCGAGCCCTTCGCGTGGAACGGCAAGTACACCAAGCTGCGCTACGTGAACCTGTGGCCGCAGCCCATCCAGAAGCCGCGCCCGCCCATCTGGATCCCGGGCCTCGGCTCGATCGAGACCTGGGACTTCTGCATCGACCACGGCTACAACTACAGCTACCTGTCGTTCAGTGGGTATAAGCGCGCCCAGAAGATGATGGACGGCTACTGGGAGCACATGGCGGCGCGCGGCAAGCCCGAGAACCCCTATACGGGCGCGTTCTTCCAGCAGGTGTGCGTCAGCGAGCGTGACGAGGACTGCGAGCGCGAGTGGTGGCCGCACGTCGACTACTTCTTCAACAAGTGCCTGCACCTCTATCCGGGCATGACGGGCGCGCCGGGCTACATGACCGAGGCGTCGATGCGCGCCGGCATCGTGTCTCAGGTCGGCAACACCACCCTCAACCTGGGCACGAACAAGACCTGGAAGGAGCTGTGCGAACAGCGCTACATCGTGGCCGGGTCGCCGGCGACGGTCCGCCAGCAGCTCGAGGAGCTGGCGCGCTCGCTGCACGTCGGCCACCTGGCCCTCGGCCTCCACATCGGCAGCGCGCCCGCCGACCTGGTCAACCGGAGCACGTACCTCTGCGCCACCCAGGTCCTGCCCCATCTGCGGCCCCTCTTCGCCGACTACGAGGATGTCGCCTGGCCGAAGCCGCTGCCCGCCGCGGAGCGCGCACGGCCCGGGCAGTACCAGGCCGCAGCCCGGGAGGGAGCGGCGGCATGAGCGGCGCGACGCCGTCCTCGCGGCTGCTCGAGCTCGGCACGAACCGCCCCGTGGTCGAGGTGCTCGAGGCAGGCGAGGGCCCGCCGCTGCTGTTCCTGCACGGCGCCGGCGGTGTGCCGGCCTGGGACGGCGCCCTCCCCCACCTCGCGCGCGCGTTCCACGTCTACGCGCCGCTCCTCCCGGGTTTCGGTCGCTCCACCGGACTCGAGCACCTCGAGGACCAGTGGGACCTCTTCCTGCACGGGTTCGACGTCATGGAGGGGCTCGGGATCGAACGTCCCTACGTCGTCGGCGAATCGATGGGCGGCTGGATCGCGGCGGAGATGGCGGCGCTCCGCCCGAAGGAGATCGGGCGGCTCGCCCTGGCGGCGCCGATCGGCCTCTGGCGCGACGACGCCCCCGTCGTCGACCTCTTCGGCCACATGACGCACGAGCTGGTGCCGTACCTCTTTTACGACCCGTCGTGTCCCGCCGCGCAGGCGATGCTCGCGATGACGAACCTGATCAGTGACAAGGACGATCGCACCGACGAGCAGGTCGAGCTGCTGATCGGCCTGGTGCGCGGCTTCCGCACGGCGGCGAAGTTCCTGTTCCCGATCCCGGAGCACGGGCTCGAGAAGCGCCTCCCCCGCATCACGGCTCCGACATTGGTGCTGTGGGGCGGGGGCGACCGCTTCATGTCCCCGTCGTACGCCGAGATCCTCCGCGCCCGGATTCGCGACGTCCGGGTGGAGACGATTCCGGAGGCGGGCCACCTGATCGGGCTGGAGCGGCCAGAGCCGTATAGTCGCGCACTGCTGCGATTCGGCGGTGCAGGGTCCACGGGCGCGCCGGATCTGCGCATTCATTGACGTGCGCGCACGGGGCGCCTAGGAAGGGCGCCCCATGCCCACGGCCGTCACAGAAGGCATCCGCGTCACCGTGGAGGCGGCCTACCTGCCCGACCGCTCCTCGCCCGACGAAGGCAGCTACGCCTTCGCGTACACCGTCACCATCGAGAACGAGAGCGCACCGCGCGTCCAGCTGCGGCGCCGCCACTGGATCATCACCGACGGCAACGGCCACGTCGAGGAAGTCGAAGGCCCCGGGGTCGTCGGCCAGCAGCCCGTGCTCGACGCCGGCGACGCCCACCGCTACACGAGCGGGGCGGTCCTCGCGACGCCGGTCGGCACCATGGAGGGCACGTACGAGATGCACCTGGAAGGCGGGCGCGTGTTCAAGGCGAGGATCCCGCGCTTCGCGCTCCAGGTGCCCGGCATCCTGCAGTAGGCGCGATGCGCCCGCGGCTCGACGGCCGCGGCGTCCACCCGACCACGGATGACCGCGTCGCGCTTTTTCCTTGACGCGGTCGATGGAACCGGGCTAGATACCAACATCTCTGGTCCGTGCGGGCCGCGCGCGTCTCGCTCGCCGCCGTCGTGCGCACGGCCGCCACGCAGCGAACGGCAAGATCGCGCGGCCCCCGGGCCGTTCCCGGGACGGTTCCCGTCGTCGTCAACGGACTGCCGTCCGGACGACAAGGAGGAGGAGCGATGAAACCGCTGGTCGTGGCACTCGCGCTGACACTGACCTGCGCGGCCGTCCCCGGTCGGGGATGGGCCCAGGGCCTGCCCGACGACAGCCCCTGCACCTTCAACCGCGATTGCCTGTCCGGCAAGTGTCGCGGCGGCGCCATGAAGCGGTGTCAGGGGCCGCCCCTCCTTCCGCGCGGCTCGACATGCACGAAGAATGCCCAGTGCTCATCGGGCAAGTGTCGCGGCGGCGCGAACAAGCACTGCCAGGGCGACTGACCGCGTCCTTAATCGCCTCGTGAATGGCGACCGCTTGCGGCAATCCGG
>JBKPDC010000145.1:0-8007 GCA_046727715.1 Thermodesulfobacteriota bacterium
CTCTCGCTCACCGAGCACCAGTGCGAGCAGCTGGGCCTCCCCATGATGGTGCGGGAGAACCGCGCACCGCTCGGCACCGCGTTCACGGTCTCGATCGACGCGCGGCACGGCATCGGACGCGGCATCTCCGCCGCCGACCGAGCCAGGACCATTCGTACCGCCATCCGAGCCGACGCCACGCCGGCCGACATCGTCACGCCGGGCCACATCTTCCCGCTGCGCGCCCGGCGCGGTGGCGTGCTCGTGCGCGCCGGGCAGACCGAGGGCGCCGTGGACCTCGCGCGCCTCGCCGACCTCGCCCCCGCCGGCGTCATCTGCGAGATCATGCGCGACGACGGGAGCATGGCGCGCCTCCCCGACCTGGAAAGCTTCGCGCGCCGGCACGGCCTCAAGATCGCCACCGTCGCCGACCTGATCGCCTACCGCAGCGCCCACGACAAGCTCGTGCACTGCGTCGCCGAGGCGCCGCTCTCGACGTCGATCGGCGGCCAGTTCCGCGCCCTCGTCTACACCACCGACATCGACGACAGCGAGCACCTGGTGCTCGTGAAGGGCGACGTGAGCGGCGCCGAACCCGTCCTCGTTCGCCCGCACCTCGAATACCTGCCAGGTGACATCTTCGGCTATGCGCCGCGCGACACCCGCACGTTGATGCACCGTGCGATGGAGCGGATCGCCGCCGAGGGCCGCGGGGTGATCCTGTACCTCAGGCGCTCGGGCCGTGGGCTCGACGTCTTCGACGTCCCCGAGGGCGGCAGCCCGAAGGCCCCGAGCACCGGGTTCGCGTCGCCCCGGGCGAGCATCTTCCGCGACTTCGGCATCGGGGCGCAGATCCTGCGCGACATCGGCGTGCGCAAGATCCGCTGGCTCACGAACAACCCGCTGCGGCTGGTCAGCCTGCCCGGCTACGGGCTCGAAATCGTCGAGTGGGTGCCACTCTCCGGCGACGCCGGGGCGCGCGCGGGCGATCTCGCGCCGTCGAAGGTGGTCCCCCTCCGCTGAGTCTGCCGGTGGCTGCGTCGCGTTCGATCCGCCGACTCTCGTCGGTCCTGCTGTTCCTCGCGGCGGCGCTGCCGGCGCGCGCAGCGGACGATCCGGTGCGCGCGCGCCTCGAGAGCACGCCCACCGAGGCCGTCGCCGAGGTGACGATCGCGCCCGGCTGGCACGTGAATGCGCACGCGCCGCGCGACGAGTTCCTGATCCCGACCACGCTCGCGTTCAGTCCTCCACCGGGCCAGAGCGCAGGCGCCGTCACCTGGCCCGCCCCCGTGGAACACACGCTCGCGTTCTCGCCGGGAAAGCCGCTGCTCCTCTACGAGGGGACGCTGCGGCTGATGGCCCCACTCACCGGGACGCCCGCGGCGGGAAGCCCGCCGCTGCGCGCGTCGCTGCGCTACCAGGCGTGCAACGACTCGACGTGCCTGCCGCCGCGAACGCTCGACCTGATCGCCGCGCCGCCCACCCGCCGCGCGGCGGCGGCGAGCGGCGAGGGCAACGCAATCGCCGACTTCGTCGCGCGCTGGGGCTGGGGCGCCACGTTCCTCTGGGTGGGGCTGCTCGGTCTCGCGCTCAACCTGACGCCGTGCGTCTACCCGATGATCTCGGTCACCGTCGCCTTCTTCGGCGGGCGCACGGGCGCCGAGAGCACGCGCATCGGCCACGCCCTGCTCTACGTGCTGGGCATCTGCATCACCTTCTCGCTCCTCGGCGTCGTCGCGGCGCTCACCGGATCGCTCTTCGGCGGCGCGATGCAGCAGCCGGCGGTCCTGTGGGGCATCGCGCTGCTCATGGTGGCGCTCGCGCTGAGCAACTTCGGCTTCTACCAGCTCCGCATGCCGTCGGTGCTCGTGCAGGCCGCCGGCCGCGGCGGCGAGGGCGCATTCGGCGCGTTCTTCATGGGGCTCACGATGGGCGTCGTGGGCGCCCCGTGCATCGGGCCGATCGTCGCGGCGTTGCTGCTCTACGTGGGCGCGCAGCAGTCGGCGGCGCTCGGGTTCGCGCTCTTCTTCACGCTCGGGCTCGGCCTCGGGCTGCCCTACCTCGCGCTCGCGACCGCGGCAGGACGCTTGCGGCGGTTGCCGCGCAGCGGCGCATGGCTCGCCTGGGTGGAGCGGCTCTTCGGCTTCGTGCTGCTCGGGCTGGCGCTCCACTTCGTGACGCCGCTCCTCTCGGCCGGTGTCGTGCGGTCGCTGTGGGCGGTCCTGCTCGTCGTCGCGGGGGTCGTCCTGGGATTCCTCGGCACGGTCGCCGGCGAGCCGGTCGGCTATCACTGGGCGCGTCGCCTGGCAGGCGTTGCCGCCATCGTCGTCGGCCTGAGCAGCCTTCTCGGTGTCCAAGGTGAGAGCCCGATCGTCTGGATGCCGTTCTCCGAGGAAGCCCTCGCACAGGCGACGCAGAGCCGGCGGCCCGTGCTCATCGACTTCCAGGCCGCCTGGTGTCTGCCCTGCCGCGAGATGGACCGCACGACCTTCCGCGACCCGGCCGTGGTGCGGGCGACGCGCGACTTCGCCGCCCTCAGGGCGGACGTCACCGCGCAGGATGAGCACGCCGAGGCCCTGATGACGCGCTGGGAGGTCCCGGGCGTGCCCACGTACGTGATTCTCGGGCCCGACGGGCAGGAACGCCGCCGCTTCGTCGGCTTCGTGCCCGCCGACCGCATGCTCGAGGGGCTGCGCGAGGCGGCCGGGGCGGCTCGTGGCTGACCACCTGGTGCGGGCGCTCGCGCACGGGGGCACGGTGCGCGCGCTCGCCGCCGTCACGACCGACCTGGTCGAGGAGGCGCGCGGCCGCCACGCGACGGCGCCGACGGCGACGGCCGCGCTCGGACGCGCGCTCACCGGCGCGCTCCTGCTCGCGGCCACGATCAAGCGCGACGAGCGCCTGTCGCTCGAGTTCAGCGGTGACGGCCCGCTGCGCGGCGTCCTGGTGGACGCCACTCCCGACGGTGACACGCGGGGCTTCGTGCTCCGGCCCGCCACGCATCTCCCACCGCGTGCGGGGAAGCTCGACGTCGGCGGCGCGCTCGGCCGCGGCGTGCTCTGCGTGATGCGCGTGCCCATCGCCGGCGGCGCGCTCTACCGCAGCGTCGTCCCGCTCGAGTCGGGGGAGATCGGCGCAGACCTCGCGGGCTACCTCCTCGCCTCCGAGCAGACGCAGGCCGCGGTCGGCGTGGGCGTCTTCGTCGACAGCGACGGTCGGGTCGCGGCGGCGGGCGGCTACCTCGTGCAGGCCCTTCCCGGCGCCGGCCCCGAGACGCTCGACGCCGTCGCCGCCCGCGTCGAGCGCACCGCCACGCCGAGCCAGCTCGTGCGCAACGGCCTCGGTCCGGTGGACATGCTGCGCGCGCTCGTCGGCGACGGCCTGACGGTCCTCGAGGAGCGCGCCGTGCGCTTTCGCTGCCGGTGCAGCCGCGAGCGCGTCGCGGTCGCCATCCTCACGATGGGCCGCGTCGAGATCGCGTCGGTGCTGGCCGCCGACCGGCGTGCCGAGGTCACGTGCGAGTTCTGCAGAGCACGCTACGTGCTCGAGGAAGAGGAGCTGCGGGTGCTGCTGCGCGAGGGGAACGGAGCGTCCTGACGCCGGCGATGACGCCGCGGCGGCGTCTGCCCTCAACCCAGACGAGATCGCACGTGGTCGAGGTCTTCTGCCGCCACCACGCCGCGCTCGACCACCAGCCGCTCCAGCGCGGCCAGCCAGCAATCCCAGTACGGAGCCTCGGGGTGCGCACCGATCTCGTCGATGAGGCGGCGCTGGAACTCCACCCACGGCAGCCCGAGGCGCTCGACCACGGCCAGCGCCATGCCGAGCACGCGACCCTGCCACGGCGCCTCGAAGACCAGCTCGCCGTTCCGCCGTGGCAGCGCCGCGGCTCCGGTCATCTCGGTGATCTCGGGGCCGGGCCGCACGGTCACGGGCGCGCCGTCCCGATCATCGCGTCGCGCGTGACCAGCGCTGTCAGCTGCTCTTCGCCGAGATTCTCCGTGCCGGCGGGCCGCTCTGGCAGCACGAGGTAGCGGATCTCCGCGCTGGAATCCCAGACGCGGACCTGGACGCGCTCCGGCAGGTCGACTCCCATCTCGCGCAGCAGGATACGCGGCTCGCGCACCATCCGAGCCCGGTAGGCGGGGCTCTTGTACCAGGTGGGCGGGAGCCCCAGGACGGGCCACGGGTAGCACGAGCACAGCGTGCAGACGACGACGTTGTGCACCGCCGGCGTGTTCTCGACCACGACCATGTGCTCGCCCTGGGGCCCGCCGAAGCCGAGCTCGGCGATCGCGGCCGTGCCGTCCGCGAGGAGGCGTCTCCGGTACTCCGGGTCGACCCACGCACGCGCCACCACCTTCGCACCGTTCATCGGCCCGATGTCGTGCTCGTACGCGCTGACGACGGCGTCGAGCCGCTCGGGCTGCACGATGCCCTTCTCGGTGAGCAGCTCCTCGAGCGCACGCGCGCGCGCCTCGACCGGGGAGAGCGGCGCGGGATGGTGGTGGTCGTCGCCCTCGCTCACACGGCCTCCAGCCAGTGCTCCCAGAGGTCGACGTGGACGGCTTCGTTGACCCCGGCGGCAGGACCCCAGAGCTCGCGCGCGTCGAAGCGCACGCCGTACGCGTGGTCGTCGCACGGGCGCTCGACGTGCGCGGCGACGTCGGGGAGGGGAAAGACGCCGTCGACGCGCACGACGACGCCGCGCCGGCCGCGGACGTAGCGCGGACAGCGCGTGTGACCCAGCGGGTGCGCGTTCCTGACGCGGACCGCGCTGCCTACGGCGAAGCGGGGAGCGGAGTCCCGGGGCGCGGGCTCGGGGAGGACGAGGGCCGGAGCAGGACCGGACACGGGGAAGCCTCCGCCGGCGCGAGACTCCAGCTCTGCGCGGGTCAGCACACCGCGCTCGACCAGCAGCGTCGCGACGCCCGTGAGCCAGTGCTCGTAGTAGGACGAGCTCAGGTACTGCGCCGGATCCATCCGCTCGATGGCATACCGGAGCGCGTCGCCGCTCGCGATGCGGCGCGCGAAGACGGCGATCGCCACGCCGAACACCGCACGCTCCCAGGGATGGTGAAAGACCGGCTCGCCGGCTTCGACGTCGACCCTGCCGAAGCCGTCCATGCCACCCAGGTCGTGGACACCGTTCACGGCGCCGCGAGTGGTAGCATGCCGACGCGGGCTCGGCGACCGGGGCGGTTGGGATAGAAGCGAGGGACGGGACCGCGAACGGCGGCGGTCACCTGGACTGAAGTGATCCGCAAGGATCGGGTCGAGTGCGGCGCGCGTCTCGGGCTTGTTGTCGTCATGCCACTGTGGGCGTCGGCGCTCAGGCAGTGAGCCGTCCACTCACGGGACACCTTGGCGCGCTCGTGCACGCCGTCGCCGCCGCGACCCTGGCAAAGTTCCAGGTGCCCGAGGCCGAACAGCGCGACGTGGTCGCGTTTGTCCAGAGTCTCAAGACACAGATCGTCGAGTAGCGGATGGGCCGATGGGTCACAAAGAAGCTGGCTGATAGCGAGGGCTCGCGGACCTCCCTACTCCTTTGCCAGCGCGCTCACGATGAAGCGCACTACGGTCTCCTTGGCGACCGCCTCCTCGACGGGCTGCGGATGTGAATCCCAGTGCCGATGCACGGCCCAGAAGACGGTCGTCTCGATCAGCAGCCGCGCGGTGACAGTCGGGTCCGGTAGCGGCCGGAGCAGCTTCCGGCGTGTCCGATCTTCGAGGTACTTCGAGAGGAGCGTGACGAGGCCGCCCCGCGCGCCGTCGAACCACAGCGCCGCCAGCTCGGGATGGTCGCGCGCCGAGCGATCCAGCAGCTTGATTCCGCGCCGGTTGCTCGCGAGCAGGTCATACACCTCCCGCACGATCGCCTCGAGCTCGGCGCGCACGTTGGCGACCCGGTCGCGCGACAGCGCCTGCGCCAGGGTCGGGGGCACCTGTGCCTGCGCGAGCCGCTCGCGCACGTACCTCACCGTCGCACCCGGCTTCGGCGTGCGGACCGGAAGCGCCGGCCGCGTCTCGAAGGGCCGGAGCGCGTCCACGTGGCGCGCCACGAGATCGAAAAGCGCCTCCTTGCTCTCGACGTAGAGGTAGATGGTTCCCTTCGCCACCCCGAGCGCCGCCGCTACGTCCGCCATCTGCGTCCGTGCGTACCCCTGCTCGATGAAGACGGCGGCGGCGGCGTCCACGAGCTGCTCCACTCGATCGTCGGGAATCTTCCTGGCCACGGCGCGGCCCTATACTGACTGTCCTGGTCAGTCAAGATCCGCGGACGCCTTCGCGCTGGATCCAGCCGGTGCTCAGTGCTCCGGCTAGCCGCAATGCTGATCACTCAATGCGTACGTGACCGGGCTCTGGATCTTTTTCGCGTCCCTCTCTATCGTGCGCCTGGTCCTGGTAGAGGCGGGGCGAGGATGGAGTTGGGTGCGGCACTGCTCGCCGTTGGCGCGGGCGACCGAGCGACGAGCTTCGAGCTGTTCAGCGAGACGCTGGACCTCTGAGTGGATCGCGCAGGCACTGCAACTGACCGGGAGCGCGACGATCCGGCGGCGCAAGCTGCCCGCGGAGTACGTCGTGTGGCTCGTCATCGGCATGGGGCTGCATCTACCTGCTGGAGAACCGGGGGCTGTCGCCCGAATCCACCCGCTTCGGCCTCCGGAGCACCGAGAACGTGGGTGCCGGCCTGGTCGTGATCGGGATCGTGCTGATGGGCTGGTCGCTGTATCGCATCTGGCGCGTCAGCCAGGACATCGAGCGTGCGCGTACGTGCCACGCTATCGCGCCGTGCTGATTCTGACCATCGGCATGATATTCCTGGGCGGCCTGAGCGCGCTCTGGCTGTTCCTGCTCTGACGGAGGACCCATGTCGGAAGCGGACTACGCCATCGGGGCGGGGAAGATCTTCACACTGTTTTTCGTCACGCTCGGGCCGCTCAAGCTCCTCGGCCCCTTCGCACGGGCGACGGCATCGCTCACCGAGGCGGAGCTGCGGGCGCTCGCGCTGCGGGCCGCGGCCCTGGCCGCGCTGATCGCGATCGCCGGCGGATTCGTCGGCCGCGCGCTGCTCGAGAGCTGGCAGATCCCCGTCTTCGTGCTGCGACTGACCGCGGGGCTGATCCTTTTCGTCGTGGCTTTCCAGCTCGTGTTGCAGCCCTACGAGGCGGCGGCCGTGGCCCCTGCGCCGAACCCCGCCGGGGAACGGCCCACGGCCACGAAGCTCGTCATCCCCATGGTGCTCACGCCCTACGGCATCGCCGCCGTCATCGTGCTGCTCGCCATGAGCAAGGGGGTGGAGCGTATAGATCTCATCGTCGGCATGCTCCTCGCGGTCATGCTGCTGAACCTGCTGGCGATGGCCTTCGTCCGTCCCATCCTCCGGGCGATCGGGCCAGGGCCGCTCCAGGCCCTCGGCGCCGTGCTGAGCGTCCTCCAGGTGGCGCTGGCGCTCCAGATCATGCTGACGGCGCTGCGCGGTCTGGGTGTGCTCGCAAGTCCGGGCTGACCCCGGAATCGCTACCGGAGGTTAGGGGCCGGCGAACGTCCGAGATCGGAGGTTAAACGAAGCGTAAGTGCTCGCTCCGCCCCGTCTGGTCGAAGTGTGGCACCGGAGTCGAGCCGACGCTGGACGCAGTCGGCCGCCGCGACGGCGCTCGTCCCTGGCCGGGTCGTGGCGGAGCGCCCGGCGCGGGGCCCCGCCGCTGACGCTGGTGTCACCGCGCGGCTTCCGGGTCGAGGCTGGGCCTCGGCGGCGTGGGAACGCCGCTCGCGGCGCTCGGAGGATCGTCAGCACGCGGACGCTGCGCGTCTGGCCTACGCGGCGCCCGCCGATCTCTACAAGGCCTTCGACGGCCTCGCCGGGCTCTTCATCGCCCAGCTGCACCAAAACCCGCTCGGCGGCGATCTCCCCCCGTCCGTACCTCTGAGGGGAGTTACGATCTTGCCACAGGGTCGAACGGGAGGTAGCCCTCCCACGAGGGCGCGGCCGGCGGAGGGGGGCACCCGGTATCGCTCTCAGCGCCC
>JBKPDC010000146.1:0-11829 GCA_046727715.1 Thermodesulfobacteriota bacterium
CGAGACGCTCTCCAGCGCCGCACGCGAGGCCGCACGGGCGCTTGCCGGTGCATCGACCGCGGCCAAGGACCGCGCGCTGCGCGACGCGGCGGCGGCGCTGCGGCAGGCCGAGGCGGCCCTGCTCGAGGCCAACCGCGACGACGTCGAGCGGGCCAGGCGTGGCGGCGACGGCGGCGCCTTCATCGACCGCCTCACCCTGACCCCGGGCCGCATCGAGGCGATGGCGACGGGCCTCGAGGAGATCGCCGCCCTGCCGGATCCGGTCGGGGAGGCGATCGCCGCCTGGCGGCGTCCCAACGGGCTCGAGATCGCACAGGTGCGTGTGCCCATCGGGGTCGTGTTCACCATCTACGAGTCGCGGCCCAACGTGACCGCCGACTCGGCCGCGCTCTGCTTGAAGACGGCGAACGCGGTGCTCTTGAAGGGCGGCTCCGAATCGCAGGCGACCAGCGCGGCGATCGCCGACCTGATCCGTGGCGCGGTCCGGTCTGCCGGCCTTCCGGCGGCCGCGGTGCAGCTGGTCACCGGCGGACGCGAGGTGGTCCGTAGCCTGCTGCGTCGCGACGACCGCATCGACGTGGTCATCGCCCGCGGCGGCGAGGCGTTGAAGCGCACCATCATGGAGGAGAGCCGCATCCCGGTCGTGAAGCACTTCGAGGGCATCTGCCACCTCTACGTGGACAGTGCCGCCGACCTCGACATGGCCGAGCGGCTCTGTCTCAACGCCAAGGTGCAGCGGCCGAGCGTGTGCAACGCCATCGAGAACCTGGTGGTGCACGAGGCGGTTGCGCCCGCGTTCCTCCCGCGCATCGCCGCGGCGCTGCGCGCGCACGGCTGTGAGCTGCGGGGAGATGCCGCCGCCCGCGCGCTCGTGCCCGAGCTGCCCCCCGCCACCGATGCCGACTGGGACACCGAGTACCTGGACCTGGTGCTCAGCGTGCGCGTGGTGCCGTCGCTGGACGCGGGCCTGGCCTTCATCGCCGCGCACGGCACGGGGCTGGCCGAGGCCATCGTCACGGAGGACTATCGCGCGGCAGAGCGCTTCCTCCACGAGGTGGATGCCGCCGCCGTCTTCGTCAACGCGTCCACGCGGTTCACCGACGGCTACGAGTTCGGGTTCGGCGCCGAGGTGGGCATCAGCACCAACCGGCTGCACGCGCGAGGGCCGATGGGTCTGCGCGAGCTGACCACCTACAAGTACCTGGTGCGCGGCGTCGGGCAGGTCCGGGCCTGAGGGACGCGCGGCTGACCGGCGGCGTCGGCATCTTCGGGGGGACCTTCAACCCGATCCACCTCGGACACCTGCGGGCGGCGGAGGAGGTGCGCGAGGCCGCGGGCCTCGACGAGATTCGCTTCGTCCCGTCCGCCCTGCCGCCGCACAAGGACGCCTGTGGCATCGCACCGGCAGCGCATCGGCTGCGTATGGTCGAGCTGGCCGTGGCGGGGTGTGCGGGGCTGCGGGCCTGGGACGTCGAGCTCGGGCGGACCGGCCCGTCGTACTCGGTGGACACGCTGCGCGCGCTCCGCGCCGAGGTGGGGCCCGAGGCGCGGATCGCCTTCGTCATGGGGCGTGACGCCTTCGACGAGTTCCACACCTGGAAGGACCCGGGGACCATCCTCGCCCTCTGTGACCTCATCGTGATGACGCGGCCGCCCTGGTCGGGGAACCTGTCGCTGGACGAGCTGCGCGTTGCGGGGGCCGAATCCTTTCGGTATGATCCCACCAGTGGGACGATCCGCCACGCGTCGGGACGCGGAGTGAGCTTGCAGCGCATCACCGCCCTCGACATCTCGGCCAGCGCCATACGGGCCCTCGTCTCCGCGCGCCGCTCGATCCGGTTCCTCGTGCCCCCGGCGGTGGAGTCCTACATCCACGGCCACGGCCTCTATCGCGCGGAGGATCGACCGTCCTGATGCCGCTCTCGACCTGGGACCGGGCGCTCGAGTGCACACGCTCCGCCCTCGACCGCAAGGCCTACGACCTGGTCGTGCTCGAGACGAGCGCGCTCACCTCCATCGGCGACTACTTCGTGATCTGCAGCGGGCGCTCCGACACCCAGGTGCAGGCCATCGCCGAGGGGGTGCGCGAGCACCTGTCCTCGCTCGGCGTGGAGCCGCTCGCCATCGAGGGCATGGAACGCGGGCAGTGGGTGCTGATCGACTACGGCGACGTCGTCGTGCACGTGTTCCAGGTCCCCGTGCGGACGTTCTACGATCTCGATCGCCTCTGGGCGCGCGCCCCGCGAGTCGCGCTGCCGGAGCCGTTCCAGAGCCAGGCGCGCAGCCAGAAGACCGGCACGGAGAACGTCTAGCGTCCCCTCGGCGGGCGCATGCGCTACTGGCTCACTGCCATCGCCGCGGCCGCGCTCACCATCGCCGGCGGATGGTTCGCGCTTCTCAACCAGGCGGAGGTGTTCGTGCGCGTCACGCCGTCGCGCACCGTCGTCGCCCCGCTGGGTGGCACGGTGCTCGCGGCGTTCGCCCTGGGTGCCGCTGCGGTGGCCCTCCTCGCCACGGGGGGCGCGATGGCGCGCGCCTGGCACGCGTGGGGAGCGCGCCGTCGCGCCCGCCGTGACGCCCGCGGGCGTGCCGCCATCGCGCGCGTGCAGGAGCTCGTGTGGACCGGTGAGACATCGGCCGCGCGCGCCGAGCTGCTCCGGGCCCCGGAGCACCCGGCGTCCGAGGTCGCGCGCGTGGCGCTGCTGGCGGAGACGCACCTGCAGGAGGGTGATCCGGGCGCCGCCCAGGACGTCCTCGAACGCGTGTCGGCCGCTGCGGCGGGTGATCCGCGCCTGCTCGACCTGCGGGCGCGCGCCGCCGAGGAGCTCGGCCATCGGCCGGCCGCCATCGAGGCCCTCGAGCGCGCGTATCGCGCGACGCCCGGGAGCCCGCGGCTCGCCGCCAGACTGCGCGACCTGTACGCCGCGGATGCGCGCTGGAGCGAGGCGGTTGCGTTGCAGGCGGAGGTGCTGCTCCGGATGCGCACGCCGTCCCGGCTGGCGGCGGAGCGCGAGACGCTCGTCGGGCTCCGCTACCAGGCCAGCCTCGCCGAGGACGACGACCTGCGCGCCGCGCGCCAGCTGCGCGGCCTGGCGCGCGAGGCTCCGCAGTTCATCCCGGCCTGGGTGGCGGCTGGCGAGCGCTACGCACGCGCGGGCCGCGCGTTCGTCGCGCGCCGCACGTGGGTGCGGGGCCTGCGGCGACGTCCGGCGGCGGTCCTCCTCGCACACATCGAGTCGCACGATGCCGCGGCAGGGCAGCCGAAGCGGACCGCCCGCCTGCTCCGCGCCCTGCTGCGGCGGCATCCGACCGACACCGCGCTCGCGCTCCGCCTCGCGCGCCACCTGCTCGCGCAGGGCGACGCCGACGGCGCCGCCGCCGTCCTGGACGGCCTGCCGCAACCCTCGCCGCTGCACGCCGACACGCTGCGGGCCGAGCTGGCGCGTACGCGTGGCGATGCGCGTGGCGCGGCCGACGCATTCGCGCGCGCGCTGGGTCCCGATCTCGGTCTCGATCAGCCGTGGCAGTGCCTCGCGTGCCGCGCGGCGGCCGCGCGATGGGACGCCCGATGCACCGCATGCGGGCGCTGGGACACCCTGCGGGCACGCGCCGAAGCGCTCGACCGGCACGACGGCGGCGGCGCATCAGAGCTCCTTATCCGTCCCGCAAACTGATCTCAGGGTGGCGTCGTTGAATGCCGCTTCGGGACCGCTAAACTCGCGAGAGCCTGCATGGCGCAGATCTTCCACCGCAGCACCAACACGCTCTCGCGGGTCAGCATCTTCGGCGCCGCGTTCTTCGCTGCAGGGTTCTTGTGGTTGCTCGCGGTCATCAATCGGTCGGGGTACGTCACCAACCAGAACGTCGCCCGGGAACAACCCGTGCAGTTCAGCCACAAGCATCACGCCGGCGAGCTCGGGATCGACTGTCGCTACTGCCATACGAGCGTCGAGGTGTCGCCCGTCGCCTCGGTGCCGCCGACCAAGACCTGCATCAACTGCCACTCGCAGATCTGGGCGCAGAGCGAGTTCCTCGAGCCGGTGCGCGCGAGCTTGCGCACCGACGAGTCCATTCGCTGGATCAGGGTCAACGACCTGCCCGACTTCGTCTATTTCAATCACAGCGTGCACGTGCACAAGGGCATCGGCTGCGTGTCGTGCCACGGACGTGTCGATCAGATGAACCAGCTCTACCAGGCCGCGCCGCTGGTGATGGAATGGTGCCTCGGGTGTCATCGCGATCCCGAAGCGCACGTGCGGCCGCGCGAGCAGGTCTTCGACATGGCCTGGGAGCCGCCCGCCGACCAGGGCACCCTCAGCCGCGAACTGCTGAAGGCCTACGACGTCCACCCGCGGACCGACTGTTCGACCTGCCACCGCTAGGAGCTTGCGTGGAGCCAGCGCGACCGACCACTCCCCTCGACCTGGCCGCCATCCGGCGCCGCCTCGATGCCCAGCAAGGTGCCGCGCTGTGGCGGAGCCTCGAGGAACTCGCCGGCAGCGAGGAGTTCTTCGAGTTCCTCGAGTACGAGTTCCCGCGGCAGGCGGCCGGCATCCGCGACGCGGGGACGGGACGGCGCGACTTCCTGAAGCTCATGAGCGCGTCGCTCGCGCTGGCGGGACTGGGCGCGTGCACGAAGCAGCCCGAGGAGCGCATCGTCCCCTACGTGAAGCAGCCCGAGCAGATCGTCCTCGGGCTTCCGCTCTACTTCGCCACCGCGATGCCGCTGGGCGGCTTCGGGATCGGCCTCGTCGCCGAGAGTCACGAGGGCCGCCCCACCAACGTCCAGGGAAACCCGGCGCATCCCGCGAGCCTCGGCGCCAGCGACGTCGCGGCGCAGGGCTCCGTTCTCGGCCTCTACGACCCCGACCGCTCGAAGGTGGTCACCAGTGCGGGACAGATCCGCACCTGGCAGGGGCTGCTCGATGCGCTCGGCCCGGTGCGCGACGCGCAGCGTGCCAAGGCCGGCGCCGGTCTCCGCATCCTCACCGGCACCGTCACGTCGCCGACGCTCGCGGCGCGGCTCCAGGCGCTACAGGGCGAGCTGCCGCAGGCGCGCTGGCACCAGTGGGACGCGGTCGGGCGCGACGCCGTCCGCCTCGGCGCGCGGGGCGTGTTCGGCGACGACGTAGAGACCCAGTATCGTTTCGACCAGGCGCAGGTGATCGTGGCGCTCGACGCCGACTTCATGACGTTCGGCCCGGGACGGCTGCGCTACGCCCGCGACCTCATGCGCGGCCGCCGGGTCGGCGCCGGGCGGTCCACGATGAACCGCTTCTACGCCGCGGAGAGCACGCCCAGCGTGACCGGCAGCGTCGCCGACCACCGCCTGCCGGTGCGCGCGCGTGACGTCGAGTCGATTGCCCGCGCCATCGCACTGGCGCTCGGGGTGACGGCGGCGCCGCCCGTGGACTCCGCGGTGGTGGCCGCGCACCGCGCGTGGATCGACGCCGTGGTCACCGACCTGCGGGCGCAGCGCGGTGCCTCGGTGGTGATCGCCGGCGAGCAGCAGCCGCCGGTGGTCCACGCCCTCGCCCACGCGCTGAATCAGGCACTCGGCAACGTGGGCCGCACCGTCATCCACTCGGAGCCGGTCGAGGCGCGGCCGGAGGACCAGCTGGCGTCCATGCGGGCGCTCGTCGCCGACATTCGGGCCGGCACCGTCGACTGCCTGCTCATCCTCGGGGCCAACCCGGTCTACGACGCGCCGGCCGATCTCGACTTCGCGGGCGCGCTGCAGCAGGTCGGATTGCGCGTGCACCTCGGCCTGTACGCCGACGAGACGGCGCGTCTGTGTCACTGGCACGTCCCCGAGGCACACTACCTGGAGAGCTGGGGCGACGTGCGCGCGTACGACGGCACCACCTCGCTGATCCAGCCGCTGATCGCGCCGCTGTACGGCGGCCGCACCGCCGCCGAGCTGCTCGCGGTCTTCGCGGGCCAGTCCGGCGCCTCGGCCTACGACCTGGTGCGTGGCCAGTGGCAGCAGGCACACGCGGGCGGCAGCTTCGACGCCTTCTGGGAGCAGGCCCTGCGCGATGGCCTCGTGCCCGGGACCGCGGCGCGCACGAAGACGGTGAGCCTGCGCGGCGACTGGGACCCGGGCGCGACGCCGCCGCCCCCCGGCGGCGATGGCATCGAGCTCACGTTCCGCCCCGACCCGTACGTCCACCATGGCCAGTTCACGAACAACGGCTGGCTGCTCGAGCTGCCCCGCCCGCTCACGAAGCTCACGTGGGACAACGCCGCGCTGGTGGCGCCCGCCACCGCCGAGCGGCTCGGTGTGACGAGCGAGGATGTCGTCGAATTGCGCTTCCGCGGCCGCAGCGTCCGCGCGCCGGTGTGGGTCACGCCTGGCCAGGCGCCCGACAGCCTCACGGTGGCGCTCGGTTTCGGCCGCACGCACGTCGGCCGCGTCGGCGACGGCGTCGGCTTCCATGCCGCGACGATCCGTCCGAGCGAGGCCATGCAGGGCGGCGCGGGACTCGAGGTCGTGAAGACCGGCGCCCGCCACCTCCTGGTGAGCACCCAGCACCACCAGACCATGGCGGGCCGCGCGCTGGTCCGCCGCGCGACCCTGGCCGAGTGGCGCGAGCGTCCCGACTTCGCCCGGCACCTCGAAGAAGCGCCGCCGAAGGACATGACGCTCTACCCACCCAAGGAGTATCCCGGCTACGCCTGGGGCATGTCCATCGACCTCGCGTCGTGCATCGGCTGCAACGCGTGCGTGGCCGCCTGTGTGGCCGAGAACAACATCTCGGTCGTCGGCAAGGAGCAGGTGGCGCACGGCCGGGAGATGCAGTGGCTCCGGATCGATCGCTACTACGCCGGCGACCTCGACGCGCCCGCGATCCTGCATCAGCCGGTGCCCTGCATGCAGTGCGAGAACGCGCCCTGCGAGCTGGTGTGTCCCGTCAACGCCACGGTCCACAGCAGCGAGGGCCTGAACGACATGGTCTACAACCGCTGCGTCGGGACGCGCTACTGCTCGAACAACTGTCCGTACAAGGTGCGACGCTTCAACTTCTTCCTGTACGCGGACTGGACCAGCGAGACGATCGCCATGGCGCGCAACCCGCAGGTCACGGTGCGCAGCCGCGGCGTGATGGAGAAGTGCACCTATTGCGTGCAGCGGATCGAGCGCGCGCGCGGACGCGCGAAGCTCGAGGATCGTCCGATCCGCGACGGCGAGATCGTCACCGCCTGCCAGCAGGCCTGTCCGACCGAGGCGATCGTCTTCGGCAACGTGAACGATCCGGAGAGCCGGGTCGCCCGGCTGAAGGCCGACCCGCGCAACTACGCGCTGCTCGCCTCGCTGAACACCCGCCCGCGCACGACCTACCTGGCCGGCGTGACCAACCCCAGCCCCGCACTCGCCCCCGACCAGGGAGCGGACGACCACCCGACGCCCGCTCCCGGGAAGGAGACGCACTCGTGACGCCCGAAGCGCATGTCGGCGACGAGCCGCCCGCGCGGCCCCCGCTCATCGGGCCGGGGCACACCCTCGGCTCGGTCACCGACAAGATCAGCGCGATCGTCCTCGGCCGGCGCACGCCGCTCGCGTGGTTCTTCGGCTTCGGCGTCGGCTTCGTGTTGCTCCTCGGGATGCTGATGACGATCACCAACCTGCTCTTCCGTGGCATCGGCATCTGGGGCCCCAACATTCCGGTGGCGTGGGGATTTTGCATCATCAACTTCGTCTGGTGGATCGGGATCGGCCATGCCGGAACGCTGATCTCGGCCATCCTGCTCCTGCTCCGCCAGACCTGGCGACAGTCGATCAACCGCTTCGCCGAGGCGATGACGCTGTTCGCCGTGGCCGCCGCGGGCCTCTACCCCCTCCTCCACGTCGGACGCCCCTGGCTGGACTACTGGCTCTTCCCCTACCCCAACACCATGGGGATGTGGCCGAACTTCCGCAGCCCGCTCATCTGGGACGTGTTCGCGGTTTCCACCTACGCCACCGTCTCGCTGCTCTTCTGGTTCGTCGGGCTGATCCCGGACCTCGCCACGCTGCGCGACCGGTCGCAGAACCGCGCCGCCCGCGCCATCTACGGCATGCTCGCCATGGGCTGGCGCGGCTCGGCGAGGCACTGGCACCGCTATGAGCTGGCGTCCCTGCTCCTGGCGGGCCTCGCGACGCCGCTCGTGGTGTCCGTGCACACGATCGTCAGCTTCGACTTCGCCGTCGGGATCGTTCCCGGCTGGCACACGACGATCTTTCCACCCTACTTCGTGGCCGGTGCCATCTACGCCGGCTTCGCGATGGTGCTGACGCTCGCGATCCCGCTACGTCGCATCTACGGGCTCCAGGACTTCATCACGATGCAACACCTCAACTACATGGGGCGCATCATGCTCGCGACCGGCCTCGTCGTGGCCTACGGGTACATGATGGAAGCCTTCATGGCCTGGTACAGCGGCAATCTCTTCGAGCGGTACGTGATGATCAACCGCTTCATCGGGCCGTACGCAGGCATGTACTACGCGCTCCTCGTGTGCAACGTCCTCGCGCCGCAGGCGCTGTGGTTCCAGCGGGTGCGGTCCAGCACCGTCGCGCTGATGATCGTCTGCATGTTCGTCAACGTGGGCATGTGGCTCGAGCGCTACATCATCATCGTCGTGAGCCTGTCGGCCGACTTCATGCCCTCCTCGTGGGGCCTTTACACCGGCAGCATCTGGGACTGGGGCATGTTTCTCGGCACGATCGGACTCTTCCTCACCCTGTTCTTCCTCTTCATCCGCTTCCTGCCGATGATCTCGATCTTCGAGATGCGAACCATGCTCCCCGAGGCACGGGTCGAGGAGGAGCCGGCGGCATGAGGAGACGGCCGCCGATCCACGGCCTCATGGCCGAGTTCGTCGAGCTCGACGAATTGGTGCACGCCGCCCGTACCGCGCACGAGTCGGGCTACCGCCACATGGACGCCTACTCGCCGGTGCCGGTGGAGGAGCTCGGCGAGCTGCTCGAGGGCCATCACAGCCGGCTGCCACTGCTCGTGCTGCTGGGGGGCATCCTCGGCGGCCTGGGAGGCTTCCTCCTCTGCTACTGGACCTCGGTCATCGACTACCCGATCAACGTCGGCGGCCGCCCGCTCAACAGCTGGCCCTCGTTCATCCCCGTCATCTTCGAGTGCACGGTGCTGGGCGCCGCGCTCATGGCGGTCCTCGGCATGCTCGCGCTCAGCGGGCTGCCCATGCCCTACCATCCCGTGTTCAACGTCCCACGCTTTGCGCTCTCGTCGCGCGACCGTTTCTTCCTCTGCATCGAGGCCGACGACCCGCTCTTCGACCGGGAGGAGACCCGCCGCTTCCTCGAGCGATTGATTCCGCGCCAGGTGTCGGAGGTGGACCACTGATGCGCCGGGCGCTGCTCGCGGCACTGCTGGTGGCGGCGTGCGCCGCCGCCTGCCGCCAGGACATGCACAACCAGCCCAAGATCAAAGCGCAAGCGGCGAATCCGTTCTTTCCCGACGACCGCGGCGGCCGGCCGCTGATCCCCGGCACGGTCACGGCGGGCGCGCCGGTCGAGGTCACGGCCTACCTCACCGGCAAGGAGAGCGGACAGCTCGTCAAGCAGGCCCCGGTCGCCGCGACGACGTCCGTCCTGGCACGCGGCCGCGAGCGCTACGACATCTTCTGCTCCCCGTGTCACGACCGCGTCGGCACCGGGCAGGGCATGATCGTCCTGCGGGGCTATCGCCGGCCGCCGTCGTTCCACATCGAGCGACTGCGCCAGGAGGCCGACGGCTACTTCTTCGACACCATCACCAACGGCTTCGGCGTGATGCCCAACTACGCACAGCAGGTCCCCGTCGGCGACCGCTGGGCGATCACGCTGTACATCCGGGCGCTCCAGCTGAGCCAGGGCGCGACGCTGGCCGACGTCCCCGACGCCGAGCGGGCGCGGCTCGCCACCGATCAGCACTGACATGAACGGGACTCCGACGCTCGTCCTCCCGGAAGACCATCCGTTGTACCGCGTGCAGCGCATCGCGATCGGCGTGGGCGCCGCCGCGCTCCTGGTCTGCGCGCTCGTCGGCTTCGCCGATCCCACGCAGCTCCTGCGCAGCTACCTCGTCGCCTACCTCTTCTGGGTGGGCGGGGCACTCGGGTGCCTCGCGCTGCTGATGATCCAGCACGTCACGGGAGGCGCCTGGGGGGTCGCGATCCGCCGGCTGCTCGAGTCCGGCGCGCGCACCCTGCCCGTGATGGCGCTGCTGTTCGTCCCCATCGCGCTGGGGCTGCGCACGCTCTACGAGTGGGCCCGGCCCGAGCTCGTCGCCCACGACCCGCTCCTGCAGCACAAGGAGCTCTACCTGAACGTCCCGTTCTTCCTGGGGCGCGCGGCGTTCTACTTCCTCGTCTGGACGCTCGTCGTGCGCGCGCTGTGGCGCTGGTCGCTGCGGCAGGACGAGAGCTTCGACCCGAAACCCGGCGAGCGTCTCGAGCTGCTGTCGCGCGGCGGGCTCGTCGTGCTCGGCCTCACGATGACATTCGCCGCCATCGACTGGGCGATGTCGCTCGAGCCGCACTGGTTCTCCACCATCTACGGCATCCTGTTCATGGGCGGCAGCGCGCTCACCGCCTTCGCCCTCGTGATCCCGGTCGCCGCGCTCCTGTCGGCACACCCGCCGCTCAAGGGGCTGATCTCATCCGACCAGCTGAGCGACCTCGGCAAGCTGATGCTCGCCTTCGTGATGCTGTGGGCATACTTCCAGTTCTCCCAGTTCCTCATCATCTGGTCCGGTAACCTGCCGGAGGAGATCACCTGGTACCTGGCGCGGACGCGGGGGGGATGGCAGTGGCTGGCCATCGCGATCATCCTCTTCCACTTCGCCCTGCCGTTCGTCCTGCTGCTGTCGCGACGGCTGAAGCAGCGCCCGGCGAGCATCGCGTTCGTCGCCCTGCTGATGCTCTTGATGCGCTTCGTCGACGTGTTCTGGCTGGTCACCCCCGCCTGGGACCCGCGCCATTTCACGGTACACCTCCTGGACCTCGCGGCGGTGGTCGCCGTGGGAGGGATCTGGATCTGGCTCTTCGTGCGCCAGCTCGAGGGGTACCCGCTCCTGCCGCTGCGGGATCCCGTGAATCCGGTGCTGTCATGAGCGCGGTCGACGAGCCCACTCCCAGCACCGGCCACGAACGCCGCGACGTCAGCGCCGCGACCGTGGTGCGCTGGGGCGCCGGCATCTTCGCGGTGCTGGTCTTCTCCGCGGCGACGATGTGGCTCCTGCTGGGACGGTACGATCGCCGGCTGGCCGCAGAGAGCCCGCCGGCGAGCCCGCTCGCCGGCTACGGGCCGCAGGAGCCGCCCGAGCCACGCCTGCAGGTCGATCCCGCCGCCGACATCGCCCGCCTGCGGGCCACCGAGCAGCAGCAGCTCGACGGCTTCGGCTGGGTGGATCGGTCGGCGGGGACGGTGCACATCCCGATAAATCGCGCGATGCAGCTGCTCGCCGAGCGGCGCGGGAGTGGTACGAGATGACCCGTCTCACTGGGGTTCTCACGCTCCTGGTCGTGGCCGCACTTCCCGGTACCGCGCACGCCGACGCCCAGCGACCTCAGATCCTGCGCGACGTAGGCTTCGACCAGCGGCTCGGGGCGCAGGCGCCGCTCGACCTGCCCTTCCGCGACGAGACCGGGCGCACCGTGACGCTGCGCGACTACGTCGGCGACAAGCCCGTGGTCCTGGTGCCCGCGTACTACGAGTGCCCCATGCTGTGCACCCTGGTCCTGAACGGCGTGGTGAGCGCGCTGCGGGCGCTTCCCTTCGACATCGGCCGCGAGTTCCGCGTGGTGACGGTGAGCTTCAACCCCCACGAGACC
>JBKPDC010000147.1:0-7964 GCA_046727715.1 Thermodesulfobacteriota bacterium
GCCCGTGACGGGTCGCCGGCGCTGAGCGGGCTGCTTGGACGGCTGGCGCAGCTGGTCGCCTGCTCTCCACGCCCCATCTGGTGGATCGCGGCGGGCCTCGTGGGCTTCGCGTTCCTCGGCATGCGCCGCATCGAGGTGGACTCCGATTTCCTGAACTACTTCAGCAAGCGCTCCGAGGTCCGGCAGGCGAACGAGATCATCAACCGGGAGATCGTGGGCTCGAATCCGTTCTACGTGGTCGTCGAGGGGCCCGAGTCCGGGGCGCTCAAGCGCTGGATCAACCTGTGGCTACTGAAGGACCTGCAGCAGTACCTGCGGACGCTTCCCGGCATCAGCTCCTCGATCTCGATCGTCGACTATCTGGAGCTGCTCGAATCGGGGCTGACGGCGAGCACCGGCGGCGACCTTGTGGTGACCGAGCGCGGCGACATCGCGCCGGCGGAGAAGCCGCGCACGTTCTGGGAAGACCCCGCGCAGCTGGAACCGGTGCTGAAGCTGGTGGCGCAGAGTCCGGAGACGTTCTCCGGCGTGGTCACGGGCGACTTCGACAAGGCGAGCATCCTGGTCCGCACCACCTTGTCGGGGTCGCGCGCCGTCGAGCAGACGCTGGCCCGGATTCGCGAGTACGTCGCCCACCGCTTCCCGGCCGAGCTCCGCGTGTACCTGACCGGCAACCTCGTGCTGCTCAGCGGGACCCAGTCCGAGATCGTGGCCGGACAGGTGAAGAGCCTGGCGCTGGCGCTCGTCGTGATCTTCGTCGTCCTCGCTCTCATGTTTCTGTCGCTCCGCATCGGCTTCCTGGCCATCCTGCCAAACGTGGTCCCGATCGTGATCTTCTTCGGCATGATGGGCTGGCTCGGCATCGATCTCAACCTCGGCACCAGTCTGATCGCCGCCATCGCGCTCGGCATCGCCATCGACTCGACGATCCACTACATGGCGCGCCTCAACCTTGAGCTGCACGGCGAGACCGATCAGCGCGCCGCCATCGGGCGCACGCTCCGCCGCGTGGGTGCACCGATCATCTACACCACCGTGGCACTCGCCCTGGGGTTCCTCACCTTCGCCTTCTCGAGCTTCATCCCCATCCAGGACTTCGGGCGTCTCTCGAGCATGACCATGGTGACCGCGCTGGGAGCCAACCTGGTGCTGCTGCCGGCGCTGCTTTCCTCCGTGAAGATCATCACCCTGTGGGATCTGCTGGGGGTGAGGCTCGGCGAGGATCCCGCCCGGACGATCCCGCTCTTCGCCGGCTTGCGGCCGTCGCAGGCGCGCGTCGTGACCCTGATGGGCGACCTGAAGCGCTTCAGGCCCGGGGAGACGATCGTGCGGCAGGGCGAGCGCGGGGACGAGATGTACGTCATCATCCAGGGGCTCGCCGACGTCTGGATCGGCACCGGGCGGGATCGACAGCGGATCGCCGAGATGCAGCGCGGCGACGTGTTCGGGGAGATGGGCCTCGTGCGCGGCGGCAACGAGCGCTCCGCCGATGTCGTCGCGGCCAGCGACGTGGAAGCGCTCGCAGTGGACGAGCGCTTCCTCCAGCGCATCCAGCGGCGCTATCCGCGCATCGCGTCCCGCGTCCTGCTCAACCTCTCGCGCATCCTGAGCGATCGACTGCAGCGGGCGAACCTCCGCTTCCTGGAAGCGCGAGCGGACGTCGGCTGACCGTGCGACTCAGGCCGAGACGCGGACGACGAAAACCATCTCCTTGGCGTCGCGATCGAACGGCCGGCGATCGAAGTCGCCGTAGAGGGCGACGACCTCGAACCCGGCACGCGCGAGGAGGTGCTCGAGCTCGTAGCGGTGGTACCAGCGCATGCGGAAGCGCTCGATCTCCGACCCGACGACCACGCCGTCGCGCCGCCGCTCGAAGCGCATGGTGACCTCCTGCGTCTGGGTGGCGACGTCGCGCCAGATGCTTGCCAGGCGGACGATCTCGTCGTCGCCGACGTAGAAGCGATCCTCTTCGTACTCGGGCTCCTCGGCGCGGGCCAGGCGACCGAGGTCTGGCTGGAAGACGTCGAATGCGAAGAGTCCGTCCGGCGTCAGGTGGCGCCGGACGCAGGCGAGGCAGGCGAGCTGATCCTCCACCGTGTAGAGATGCTGGAGGGGCCGGAACGCCGAGTAGATGAGACGGAAGCGCTGCGGGCCGAGGTCGAAGTCCTGCATCGGCGCGACGACGAGGTGCAGGGACGGCGGTGGGTGCTTGGCGCGGAGCGCGTCCAGCATCGCCGGTGAGGTGTCGAGGCCCACGCAGGAGATGCCTTCCTGCGCGATCGGGAGGAGCACACGGCCGGTCCCGCAGCCGAGCTCGAGGACGGGTCCGCCGGTCTCGCGGGCGAGGTCTCGGTAGAACGTCGCGTCGGCGCTGCGCGACGCGTAGGAGCCGTCATACCAGCGGGCGTGGACGGCCTCGTACTCGGGTGGGTACGCCATTGGAGCCGGCTATCGCGGTGCCCCATGGCCGGCAACCCTGGACTTCCGCGCCCCCCGCGTGCCACTCTCGCCGCCCGCCATGGCCGACATCCGTCCTCGCGTACCGATGAAAGCCGGGTACTTCACCGTCCCCGATGATCCCACCGCCGCACCGGACGTGCTGTGCACGCGCTGCCAGGACTGCGGCGAGTACTTCTTTCCGCAGCGCCTCGTCTGCGCGAAGTGCCTCTCGCGCCGCACTGTGGAGGCGAAGGTCCCGGCGCGCGGCACGCTCTACAGCTTCACCTTCGTCCACATGCCGCTCTTCGGCTCCATGCGCGTCGAGCACATGGAGGGCTACGGCGTCGGGCAGGTCGACCTGCCGGAAGGACCGCGGCTCCAGGTGCCGCTCGCCGGCAGGCAGGAGCAGTTCTGTGTCGGCATGCCGCTCGTCGGGGAGCTGGATTCACTGCGGGAGGAGAACGGGAAAGACGTCGTCATCATCCGGTTCCGGCCGGCGGAGAGCTGAGCAGATGGAGAAGGTCGCGATCCTCGGTGTGGGGATGATCCGCTTCGGGCTCTACCCCGACATCCACCACAGCATCATGGGCCGCGATGCCGGCCTCGCCGCGCTCGACGATGCCGGCATCAGCTTCAACGACATCGACGCGGTCTACGTCGGCCAGCTCTTTCTGCCGCCTATGGCGGGTGTACGCATGGTGAAGGAGATCGGCATGACGGGCGTGCCGGTCCAGCGCGTCGAGAACGCGTCTGCCACCGGGACCTGCGCCCTGCGCGAGGCCTACCTGGCGATCGCCGGCGGACACTACGACACGGTGCTCGTGGTCGGCTTCGACAAGATGACCATGGTGATGGGGTCAGCCCCGAATCCGCAGGACATGGACGAGGCCATCCTGCCGGCGGCGTTCTTCGCCATGTGGGCCACACGGCGCATGCACGAGCGCGGCACCACGCCCGAGCACCTCGCCGCCATCGCCGCCAAGAACTGGAACTACGGCGCGCTCAATCCGATGAGCCAGCGCCAGGCGAAGGAGCCCGTCACCGTCGAGAAGGTGCTCCAGGCACGCATGGTGTCGTGGCCGCTGACGGCGATGATGTCGTGCCCCATCGGCGACGGCGCTGCGGCCGCGGTCCTCTGCCGAGCCGACCTGGCGAAGAAGTTCCAACCCGATCGGCCGGTCGTTCGCATCGCCGCCTCGCACCTGGGCTCCGAGGTCTACGAACGCGGCCACCTCTTCATGGGGCCCGTGGTGGGGCCGGCGCAGATGAGCCGCGACGCGGCGAAGGATCTCTACGAGCAGGCGGGCTTCGGCCCCGAGGACATCCAGCTGGTCCAGGTCCACGACGCGTTCGTCATCGAGGAGCTCGAATACTACGAGCTGCTCGGGTTCTGCCGCGAGGGCGAGGCGGAGAAGTGCATCGAGGAGGGTCGCTTCGGTCCGGGCGGCGCGGTGCCGTTCTCCACGGACGGCGGGTTGATCGCCCGCGGCCATCCCGGCGGGCCGACCGGCCTGGCCCAGATCTGGGAGACCACGCTCCAGCTGCGCGGCGAGGCGGGCACGCGCCAGGTGCCCAACGCCCGCGCCGGGCTGTGTCACATGATGGGCGGCGGCAGCGTGTGCGCGGCGCACATCCTCGTTCGGGAACGCTGATTGCCACGCCGGCGACGGCGGTTCTAGAGTCGGCCGATGCCGACCGACGACGATCTCCGCGCCGCGCTCCGCCGTCTCGAGGATCGGGAGGCGATCCGCGACCTGCACGCGCAGTACTGCTTCGTCCACGACCGCGGCCACGCGAGCCACGCCGAGGCCGACGTGCAGGCATTCCTCGCGCTCTGCCATCCGGACGTCGTCTGGGACAACAGCCCCGACGGATCGCGTGCCCATCGCGGCCATGCCGCCGTGGCGGCGTACCTGCGCCAGCTCTGGCCGCGCTTCGAGTCGTGCATGCACTTCGTCCACAACCTGGCGATCACCTTCGACGGTCCCGACCGCGCCTACGGGCGCTCGAGCTTCGACGCCGTTGGCGACATGGGCGGCGTCGCGTTCGTGGCGGCTGGCTACTACGAGGACGAGTACGTGCGCACCGCCGATGGCTGGCGGTTCCGCCTGCACCGCGAGGTGCCGTTCTTCTTCGTGAAGGCGGACGAGAGCTGGGCCGGGCCGAAGCCGCGCATCATGCGGGAGTGGACGCGGCGTCCGTGAGGATGCTCGGGCTCGACTTCGGCACGACCAACAGCGCGATCGCGGTGGCGCCCGCCGGCGCGCCGCCGCGCCTTGCCATGTTCGGTGCGGACGCGACGTTCCGCTCGATCCTGCACGTGGATCCCGAGGAGCCGGGTGACGACGGACTGCCGCCGCGCATCACGGCCGGTGTGGCGGCCGTCCGCAGCTGGATCGAGACCGGGGGGCGCGGACGGCTCATCCAATCCATCAAGGCGCACCTCGCGAGCCAGCTCTTCACGACGACCAGCCTCTTCGGCCGCCAGTATCGGCTCGAGGACCTGATCGCCGTCATCCTGCGCGCGCTGCGCGGGGCGGCCGAGCAGCAGCTCGACGCCGGCGGAGCGCCCGCGGTGGTCGTCGGCCGTCCGGTGCGCTTCGCCGGCACGCGCGAGCCCGGAGATGGCGCGTTGGCCGTCGGGCGGCTCGCGGCGGCCCTGCGCCAGGCAGGGTTCGGGCCGGTGACGTTCGAGCTGGAGCCCGTGGCGGCGGCATACGGCTACCAGCAGCGTCTCGACCACGAGGAGCTGGTCCTGATCGGCGACTTCGGCGGCGGCACCAGCGACTTCACGCTCGTCCGGCTCGGTGCCGCGAGCAGCACGATTCTCGGCGTGGACGGCGTGGCGCTCGCCGGCGACGCCTTCGACGCGCGCGTGATCCGGCACGTCGCCGCCCCGGGGCTTGGGCTCGGCTCCGAGCGTCGTACGGCGTTCGGCCAGGTGCTGCCGGTGCCGCTGTGGCTCTATGACCGCGTCGAGCGCTGGGAGCAGCTGTCGTTCCTCAAGTCGCGCGAGACCGGCGAGCTGCTGCGGAAGCTGCGCCACGAGGCGCTCGAGCCGGAAAAGATCCAGGCGCTCGCGCATTTGGTGGAGGACGACCTCGGGTTCGCGCTGCACGGCGCGATCGAACGCACGAAGCGGGCGCTCTCCGCTGCCGAGACCGCCGCGTTCGCGTTCGCCTCGCCCCCGATCGACCTCGCCGCCCGTGTGCCGCGCGGCGACTTCGAGCGCTGGATCGCGGCCGAGGTGGACGCCATCGCCGCGTGCGTCAATGGATTGCTGGCCGCGAGCGGCGTCGTGTCGCGCGACGTCGCCACGGTGTTCCTGACGGGCGGGTCGTCGTTCGTCCCCGCGGTCCGACGGGTGTTCGCCGACCGCTTCGGCGCGGAGCGGCTGCGCGGCGGCGAGGAGCTGACCACGGTCGCCACCGGGCTCGCGCTGCGGGCGCGGGCCCTGGCCGACTCGACCTAACTACTCGAGCGGCGGCGCCGGCGCGTTCGCGAAGCCGGGCGGCACGGTGAGCACGTCCGCTGGCGGTTCCTTCGTGCTCATCTCGAGCACCTCGGTCGCGGTCGTGACGCTGCCTTGCCCCAGCGTGGCCGCCATGCCGATACGCAGCGGCACGCCCTTCACCTGCGCGAGCGCTTGCGCCAGGGGCCGAGCCGGTCCCGCCGGTGCCGTCGCCGCGGCCGACAGCTCGCGCCACTTGCGCACGCCCTCGGGCAGGGTAATCGCATCCGTCGTCCAGATGCTCCCGCGGAACGGACCGCCGGACAGCGTGTACTCGTGGGCGACGTAGCCCGCGATCGTGTCGTGCTTGCCGGTCGGCTTGAGCGTGACCGTCGCGCCCGCCCCGAGCATCTCGTCGAGCATCTTCTTCACGTCGGGGGGCATCTTGTTCGCGCGCGCCTGGACGGCCTCAGCTTGCCGGCGCATGTCGTCGAAGGTCATCACGAAGAAGCTCTTCTTCTGCTTGTCGGCGACGGTCATGGTCTTCGCAGCGACGTCGACGATGGTCCGGGTGTCCGGCCCGTCGATGACCAGCAGGTCGCCGTGCGCGTACTGCGTCTCCTCGCGGGCCAGGGAGCGCCCGCCTCCGGTCGTCGTCGTCCGCTGGCGGACGGTGAGATCGCCGGCAAGAGCCACCCCGGCCACGAGCAATAGCGCGAACCCGGCGAGCCACGACCGCGGGTGCATGACCCTCGCTTATGCGCGCCGGCGCGAGCCGATCAAGGGGTCGGACCAAGAGACCGACTCGAGATTGACGGCCGGGGGCAGGTGAGGCCGCCATCGCCTGGCGGCCGCAGCGGCCGCCTTGAGGTCGCCGTGATGGTGGACATTCCCGGGTTGAAGGTGGTCGCGATGCGCTTGGCGTAACACGCAGGGGTTCCCCTGCAGCCCTACCGGAGGGAGAGGCCTACTCGACCAAATCCGCGCGAAACTCCGGGTGCCGCGCGAGCCATGCGGCGGCGCCGCGCATCGACTGCTCGTTCTTCTTGTTGATGAAGCGGTAGATGGGGCCCTCGAACCAGCGCAGCACGGGCGTGCGCATGTGGAAGCGCTCGCGAAACCGCAGCCGCGTACGATTCTGGCCCTGTGGCTCGAGCGCAACCGACCCCGAGAGCCCCGAGCGCAGCATGACGTAGTCGTAGCCCAGTCCCGGCCGGACGTTCCGGACCAGCTCGAACGACTCGCCGCGGCGGCCGAAGGGGAGGGGATAGACCACCTTACGCAGAAGCCCGTTGCCGTCGGCGTCGCCAGGCCAGAGGATCTCGACGTCGAGCACCGCGGGCGCGTACTCTTTCCAGAGGTCATAGCGCTGGAAGAGGGCCCAGAGCCGCGCCGCCGAGGCAGGCAGCTCGATGCTGAACTCGTGCTCGCGCATTTTGGAGCGGTGTCATAGCAGAAGATGCGCCAGAATACCGACCACCTCGACGACCCGACCGTCGCGCGGCGCCATGCGTCGACTCCGCACCCTCACCGTGGAGCCGCGACTCGGTGGACCGCCGCGAGGAGGGCTCTAGAAGGAGAGCCCGAGGAGAAGCCGAATGATCGAGCGCATTCACCTGTTGAAGCTCAAGGCGGAACACGCGACACCGCGCGGCCGCCGCGAGATCATCGACCGCGCGCTGGCCGTGCTGCCGGCGGTGCCTGGCGTGCTCGGCGTCAGCGCGGGCGCGCCCGCCGATGCCGAGTCCGAGAAATCGTGGGACCTCGTCATCGTCGTCCGGTTCGGGTCGGTGCGCGAGATCGATTCCTATCGCGCCCATCCCGAGCATCGCCGCTTCGTCGACGAGTTTCTCGGGCCGCGCTTGGAGGTGAAAAAGGGGTGGAACTTCGATTGCCTCGCAACCGGCCCTGGGGGTAAGCTCGACCCCGGTTGAGTTCCGGGGAGAGGCAGCTCCGGGAACCCGTCCGGGGGCGGCGCGGGTTCCTCACGCTGGTGGTGTTCCTGACGGTGACGTCCACCGGGATGCCCGCCGGCGCGCGCACGCCGGGTCACCTCGATCCGACCTTCGCTACC
>JBKPDC010000148.1:0-4583 GCA_046727715.1 Thermodesulfobacteriota bacterium
GCGTCGGCCTGGGCAAACGCCTGGGCGCGCGCGGCCGCGCGCTGCTCCTGCGTGGGTTTGTTCGCGACGTTCTGCGCCCCGACGACGGTCGCGCCCGCGAGTGCCAGGGCGGCGCCAATCCAACGTGTGACCTGCATCGAACCATCTCCTTTCGGCGTGCCGGATCGTGTGTGTCCGGCTCATCCCGTTGAACGCGCGAGCGCGTGCTATCCGTCGCGGGCGATGTGCCTTGCGGGGTGCGCGGGCGACGTTGCGTCCCGGGGGGAACCGGCTACCCTCCGCCCGTGGACACCACCCTGGAGGCGCTCCGGACCTCCGAAGCGCGCGCGCCGCGCTACGCGACGTTCGCCTGGGCGACGCTCGCCGCCAACCTGGGCGTGATCCTCTGGGGGGCGTTCGTACGCGCCACCGGGTCGGGTGCCGGGTGCGGCAGCCACTGGCCGCTGTGCAATGGCGAGGTCGTGCCGCGTTCGCCGTCCATGGCGACGCTCATCGAGCTCGGCCATCGCGTCACCAGCGGCCTCGCCCTGCTGCTGGTGGTGGGGCTGGTGCTCGGCGCCCGCCGCTTCCCGCGCGGGCATCTCGTCCGCCGGAGCTCCGCCGTCGCGCTGGTGCTCATGGTGCTGGAAGCGCTCATCGGCGCCGGCCTCGTGCTGCTCGAGCTGGTCGCCCACGATGCCTCGACCGCCCGTGCCTGGTGGATGGCCGGGCACCTCGTGAACACCTTCCTCCTGCTCGGCGCCGTGGCGCTCACCGCGTGGTGGGCGACGTCCGACGAGCGGCCGCGTCTGCGCGGCGCGGGCGCGCTCGCGGGTACGCTCGGTGTCGCGCTCACCGGCATGCTGGTGCTCGGGGTGAGCGGCGCGGTCACCGCGCTCGGCGACACGCTGTTTCCGGCGGCTTCGTTCGCCGAGGGCAAGGCGCAGACCTTCTCCGACTCGGCGCACGTCTTCCTCCGCTTGCGCGTGTGGCACCCGGTGCTGGCGCTCATCGTCGGCGGACTCGTGCTGGCGGCGGCGGGATACGCCGCGCGCGGCCGGCGTCCGCCTGCCGTGCAGCTCGCCGCGCGTGCCGTGGTCGGCGTCTTCGGGCTCAACCTGGCCGTCGGCCTGGTGAACATGTGGTGGCTCGCACCGGTGCCGGTGCAGCTGGTGCACCTGCTGCTGGCGGACCTGGCGTGGATCGGCCTGGTCGTGCTCTGCGCGAGCGCGCTCGCGGCGCGGACCGGGGGTCGGTAGCGGCTCAGTCGTCCTTGCGTGACAGGTACTCGGCCAGCACCTCGCGGCTGTGCTCGTCGTCGTGACAGTAGACGCAGAGGTTCTCCCAGTTGCTGCCGTCCGGCGGGTTGTTGTGGTGGTTGCCGTCGCGGTGGTGGACGGTGAGCAGGTGGAGGTTCGAGGCGTCGAACTCGCGCGCACACTTGCCGCAGATCCACCCGTGCAGCGCGAGCGAGCGCTCGCGGTAGCCCTGCTGCCGCGCGCGCGCCGCTTCCTTCGCCTCACGCACGAGCGCGTCGACGTCGGGCGGCGGTCCCTTCCGCCGCCGCGAGGGCCGGAAGCTGCGGGCCGACATGCCGCGAGGATAGCGCGCACCTGCCGGGCGCGCACGGGGGGTTCAGGGGCCCCAGAGGCGGCGGCGGACGCCGGGAATCGCCAGCGGGAGCAGCACGACCGCGCAGAGCGCGAGGCAGAGCGCGCGGAACTCGGGTGTGGCCGGGTCGACGACGGCCGCCCCGAGCGCCGAGAAGGCGAAGGCGCGCACGGGCGCGCCGAGCACGATGGCAACGGCGAACGGCACGAACCGGATGGACGACAGCCCGGCGCCCCAGTGGAACGGCGCGAGGACGCCGAGCGGGTGCGCCGTGGACAGGCCGATCACCACGGGGCCCAGGCGATCCACATGGCGCTCGAAACGCTGGAACTGGTCGCCGAAGTGCGCGCGGAACCACGCCCGGCCCGCCCACCGGGCCAGGCCGAACTTCATGCAGCCCGAGACCGCCAGCGCGCCGCCGCCGAGCGCGGTGCCCAGCGCCGTGCCGAAGCAGAGGCCCCCCACCGGGAGGATGAGCCACGACGGGATGACGAGAAACTGGCGGAACATCACGAGGCCGAAGAACACGAGCGGACCGTACCAGCCGAGGCGCGCCACTGCCTCCTGGATGCCGGCGGGGGACAGCTCCATGCCGAGCTGCCGCCGCACCAGGTAGCCGAGCAGGAGGACCCCCGCGGCGGTACCCAGGCCGAGCAGCGGTCCCATCGAGGACGCGGACCGTCCGGCATGCGGGGCGCGCACGACGCAGAACGACGTACTCGCGCGTCCCCGCCCCGTCAATGGTCGACGGCAGGCACGCGGCAAGGTAGGGGTGGCGCGTGCTGCGCCCTCTCCTCGCCAATGTCACCGCCGCCGATGTCGCGCTGGCGCGCTCGATCCTCGACGCCGCCGGCGTGGAGTACGTCGTGCGCAACGAGCACGCGCTGCTGGTGCCCCTGGTCGGGGGCACCGAGCTGCTGGTCGACGCCGACGACGAGGAGAAGGCCTCGGCCCTGCTCCGCCACGCCGGGCTGATCATCTGAGGACGGCCAAGGGCCGTGCGCCTCGCGACCATTGACAAATTGGTTGGGCCATTGGATAGCTGGACGACCGTGGCCAGCCAGCGCGTCGTCCCCTTCCGCCCCCCACAGCGCCGCCGCCTGCATGAGGCGGTGGCCGAGCAGCTGCGCGATGCGATCCTGGACGGCCGCTTCCCCGCCGGGCGCAAGCTGCCGCCCGAGCGCGAGCTGGCGGCCGAGTTCCGGGTGAATCGCACCTCGGTGCGCGAGGCCATCAAGGTGCTCGAGGGCCTCGGCCTGGTGAGCGTCCGTCAGGGCGACGGGGTCACCGTGCGGCCACTCGTCGAGGCGTCGCTCGATCTGCTCGGTCCGATGATCTTCCACGGCGGTCGCGTCGACACCGCGCTCATGGCGGACCTGGGCGATGTGATGCGTCCGTTGCTGCTCGAGCTGGCTCGCCTCGCCATCGCACGCCGCCGCCCCGCGCATCTCGCCGAGCTGCGCCGGCTGCGCGACCAGATCGCCGACGAGGCCCGCGAACGCGAGGCACGCTACGCTTCGTGGCGCGAGCTCATCGTGCTGCTGGCCGACATGTCGGGCAACCGCATCTGGCGCATGTTGGCCCGCCGCACGCGCGACTTCCTCGCGTCGCCGCCCCTGGCGGAAACGCGCAGGCGGCTGCGCCGCGATCCCGGGCGCATCGTGCCCGTGATCGATGCCGGGCTCGCCGCCCTCGATGCCGGCCGCACCGACGACGCCATCGCTGCCATCCAGCGCATGCTCCACCTGGCCGGCGACCCCGAGGCCGAGCCATCCCCCGCGCCGCGCACGCGCACCACGAGAGGAGCAACCCGATGAACGAGTTCGGCCTCAGCACCGGCACGCAGGAGCCAGACCTCCGAACGGCCATGAAGGTGGTCTACCAGTGGAACTACGGCTCCGAGGTCGAGGAGCTGCGCCGGCTGTACGTGAAGGCCGCGGAGGCCCAGTGGGTGGCGGAACGCGACATCGACTGGGACCGGCCGATCGATCTCAAGAAGTTCGCCACCACGCCCGTCGGCGGCGGCGCCGTCCCCATCGAGCGCAACTCCTACTGGCAGCGTCTGCCCGAGGAGACACGCTTCGAGCTCACGCGGCGCACCGCGGCGTTCCGGCTGAGCAACTTCCTGCACGGCGAGCAGGGCGCCCTCATGGTGGCGGCGCAGCTGGTGAACGCGGTGCCGCACACCGACGCCAAGTTCTACGCCGCCACGCAGACGATGGACGAAGCGCGGCACGTCGAGGTGTTCGCGCGCTATCTCGAGAAGCTCGACGGCCTGCGGCCGATCGCCGAGCCGCTGAAACGCATCCTCGACGCCACGCTCGAGACCGGCGACTGGTTGAAGAAGCTGGTCGGCATGCAGATCGTGGTCGAGGGCCTCGCGCTGTACAGCTTCCGCGAGATGCGGGTGCTCACCGAAGAGCCGCTCCTGAAGGACATCCTCACGTACGTCGCACGCGACGAATCACGACACCACGCGTATGGGGTGCAGTACGTGGAGCGCTGCGTCCCGCTGCTGTCGAAGGCCGAGCGCGCGGAGCTGGAGGATTTCGCGCTCGAGGCGGCACAGACCGTGGTGGACAATCGCAACCAACAGGGTCTCTTCATGGCGCTGCTCGAGAGCTGGCAGGAGGCGGGCATCGACGTGGCCGAGCTGTTCGCGACCATGCAGCGCGAGCGCGACGAGCTGGCGCGCGACCTCCCGAAGGTGCGACGCCTGGGGCCGGTGCAGGGTTTCGTGATCCCCACGCTGCGCCGCTGCGGCCTGCTCAGCGAGCGCGTGGCGACGCGCTTCCACGAGTTCCTCCAGGGCAACCTGGGGAGCCACATCGTGGGCGAGGACGTGCACGAGTTCCTGCGGCGGGTGCCCGACCTGCCGGAGGACACGGCTGCCTGGGTGCTGGGCGAGCTCGGCTAGCGTCGAGAGACCCGATCGACGGTGCCCTTCGTGCGCCACGGGCACGCTGGGGGATGTCGCACGTCTCCCCGCCGCT
>JBKPDC010000149.1:0-4443 GCA_046727715.1 Thermodesulfobacteriota bacterium
GCTCCGGATGCGCCGCTGCAGCAGGTATTGCTTGCCGAGACCCATGCAGCGGCCGAGGAATGCATTCTGGTCGAATGCCGTGTCGGGCTTCTCGAGCCTGAGCGCGTCGGCGACGACCCGGTAGGCATGCAGGAACGGTCGCAGGATGCGGTGCGCGTTGAACGGGCGGAACGAGCGCACCAGGGCCCGGATGGCGGCGGGGCCGCGCGCGAGGGCCGACTCCCACTTGTCGTCGTGCAGGGCGATCTCGTCGGCCAGCTCCTCGCGGAAGCGTTCCTTCTCGGAGAAGAAGAACTCGAACTTGAAGAGATCGCGCAGCCGCATGGCCTCGTCCCAGAAGGTCGCGCGGCGCTTCTCGACGTGGTCCTCACCCGCGCGCAGCAGCGCGATCTCCGCGATCGAGCCGGTGACGAAGAAGTGAATGATGGTGTTGCGGTAGTAGGCTGCGGTCAGGTGCTGGTCGGGGCCGACGGCGTAGACCGCCTCCGGACCCTCCGCGTAGCAGGTGACGACGCCGCTCGCGACCAGCGCGTCGAGGGTGCGCTGCACGCTCTGCGGCGAGTCGAGACCCAGCTCGACGGTGGTGGGAAGAGCGCGGCGGCGGATGTAGTAGACCAGGTTCTGCAGCGCCACCACCATCTCGGGCACGCTGAGTGCGCTGCCGCCGCGGCCGAGGAGCGCCAGCGCCACCAGCGACGTCGGGGTGATCGGCGTCACGCGGTTGATGCGCACCGCCACCTCGAACGCGAGCTTCTGGATGGAGAGATGCTGCTCCTCCGTGTCGTCACGCGACCCGTGCTCGGCGGCGAGCGGGTCGGGCGGCCCGAGCTGCTGAGCCAGGGAGATCGGCTTGCCGAACCGGATGTAGATGTCGCCGAAGCGCGTCTGGAGGCCGCGGACCACCTTCACGAACCAGCCGAAGCTCTCCTTCTGCTTCGTCGCGCCATGCTGCTCGGCCGTGTACGAGCCGACGTCCTGGATCTGATCGTACGCGATCGCCACCGGGATCAGATGGACGTCCTCGCTCTTGCCGCGCCGGTAGGCGTCCACGACGTTGGCGAGGAGCCCGAAGCGCGGCGGCAGCAGCTTGCCGGAGCGCGAGCGCCCGCCCTCGATGTACCACTCGAGCGTGAAGCGCTTCTCGATCAGATAGTCGATGTAGCTCTGGAGGACGAACTTGTAGACCGGGTTGTCCTTGAACGTGCGCCGGATGAAGAAGACGCCGCTGCGGCGTACGAGCGGACCCACCGGGAAGAAGTTCATGTTGATGCCGCCGGCGGTGTGGTTGGGCGGATGGCCGTTCTCGTGCAGCGCGTACTGCAGCACCAGGTGGTCGAGGTTCGACTTGTGCGACGGCAGGAACACCACCGGGTAGCGCTGCGCGAGCGCATAGATGCGCTCGAGCTCGCCGCGGTCGTAGTGCAGCGCTTCGCCGTACGCGCGGGTGTAGAGCAGGTGAATCAGCTGGGCCGTCAAGTCGATGACGTACGGGCTGTGGGTGGCCGCGATCTCCTTCAAGTACCGCTGGGCGTCGCGGAGGACGGTCGCTTCCGGCTTCCCGATCTCCTGCGCGAGCCGCGCGATGCCGCCCCGGAACGCGGGCCGGGCGAGAATGTCCTCGCGCACGAAACGCGGTACCTTGTAGCGCAGGCCCCGCACGCGGCGCTCGGCACGTTCCAGCGCCAGCGCCGCCTGGCGCGTGACGAAGTCGGCGAGGCCCGTCGTCTCGCCCCGGTCGGTGCCGCCGGCGCGCCGCCAGCGCTCGCGCAGCTCCGAGACGGGTGCCGCCTCGCCGGCGACCACCTGGTAGCGCGCCGTCTGATGGGCCCCGACGGCCTGCCGCATGCGTCCCGGGTCACGCGGGTCACCGAGCAGGAGGAGCTTGAAAAATCGCCGCCGCGGCCCGTCCTGCGACGCGACCGGGAGCCAGGCCACGCGCAGCGGCGTCAGCATCGGATCGTCAGCGGCGGTGAGGGCGGCTTCGAGCCGCGGGTCGGGGTGCGTGCTGCGGCTCCGCCGGCGCGTCGGGGGGATCGGAATGGCGTCCCACGCGATACCCGTGGGCTCGTGGTGCTGGGTGATCCACTGCTGGAGGAGGCGCAGCTCGGTGCCGCTACAGGCGTCGAGGAGGAAGACGACTCGGCGCCTGCCGACGTCCTCCCCGACGTCTTGCTGCGTCGCCTGCGCCATGACGAAGGCGGATACTACGCCGACTGCGACCCTCCATGGTAGCGCACTCGGCTGGCCGCGGTCCCCCCGCGGGGCTATGCTCGCGGCGCCTTGGCCGGATACGACGACATCACCCGCGAGATCGAAGAGGGGCCGGCGGGACCCGGGGTGGCGGCCTTCTTCGACCTCGACCGGACGCTGATCGCCGGCTTCTCGGTGTTCCCCCTCGTCTTCGACGGCCTGATGACCGGGCGGATCGGTCCCGCGGGCCTCGCGATGACCAGCCTGGCCGGCCTGCGCTTCCAGCTCGGCCAGCTCGGCTTCTCGGGTCTCGTCAGCGAAGCCGCCGGGATGCTCCGGGGCGAGCAGGAGGCGGCGCTCGTGGAGGTCGGCGAGCGGCTCTATTCCGACCGGCTCGCCGCGAACGTCTACCCCGAAGCGCGCGCGATCGTGCGCGCCCACCGGCGCCGCGGGCATACCATGGCGGTGGTGTCGTCCGCGACACGCTACCAGATCGAGCCGCTGGCACGCGACCTCGGCATCGAGCACGTGCTGTGCACGCGGCTCGAGGTGCGCGACGGCCGCTTCACCGGCGCAATCGAGCCGCCGCTGTGCTACGGCGAGGGCAAGCTCGAGGCGGCGCGCGGGCTCGCAGCGACACGCGGCCTGGATCTGTGCGAGAGCTTCTTCTACACCGACAGCGACGAGGACCTGCCGCTGCTCGAGCAGGTGGGCCGGCCGCGGCCGACCAATCCCAACCGGCGCCTGGCCGCCATCGCCGTCCGTCGCGGCTGGCCCGTCCGCACGTTCCGCGCGCGCGGCCTGCCCGGCGTGACCGACGTCGTGCGGACGTCGCTCGCGGTGGCGAGCCTCGCGCCGTCACTGCTGCTCGGGGTTCCGGCCGGGGTGCTCGAGGGCAGCTGGCGGCAGGTGATCAACCTCGCCGCCACCACGTGGGGCGAGCTGGGCACCGCGCTGGCCGGCATCCGGCTGTCGGTGACCGGCGAGGCGCACCTGTGGTCGCACCGCCCCGCGGTGTTCATCTTCAACCACCAGAGCGCCATCGACGTGCTCATCCTCTGCAAGCTGTTGCATCGCGACTTCGTCGGCATCAGCAAGCAGGAAAACCGGAGGAATCCCATCTTCGGTCCGTTCTTCGCGCTCGCCGGCACCGTCTTCATCGACCGCTCCAACCGCACGAGAGCGATCGAGGCGCTCCAGCCTGCGGTGGAGGCGCTGCGCGAGGGGCTGTCGATCGCGATCGCGCCCGAGGGCACGCGCAGCAGCACGGGCCGGCTCGGGCGGTTCAAGAAGGGCGCATTCCACCTCGCGCTGGCGAGCCGACGGCCGATCGTCCCCATCGTCATCCGCAACGCCCTCGACGCGCTGCCCAAGCACGGCATCATCGTGCGTCCCGCGACCGTGGACGTGGTCGTCCACCCGCCGATTGCGACCGAGGGCTGGTCGCTCGACACCCTCGACCGCGAGATCGCTGCCACGGAGCAGCTCTATCGGGATACGCTCCAGGCATGGTCAAGCTGATCTTCCTCTGCCGGCGGCGAGCCGACATCACCCACGCGGAGTACGTCGAGCGGCTGCTCCGGGGCCACGTGCCCCTCGCGCTCCAGCACCACCCGGCGATGCGCGGCTACGTCGTCAACGTGGTCGAGGACACCGGCGCGGGCCTGGACCCGATCGACAGCATCGGCGAGCTGACGTTCGACAGCCTCGCCGACTACGAGGAGCGACTCTATGACTCCCCGGCGGGCCGCGCCGCGATCGAGCGCGACATCGCGGGGTTCCTGGGTGGTGCCGAGGCCTACGTCACGGTCGAGCACGTACAGCTGGCGCAGGATCGCCGGCGCGCGACGGGCGCGCGCTCGCCCGGCGTGAAGATCTTCTGTCCCGTGCGCCGGCGGCCGGATCTCAGCCGGGACGCGTTCGTCGAGCACTGGTTCGGCACCCACGTGCCGATCGCCCGGGCGCATCACCCGGGGCTCACGCGCTACCATACCAACCTGGTCGAGCGGCGCCTCGGGACCGGCGACGGCGCGGGATGGGACGGATTCACCGAGCTGCACTTCGCCGCCGCGGAGTCGATCGCGGGCGGGCTCTTCGACTCGCCCGAGGGCGAGCGCCTGGTGCGCGACGACATCGCGAAGTTCCTCGGCCACGCCGGTGCTTACCGGGTGGGCGAATACGTGCAGAAGCTGCCGTCGCCATAGCCGCGTGCGGGCGCGCCGCGCCGGGCGGTCACGCCCGGACCTCGAGCGC
>JBKPDC010000150.1:0-7291 GCA_046727715.1 Thermodesulfobacteriota bacterium
ACCTCCCGACACGGCGGCGCACCCGCGCGTGCTCGTCATCGGTGCTCAAGGCGTCCTCGGGACGTTCCTCGCCCGCGGGTTCGCCGAGGCGGGATGCGAGGTGGTGCGCGGCGGGCGCCGAGCCGAGGCGGCCACCGACTTTCGGCAGCTCGACCTCGACGCGCCGGACACCGTACGGCGGGCGAGCGCCGACGTCGATCTGATCGTGTGAGCACTAGCGGACGTCGACGCGAGCGTCAGTACGTCCCGCCATTGACCGTCGAGTCCGGACTACCCGGGCGCGGGCGGTTCGATCAGGAGGATACGCGGGGACGTGCTCATGGGAGACATGGCTCCCTCGCCGGCCGCGCGATCCTCGGCCACGCGCGCCCGGAGCGCGCCGACGTCGATCCCCCACGCCACGTCAGGGAACGCGGCGAGTTTCTCGAGCCCGAGGCCGAGCATGCGCGCCGCGCCCGGGTGGCCTGACGTCCACTTGTGATAGCCGACCGCCACCTGGATCAGTGCCACGAGCAGGTCCCAGCGTTCGTCTTCCTCGACATCGTCGAGCAGCTCTTCGAACGCTTCGTGGGCCTCGAAGAAGCGGCCCGCATTGAACAGCGCCACGCCGTCGGCGAACGGGGCCGGCATCTCGACGGTCACGTGGTGAGCCCTCGCCGCCTCGTCCTCACCGCGTCTCCCCGTAGACCACCACGCTGCGGATCGCCTCCCCCGCATGCATCAAGTCGAACGCGCGGTTGATGTCGGCCAGCGGCATGGTGGCGGTCACCATCTCGTCGAGCTTGATGCGACCATTCATGTACTGGTCGACCATGCCGGGAAGCTGCGTCCGGCCGCGCGTGCCGCCGAAGGCCGTGCCGCGCCACGCGCGTCCGGTCACCAGCAGAAACGGCCGGGCATGGATCTCCTCGCCCGCGCCCGCCACGCCGATGATGACAGCCTGTCCCCAGCCCTTGTGCGCACACGCCAGCGCCTGCCCCATGACCTCGACGTTGCCGATGCATTCGAACGTGTAGTCGGCGCCGCCGCCGGTCAGCTCGACGATCGCGGCCACCACGTCGCCCACCTCGCCGGGGTTCACGGTGTCGGTGGCGCCGAGCTGGCGCGCCAGCGTGAACTTCTTCGCGTTCGTGTCCACGGCGATGATGCGCTCGGCACCGGCCATGACGGCGCCCTGGACGACGGAGAGCCCGATGCCGCCGAGGCCGAAGACCGCGACGCTGGAGCCCGGCTCCACCCTCGCGGTGTTCAGCACCGCCCCGATGCCGGTCGTGACGCCGCAGCCGAGCAGACAGACCTTGTCGAGGGGCGCGTCCTTGCGGATCTTCGCCAGCGCGATCTCTGGCACGACGGTCTGCCGTGCGAACGTCGACGTGCCCATGTAGTGGTGCAGCATGCGGCCGTTGTGGGAAAGGCGGCTGGTGCCGTCGGGCATGACGCCGCGGCCCTGGGTCGCGAGGATCGCGCCGCAGAGATTCGTCTTGCGCGACAGACAGAACCTACAGTTGCGGCACTCTGGGATGTAGAGCGGAATCACGTGGTCGCCGACCGCGAGCGACGTGACGCCCGGGCCGACCTCCTCGACGACGCCCGCGCCCTCGTGACCCAGGACGGCGGGGAAGAGGCCCGAGGGATCGCGGCCACTCATGGTGTAGGCGTCGGTGTGGCACACGCCCGTCGCCGCGAGCCGCACGAGGCACTCGCCTGCCCGGGGGCCCTCGAGGTCGATCTCGTCGATCTCGAGCGGTCGGCGAGGCTCCCAGCAGATCGCCGCCTGCACTTTCATGCGCGCCTCCTCGGATGGTTTGAGCCGCTCACCGCCTCGTCATAATAGGGGTCCGCGACGCGCAGCCTCAAGCACGATGCCGAGCCGCCCGATCACCCGATCCTGGAGCCGTTTGCCGGACCACAAGCTGCTCGACGTGCGGCTGTCCGACCTCGCCCACCACCTGGAACTGGAGCGCTCGCCGGTGATGCCGCGGATCCGGCAGCTCTACCGCGAGCTCGAGCGCCGCCACCTAGGGTTCCGCCCGCACTTCTGGCTGTCGGATGAATGGTACACGCCCGACGGCGTGCCGGGCGTCGCCATCCCGTTCTACCTGGCCCATCCGCGGCTGGCGGAGCTGGAGCGCAGCCAGATGCGCGAGGTCGAGGGCGGCACGCCCGAGTGGTGCATGCGCATCCTGCGCCACGAGACCGGTCACGCCATCGAGAACGCCTACCGCCTGCGCCGCCGGCGGCGACGCCAGCAGCTGTTCGGCAAGACGTCGCAGCCCTATCCGCAGCACTACGCGCCGAAGCCCTACAGCAAGCGCTACGTGCTCCATCTCGAAGCGTACTACGCCCAGAGCCACCCGGACGAGGACTTCGCCGAGACGTTCGCCGTGTGGCTCACACCCAACTCGAGCTGGCGACGGCGCTACACCGGCTGGCCTGCGCTGCGCAAGCTCGAGTACGTGGACGAGCTGATGCGCGAGCTGGCCGGCGAACGACCGGCCGTCACCGCGCGCCGGGTGGTCGATCCGCTGCGCGCGGTCCGCGGGACGCTGCGCGAGCACTACCGGGATAAACGTTCCCGCTATGGGCTCGACAGCCTGCGCGAATACGATGCCGCGCTGCGACTCGTCTTCTCCACCCAGAAGGCGTACGCCGACTATCCGACGGCCGTCAGCTTCCTCCGCAGCGCGCGGCCGCAGCTCCGGCGCAAGGTTGCCGAGCTGACCGGAGAGCATCTCTACACCATCGACCTCGTGCTGGACGACATGATCGAGCGCGCCGCGGAGCTGCGGCTCCGCCTGACGCGCTCCGCCGCGCAGACCCTGCTCGACTTCGGGATCGTGCTGACGAGCCAGCTCATGCGCTTCGTGCGCAGCGGGCGGCACCGGGTGGCCCTATGAAGAAGCTCCGTCTGCTGGCGCTCATGGACGAGGTGCTCGTTCCTCCCGACGACGTCGAGGGCATCGACGTCTCGGAGGCGGAATGGAAGACGGAGTTCGACGTCGTGAGCACGCTGCGCGAGCTGGGCCACGAGGTACAGTGCCTCGGGGTCGGCAGCGACCTCGGCGTCATCCGGAACTCCATCAAGGAGGTTCAGCCGCACGCCGTGTTCAACCTGCTGGAAGATTTCCACGACGTGCCGATCTACGATCAGAACGTCGTCAGCTACCTGGAGCTGCTCGGCGTTCCCTACACCGGGTGCAATCCCCGCGGCCTCATCCTGGCGCGCGACAAGGGCATCTCGAAGAAGCTCCTCTCCTATCACCGGATTCCGGTGCCCGAGTTCGCGGTCTTTCGCATGGGCAGCGCCGTGCGGCGGCCGCGACGGCTCGCCTTCCCGCTCATCGTCAAGTCGCTCACCAAGGAGGGCTCGGCGGGCATCGCGCAGACGTCGCTGGTCTCCGACGACGACAAGCTCGCCGAGCGAGTCGCGTTCATCCACAAGCGTCTGCGCACCGACGCCATCGTCGAGCGCTACATCGACGGCCGCGAGCTCTACGTCGGCGTCCTCGGTAACGCGCGGCTGCAGGTCTTCCCGGTCTGGGAGCTGCTCTTCACCAAGGCACCCGAGGAGGCGCCCCGCATCGCCACCGAGAAGGTGAAGTGGGACGCGGCGTACCGCACGCGCCACGGCATCAAGACCAATCTGGCCAAGGGACTGCCCGACGCGCTCGTCGGCCGCATCCGGAACCTCTGCAAGCGCATCTACCGCGTGCTCGAGCTATCGGGCTACGCGCGCATCGACCTGCGCCTCGACCCGGACGACCGGATCTACGTGCTCGAGGCCAACCCGAACCCGCAGCTCGCGTACGGCGAGGACTTCGCCGAGTCGGCCGAGAAGGCGGGGGTGTCGTATCCCGGCCTGCTCCAGCGCATCGTCAACCTGGCGCTGCAGCGGAGCCCGAACGGGCGCCCCGGTTCGCCGGCGACGGGCTGAGCGTGTGATGCCTCAGCGGCCGAAGAGCTGCTGGAGCCGGCGAATGGCGTCGTCGACCACGCCAGGGCGCTGGTCGTCCTTCGCGTCGCCGCGCAGCGCCTTCCGGGCGCGCGCCTCCAGGGCGCGCCCCACGGCACGCGCAACGAACGCAGGGTCCGGCTTCGGCCGCAGATCGGGGAAGCGGCCCGCGACGCGGAACGGCACCTCGATACGGTGCTCCGCGTTGGTCACCCAGCGGGCGTCCTTGACGCTCTCCAGCACGTCGGCCGTGAGCGCGGGACCGGCGACGAAGGTCGCGGTGAGATCGATGCGGCCGTCGAAGTCGGCGCTTCCGCGGCCCGCGACCGTGTAGGAGTCGGTTCGCATCACGAGGTCGTCGGTGGTCGCGCGCCGATCGACGATGCGGGCCGTGGCGCGCAGCTCGTCGAATCTCGTGTCGGCTCCGCCGAACAGGTCGGGGCGCTTCCTGCGCAGGCGCGCGGGGATCAGGTGGGCGGCCTGATCGACACCCGTCGCGGCGCCCAGCACCTCGTCCACGATCTTCACCCCGCGCAGCACCCCGTCGTGCACGTCGATGCGTGCGGTCCCGGTGAGCGAGCGCCGGACGGCGCGGCGGCGGGCGCCGGCCCCCGCGAGCGACACGTCGGCATCGAGACGTCCCTCGACGTGCGCCGCGAGCGGCGACTCGCGCGCGCCCAGCAGCGGTGCGAGCGCCATGCCGCGAGCGGTCCCATCGACGGCGAAGCGCGGGTGCTTCGGGTCCTGCAGCTCCACGCGGACCCGCCCTTGGACGGTGCCGCCGAAGACCTCCGTCGCCCTCCCGTCGGCCGTGAGCACGCGCTCCCCGAGCCGGAAGTCGCCGCCCGCTTCGACCGCGGCCGCGCCGACCCGGAAGCGGCTGGGCGGCATCCGCGCGACCCCGTCAGCGATCGTGACGGTGGTATTCAGCTCGGACAGCCCGACGCGGTCGGGCTGCCGGCGCCCGCGCACGTTTGCCAGCGCGATCGTGCCGGCGACCGCCGGTGGCTGCTGGGCGTGCAGTGCTCCCTGCACGGTGAGGTGCGCCTCGATCGTCCCGCCGACGTCCGCCGTGCCGGCCGCGGGCGTTAGGCTCGCGAATGCAGCCAGCGGCGCGCGAGTGGAGTCGAGGCCCAGGTCCACCGTCGTGGGGTCGCCTTGATGGATCGCTCCGGCCACGTCGAAGGATGCATCGGCGAGCCCGACCCTCCCGCGCCGGATCGCCAGCGCGTCACCCGCGCGGGCGCCCGCGACCTCCGCGGTGAGCGCGACGTCCGGCGCCTTTTTGAACACAGTCCCCAGGCGGACGGCGGCGGCCGACGCGTCGAGCGCAGCCTCAATGGCGAGCTCATCGAGCCGCCCCCGTAGGCGCCCACGCGCCGTCAGGGGTCCGGCGACGATCAGCTCGCGCGGCACCGCGACGTCGAAGGCCGGCGTCGCATGCACGAGCGCCGCCGCGTCGGCATCGTCCAGCGTCCACCGGAGGTCGAGGGGCGTGCGCGCCGGCACGGGTGGATCGTCGAACGGACCGATGCTGCCCGTGGCCCCGAGGTTCACTGCCTCGGCCCCGAGGATTGCGGCACGCAGCCTCACGCCGATCGGCCGATCGCCGGCGATCTCCGAAACCGACGCCGCGAGCTGCCGGACCACCAGTTCGAGCGGGGGCTCGCGGCGCCGGTCGAGATAGCGCACCTCCCCGTCGCGCACGTCGGCGAGCCCGACCAGGAGAGCCAGCGAGTGGCGCTGGCGGCGCGCGGCGGATTCCGCGTGCGGCTGCTTCCGCGTCGCGTGTCGGCCGAGCGTCGCGAGGTTAAGCCCGCGCTGGTCGCGGATCACCGTGAGCACGGGCCGGCGGAGCGTGACGCGCCGAATCTCGAACCGGCCGACGAGCGCCGGCACCAGCCGGACCGTCACCCATACCTCCTCGGCGCGCAGCAGGTCACCGCCGCCCCACGCCGGGTCCTCGACGACGCGGACGCCGCGGATCCGCACGCCGGGGCCGCCCCACAGCGACACCGCCAGATCGTCGAACTCGACCGGCCGCCCGACCTCGCGCGCGACCCGCGCGGCGAGCTGCTGGTGGTGCGCACCGAGAAAGCGGCCCAGGTTGGCGACCGCGACGGCGAGCGCCCCCCCGAGCACGACGACCGCGATCCCCGCCGCAATGAGCCACCGCCGCCGCATGACGTGGCCGCAGAACCTACCCGGCGCAGGCTTGCTTGCAAAGCGCGCCCCGGGTACCGATCCCGGATGCGGCTCGCGGGCGTCCGCATCGGCTCCGACGACCTGGCAGGCGCGGTGGCGGCCTACACCACGCTGCTCGGGGTGCCGGGCGCGCGGCTCGCGGACGGCGGGGTGCGGTTCGCACTCGGGCGCGGCAGCGTGGACCTCTTCGCCGGCCCACCCGGGCTGCACGCCCTGCGCTTTGTCGCCGCCGACGGTGAGCCGCCGGTGCCAGCCGCGCACGGGGTCACCGTCGTGACCGACCCGGAACCCGGGTCCAGCGAGGCGGGGGACGCGGTCGCCATCGACCACGTCGTCGTGCGCACCGCGGTCCCGGAGCGTGCCATCGCGCTGTGGCGCGATCGTGTCGGCCTGCGCCTGGCGCTCGATCGCGAGTTCCCGGCGCGCCGTCTGCGGCTGCTCTTTTTCCGCAGCGGCGGCATCACCCTCGAGTACGCGAGTCCGCTGCCCGCGAGCCCCGGTCCCGCAGGGGACGACCGGCTCTACGGCGTGAGCTATCGCGTGCGCGACCTGGCCGCCCGGCGGGAAGTCCTCCTCGCGGCGGGGGTCGACGTGAGCGAGCTGCGACCCGGGATGCGCCCGGGCACGACGGTCGTCACGATGCGTTCGGGGACCGCGGGTGTGCCGACGCTCCTGCTCGAACTGGACGCGTGATCCTCACTGCCCCGGCGCGGCGGTGCCGCCCGGCTTGAAACGATAGATCTGGTACGGTGCGTGAGCGCGCCGCGCGGCCGCGCTCCGGAACAGGACATCCTGCAGCGCGCTGCACGTGACGTAGAGCCAGCCATCCGGGCCGAAGCTCAATCCGTCGGGCCAGCGCAGCTTCGGATCCTTCACGAGCGTGCGCAGCCGCCGATCCGGCTCGAGCGCCAGCACCGCGGAGTGCTCCGGATCGGTGAGATAGATGCGTCCCTGCTCGTCGCTGCTTGCGCCGTCGGAGATGGGCTTCGGCGCAAACGCCTCGACGCGCGCGCCGAGCGCCTCGCGCGACAGCGATCTGTCGTTCAGGTCGCTCGACCGCACGCGCCAGAGCGTCCCGCCGGTGACCGGACCGTAGTAGAGCCACTCGCCACGGCGGTCGAGCGCGATCGTGTC
>JBKPDC010000151.1:0-7735 GCA_046727715.1 Thermodesulfobacteriota bacterium
GTCGCCCGCGAACCCGAGGCAGCGTTGCATCCGCCGGGTGTAGATCGGGCTCGCCCCCATCCACTCCTCGATCGCGACGGCCTCGCGCGCCTGGGCCCCCACTTGAAAGTGCACGTGGGGTAGTGCGGCGCGGTTCAGCAGGTGGCCGAATAGCATGTACTCGCGGCCCAGCACCGCGAGCTCGGCGCGGGAGAGCTGCTCGATCGAGCGCATGCGCGCCGCCTAGCAGGGGACGCGCGGCGAGATCAACGCCCGCCGCGTCACCGCTGGAGGATGGTCTGCGCGTTCTTCGCGAACTCGTCGGCGTCCGCCTCGGTCAGGTCGGGCATCCGGAACGGCACGTCGAGGCCGCGCTGGCAGGCGGGACGTGCCGCCATCTGCGCCATCCAGCGCTGGAGAGGTTCGAGACCGTCCACCGAGACGCCCGACCACGTGTGGGTACGCACCCACGACCAGTTCGCGATGTCGGCGATCGAGTAGTCGCCCGCGAGCCACTCGTGATCCGCCAGGCGGCGGCTCAGGACCTCGAAGAGACGCCGGGATTCGTGCTGGTAGCGGTCGATCGCGGACTGCAGCTTCTCCGGGAAGTAGCGGTAGAAGACGTTGGCCTGGCCCATCATCGGACCGACGCCGCCCATCTGGAACATGAGCCACTGCATGACGAGGGAGCGGCCCCGCCGATCCGTGGGCAGCAGGCGCCCGGCCTTCTCGGCGAGATAGATCATGATGGCGCCGGACTCGAAGACCGCGAAGTTGTCCTCGTCGCGATCGATGATCGCCGGGATACGGCCGTTCGGGTTGATGCGCAGGAACTCGGGCGTCTTCTGGTCGCCGGCGAGGAGGTTGATGACGTGCACCTCGTACGGGAGGCCGAGCTCCTCGAGCGTGATGGAGGCCTTGTGCCCGTTCGGGGTGGGAGCCGTGTAGAGGTCGATCATCGCTCTTCCTTTCCGGCCGCTCCGGAACCGAGTCAACCCGCGCCCCGGGGGCGGCCGGAGCCGAGGCCGGGCCCCCGAAGACCCACGGTCTCGAAGTACTTCGCGAAGGCCGCAATGCCGCCTTCGGCCTGCCGCCAGTCGAAGTACTCGTTCGGTGCGTGGTAGCCGTGCTCCGGCAGCGAGAGCCCGAGGAAGTGCACCGGGGCGCGCAGCACCTTCTCCATCGACACGACGGCGCCGATCGACCCGCCCTCGCGCACGAAGACGGGCTCGCGACCGAAGGCAAACCGCATGGCTCCCCGGATGGCCTCGACATGCGGGCCGGTGGCGTGGCCGCGGAACGGCTCGAGCGCGTGCTCGGGCGCGACCTCGACGTCGGGGTTGTGCCGCCGCACGAAGTCGCGTACCAGCCGCACGACGCCCGCCGGCTCCATGTCGGGCACCAGGCGGCATGAGACGATCGCCGTCGCGGCTGGTGGGACGACCGTCTTCACGCCCGGTCCCTGGTAGCCGCCCGCGATGCCGTGCACCTCGAGGGTCGGACGGCACCAGAGCCGCTGCATCGCGTCCAGCGGGTCGGTGGTGCGCAGCGAGCGGAAGCCGTGGTCCCGCTTGAAGCGCGCCACCGAGAAGCCGCTGCGCCGCAGCTCGTCCAGCTCGCCCCGGGTGGGCGGCACGACGTCGCGGTAGAAGCCCGGGATCTTCACCCGGCCCGTCCGGCCATCGAGCATGGCTGCAACGAGGTCGGCCAGCTCCGCCACCGGGTTGCGCGCCACGCCCCCCGTGGTGCCGGAGTGCTGGTCGGTGGCGGCGGTGCGGAGCATCAGCCGGAAGCCCTGGAGCCCGCGCAGGCCTGCCGGACACGCCGGTTGCCTGCGCGACACCCAGATGGTGTCGGAGACGATCACGGCATCGGTGGCGAGCGTCGCCCGGTGCTTGCGGATCGCTGCCTCGAAGTGTGGCGAGCCGATCTCCTCCTCCAGCTCCCAGACGACGTGGACGTTCACCCGCGCGTCGTGGTCGACGGCGTAGGCCGCGCCGAAAAGCGCCGCGAGCGCCGGACCCTTGTCGTCGGTCGTGCCGCGGCCGACGTACCGGTCGCCGCGGCGGGTGAAGCGGAACGGGTCGCTCCGCCACTCGGGCTCGTCCGCGGGCTGGACGTCGAGGTGGTTGTAGACGGTGACGGTGGGGAGGCGCCGGTCGCGGTGGAACCGCCCGTGCACCAGCGGATGACCGCCGGTGGGCACGACCACCGCGTCCCCGCCGAGCGTGCGGACCAGCTTCGCCGCGGTCTCCGCCGTGCGCCGCACGTCGCGCGCACGGGCCGGCTCGACCGACACGCTCGGCAGCTCGACCAGCGTCGCCAGCTCGTCCTCCCAGCGCCGCCGGATGCCGCGCGAGAACGCACGCAGCGACGGGCGCGAGAAGCCGTCCGTCACCCTCACGAGCCGGCGCGGAGCGGCAGGCCGAGCATCTCCGCCGCGAGGTGCTGCTCCCCCCAGGCCACGGCTCGCGAGCGCAGCCGCCGCTTGCTCGTGGCGTAGGCCGTGCGATCGAGCGCCGTCAGCGCGGCCGCCGCCTCGCGGGCGCGCGCGACCACGCCGTCCGGGGCGACCACGCCGTCAACCATGCCGCATGCCAGTGCCTCGGCGGGTGTGTACGGCTTCGCGTGCAGCAGCGCTTGGTTGTGACAGTGCACCGGGATGACCGACTCGCAGATCGCGATCGCCCAGCTCGGCAGCGCGAGGCCGATCGCCGTCTCGTTCATCTGGATGCGAAACGGTCCGTCGGCGACGAAGCGCCGGTCGCAGGCGAAGGCCAGCAGCGCCCCTCCGGCGACGGCATGCCCCGTGACGGCGGCGACGCTCGGCAGCGGCAACGTCCACACGCGCAGCAGCGTGCGCCCGAACGTCACCAGCGTCCGCTGGAGGTCGTCGGGCGGCAGCGTGGGCAGGAGCTTGATGTTCAGGCCGGCCGAGAGGTAGCCCGCACGCCCCACCACGACGAGCGCCCGGCTGTCATCGCGCTCGGCCCGATCCAGGGCGGCATTCAGCCCGGCGAAGAACGCGGCCGACATCGCGTTCACCTTGCCGTCGTCGAGGACGATCTCGGCGATTCCCTCACGCTGGCTGTAAGCGACGGTCTCGCTCATCTGGGGCGGTGCTAACCCGCGTGCCCAGACAGGTCAACAAACGGGCGCAGATTCGCCTTCACGCGCCCCCTGCTGGCATGAGCGCCGGCCACCACGGCCATCTCGATCAAGCGACCGATCGACGCTCGTAGACCTCGATGACGCGCGCGGACATGTCGCGCTCCCCGGGGCTGAGGCTACTTCACCGCCAGCGGGTTGATGGGCGACCCCACGCCGCCGGTCACGGGCAGCGGCGGGGCGGTGAGGAGGAATGTCCAGACGCCGTCCTGGGCGCAGTCGGCGGCGAGCGTTTCCAGGTCGAACATCTCGCCCAGGGTGAGGCCCATGTCACGGATGCAGAGCGTGTGCAGGGGGAAGAGCACGGACGGATCCTCGGGCGGCCAGACCTCGACCATGTTGGTGTCGCTGGCGACGGCCGCGACCTCGCGGGCGTGCAGCCACTCGACGCAGGACACGCCGAGGCCGGGCATTTGCTTCATGTAGGCGACGCGGTCGCGCGCGATGGTGAAGGTGCGTATGTGGCCAGTCCGCAGCAGCAGCACGTCCCCCGACTCGACGCGCACGCCCTGCTCTCGTTCAGTCGCCTCGAGATCGTCGGGGCCGATCGCCCGGCCGGGCGGGAGCCGTTCCTCGCCCAAGGCGCGGGCGACGTCGAGCAGGACGCCGCGCGAGACGATGCCGGCCGCCATCTTGTCGATGCCGTTGCGCGCGGCGCCCGCCGGGGTGAGCGTCGACACGGCGTGGCCGTTGTAGAGCTGCCCGCCGTAGTGCACGTGCGCCAGGCTGTCCCACTGCGTGGCGCACTGGAGCGGCATCACGATCACATCGTCGGCATAGCGCGGGCCGTCGGGATCGGGGCTCATGGGGTTGTTCAGCGACGTCATCAGGTGCACGGGGTTCACCCGCCCCCCCTGGCCAAACTGGGGGCCGTCGCCGTCGAACGGGAGCGCCAGGCTGAACACTCGGCCGCGCTTCACGCATGCGGCGGCGCGCCGGACCACGTCCGGGGTGATGAAGTTCACCGTGCCGCGCTCGTCCTCGGGTCCCCACCGGCCCCAGTTGGAGACGCGGGAGGCGATGTCGCGGAGGCGGTCCATCAGGGCGCGCACGATACGGAGGCGGACTCCGCGATGTCAACGCGCGGAGACCTCGCGACTGGCAAGACGGCGCGGGGCACGCTATCTGACGACATGCGGGAGAATCGTCACCCACTGCCCGCCGCCGTGGCTCGGTTCGTCGTTTCCGAACGGCCGGAGCCGCGCTATCGTCGCCTGCTTCGCACGGGCGAGCTGGCGCGTCGGGCCGAGGCGGCGCTCGCGGAGCTGGCGCCGTGCACGGTGTGCCCGCGCGACTGCCGCGTCGATCGACTCCACGCGCTGCCGGGCGAAGACCCCGGGCCACGCGACGCCGGGACCGTGCACGCCGTGCCCCCGCACGTCCCCAAGGGCACGGCCTGCTTCACCGGACGCCGGGCGCGCGTCGCGTCTGCGTTTCCGCACTTCGGCGAGGAGGACTGCCTGCGTGGATGGAACGGGTCGGGCACCATCTTCTTCTCCTTCTGCAACCTGCGCTGCGTGTTCTGCCAGAACTGGGACGTGAGCCAGGGAGGTGAGGGAGTCGAGCTGCCGGCCGAGGACCTGGCCGCGCTCATGCTCGACCTCCAGGCGCGCGGCTGCCACAACGTGAACCTCGTCACCCCGGAGCACGTCGTGCCGCAAGTGCTCGAGGCGCTGCTGCTCGCCGCCGAGGCCGGGCTCCGCCTCCCCCTCGTCTACAACACCAGCGCGTACGACTCGCTCCGCAGCCTCGAGTTGCTCGACGGCGTGGTCGACATCTACATGCCGGACTTCAAGTACTGGGACGCGGGCGCCGCACGGCGATACCTGAAAGCCGCCGACTACCCGGACGTGGCGCGCCGCACGATCCGCGAGATGCACCGGCAGGTGGGCCCACTCACGTTCGACCGCGACGGCCTCGCGGTCGGCGGCGTCCTGGTGCGACACCTGGTAATGCCCGACGGCACCGACGACGTGCGCGCGATCCTCCGCTTCCTTGCCGACGAGGTGTCGCCCGACACGTACGTCAACATCATGGGTCAGTACCACCCGGCCGGGAGCGTCGGCGACTCGCGTCATCCGGAGCTCTGCCGCCGGCCCGACGGGTCCGAGCTGCTCGCCGCCCGGCTGGCCGCCGAGGCGGCGGGGCTGTGGCGGGTCGACGCGCGCCGAGCAGCGGGCTGACGGCGTCAATCGCGCCCGGTTTCCAGCACACCGCGTGTCGGCGGCCCTTCTTGATGGGACCGGGAGGGCGCTCGCTCGTCAGGCCGCCACTTCCGCCAGGAGCCGCAGCGCCTCGACATCGCTGGTCCCGGCCAGCAGCGTCGTCACCGGGCTCCGCTTCCACACCTGGAGCCGCTCGCGGATCCGCTCCTTCGGTCCGACCAGTGAGACCTCGTCCGCGAACTCGTCCGGCACCGCCGCCGCCGCCTCGTCGCGGCGGCCGGCGAAGAAGAGGTCCTGGATGCGATCCACCGCGTCACCGTAGCCCATGCGGCGCACGAGGTTGGCGTGGAAGTTCTGCTTCTTCGTGCCCATGCCGCCGATGTAGAAGGCGAGCATGTACTTCACCGGCAGAAGCGCGGTCGCCAGGTCGTCGTTCACGTTGACCGTCACGGGGCACGCGATCTCGAAGCCGGGCTTCGCCCCGCGCAGCGACTCGGCGTACACCTCGGGGCGATAGGGCGAGTAGTAGAGCGGCAGCCAGCCGTCGCACAGCTCGGTCGCCATGGCGATGTTCTTCGGGCCCTCGGCGCCGAGGTAGATCGGCACGTGGTCGCGCAGCGGCCGCGTGATCAGCTTGAGCGGCTTGCCGAGGCCCGACCCGCCGCGCAGCGGCAGCTGGTAGTGCTCGCCATCGAAGGTGACGGGGCGCTCGCGCTTCAGCATGAGGCGGAGCAGCGTGATGTACTCGCGCATGCGCCCGAGCGGCTTCGGGAAGGGCTGGCCGTACCAGCCTTCCACCACCTGTGGGCCCGAGACGCCGAGCCCGAGGATGAGGCGCCCGCCGGAGAGATGGTCGAGGGTCATGGCGGTCATCGCCACGCAGGCCGGCGTGCGGGCGGAGATCTGCACGATGCTGGTGCCGAGCTTGATGCGCGACGTGCGTGCACCGATCCAGGCCAGCGGCGAGATCGCATCCGAGCCGTACGCCTCCGCCGTCCACACCGAGTCGAAGCCGAGCCGCTCCGCCTCCCGCGCGAGCGGCGTCGCATCGGTGGGACCGAACATCCAGTAACCGACCATCAGACCGAGCTTCATCCCGGTCCTCCTACTGCGGCCCGAGCGCGCGGGTCAACGCGCGCGCGCCGCTCGACTGTCGCGCGCGGGCTGTCGCGCGCACGGGACTTGACGGCGACGCGGCCCTGCGTGCATGCCTCGTTCCATGCCGTACGTCGAAGGCCGCACCGTCCATGACGCCGACTCGCACGTCATGGAGACCCCCGACTGGCTGGTCCCGTGGGCCGACCCGGGCGTCCGCGAGCGCATGAAGCCGATCTTCCTGAAGGCCGTGAAGCCCGGTGAGGAGACCTTCATCGACCACTACCGCCGCCAGCACGCCGACCCGGCGGAACGCCCGCGCCTCGAATCCGAGATCATGCTGCGCAAGAACTGGAGCGCGCTCGGCTCCTTCGTGAAGCAGGACCGGACGCGCGCGCTCGACCTGCTCGGCTTCCAGAGCCAGCTGGTCTTCAACACGTTCTTGAGCGCTTACCTCTGCACTGTCGAGCACGAGCCCGATCACGACTTCACCTACGGGCTGGCGCGCGCGCACAACCGCGCCATCGTGGACTTCTGCTCGGGCGATCGCCGTCTCCTCGCCGTCGGCTATGTTCCGCTGGCCGACTTCGACCGCGCCCGGGCCATGGCGGAGGAAGCGGTCGCCATGGGCTGCAAGGCGCTACTCGTCCCGTCGGCCTGTCCCGCTACGCACTCGCCCAGCCACGTCGGCCTCTTCCCGGTGTGGGCCGTGGCCGAGGACGCCGGACTGCCGGTCGTCTTCCACGTCGGCGGCGGCGGCCAACTGCTCTCGCCGCGCTACTTCGACAACGGGCTGCCGCCGGTCGCCGACTTCCACGGCGGCGCGGAGAACTTCCGCTCCGTCGACTTCATGGCCATCCCGGGTCCGCCCATGCAGACGCTCGCCACGCTGATCATCGACGGCGTCTTCGATCGCTTCCCGCGGCTCAAGGTGGGCGTCATCGAGCAGGGCGCGGTGTGGGCCCCCAGCTGGATGCGGCAGCTCGACACGGCGTTCGAGGCGTTCGCGAAGAGCGAGGAACGCCTGCGGAAGCTGGCGCTCCGGCCGAGCGAGTACGTGCGCCGGCAGATTCGCATCACGCCCTACCCGACCGAGCCGGCGGGCTGGATCATCGAGCAGACCGGGCCCGAGGTCTGCATGTTCTCGTCCGACTGGCCGCACGTCGAGGGCGGGCGCAACCCGCTGAAGCGGTTCGAGGATACCCTGGCGGGCATCGCGGATGATGCCAGGCGGCGCTTCTACTGCGACAACTTCGTCGACTTGATGGGCGCGGGACTGCCCGAGGAGCTGCGCGCAGACACACCGATCACCGCTCGTCCATCCGCGG
>JBKPDC010000152.1:0-11135 GCA_046727715.1 Thermodesulfobacteriota bacterium
GGGACAGACCGATCAGGCCATCGGGACCCTGCGCCGGCTGATCGCACGCAATCCGGGCTCGCTCCTCGGGTATTACTATCTTGCCAGGGTCTACGCCGCGAGCGGCCAGCTCGACGAGGCCGAGCGCTACTACCTGGAGGCACTCAAGCTGAGCCCCCAGTCGGAGCTTGTGCTCACCGACCTCGCCGTTGCCTACGAGCTCCAGGGTCGCAGCGCCAAGGCGGAGCAGCTCTACGAGCGCATCCTGGCGCAGAACCCGCAGAGCGCCGTGGTCCGCCGCCGGCTGGGTGGGATGTACGCGGGGCAGAAGCGCCTCAACGAGGCGCTCGCGCAGTTCCGCGAGCTGGAGAAGGTCGACGCCGATCCACGCGAGGCGCGCACCAAGATGGGCCTCATCTACTTCGAGAAGGGCCAGCTCGAACGCGCCGCCACGGAGTTCAGCCTCGTGCTCGCCTCCGCGCCCGATGACACGCGCGTGCGCTACTACCTGGCCGCCGTGCACGCGGAAATGGGCGAGATGCAGCGCGCGCTCGACGGCTTCGCGCAGGTCCCGCCCGATTCGGAGTACTTCATCGACGCGCAGGTCCGCCGCGCCTATCTCCTCCAGAAGGACAACCCCGCTGAAGCCATCCGCGGGCTCGAGGCGGGACTCGCGCAGCGCCCCGACAGCCTCGAGCTGATGGCGTATCTGGCGTCGCTCTATCGGCAGGAGAAACAGTATCCTCGAGCGATCGCGCTCCTCGAACAGATCGTCGCGCGCTCACCGGACAACGATCGCTACCGCTTCACGCTGGGTGCTGCCTACGACGAGGCCAACGAGAAGGAACGTTCCATGGCCGAGATGCGCAAGGCGATCGAGCTGAATCCGCGGAACGCCGCCGCCCTCAACTACCTCGGGTACACCCTCGCCGACATGGGCGTGCAGCTCGACGAAGCCGAGCATCTGATCCGCCGCGCGCTCGAGCTCCAGCCGAACGACGGGATCTACATCGACAGCCTCGGCTGGGTGTACTACCAGCGTGGCGACTACCAGCGGGCGGTCGAGCAGCTCGAGCGTGCGGTCGAGCTGGCGGGGGAGGATCCCACCATCGTGGAGCACCTGGGCGACGCCTACCATCGGCTCGGCCAAAGCGCCGCGGCGCTGCGGCTGTACCGTGACGCCCTCCTGCGGTCCAAGGAATCGACCCAGATCGAGCGGCTCAAGGGGAAGATCCAGGCGCTCGGCGGCAGCACGAACGCGAGCGACGCCCGTCTGTGACGCGAGGGCGCTCCCGCGTCTGGGTGCTCGCCGTGCTGGCCCTGGCGGGCTGCTCGCTCGTCCGCCCCGGTGCGCGGCCGATCGCCGGCGGGGTCCTCGCCGACCAGCTGCTCGACGGCCTGGCCGCGCGACGCGCTGCGCTCACCTCGTTGCGCGCGCGTGCGCGGCTCAAGGCGGGGCTGGCGGGCATGTGGACCCGGCAGGCCGTGCTGGTGCAGCGCCCCGGCGAGGTCCGCATGGACGTCCTCTCGCCGTTCGGACTCGCCTTGGCGCTCGGCGCCCAGCGCGATCTGCTCTGGGCCTACTCGCCGTCGGAGCAGGTGCGTTACGAGGGGGAGGCCAGCCCGCAGAACCTGGCGCGGTTCCTCGGCGCGCCGGTCTCGATCGGCGATCTCGTCGACATCCTGATGGGGCTTCCGCCCGCGCGCGCCGCCGCCGGGAGGCCGACCCTCGAGCGCGATCCCGACCAGCAGGTCGTGATCACCGTCCCGTTCGACGGCGGCACGCAGCGGCTCTGGTTCGATCCCGTCACGCTCGAGGTGAAGCGCGGCGAGGAGCGCCGCGACAACACGCTGACGTTCACGCTCGCGTTCGACGACTACCGCGAGGGCTTCCCGCATGCCCTCGCCGTCACGTCGCCGCTCGTGGGTTCGTCGGCCCAGCTCGCGTACGACTCGGTCGAGCGCAACCCCTCGCTCGATCCCACGCTCTTCGCCCCCCCGTCCACCCCGCGCGTGCTGCCGCTCGAGGCCGCAGCGACGTCCGGCTGATGTCGCTGCTCGAGGTCCGTGACCTTCGCATGGTGTTTCCCACCGACGCCGGCGACGCGCGCGCCGTCGACGGTGTCAGCTTCACGCTCGACCGCCGACGCGTGCTCGGGCTGGTGGGCGAGTCGGGTTGCGGAAAGACCATGCTGGCACTCTGCCTGATGCGCCTCGTCCCACCGCCCGGCCGGATCACGGGCGGGCGCGTTCGCTTCCAGGGCCGTGATCTCACGGCCCTGCCGGAGCGCGAGATGCGAGCGCTGCGCGGCGCACAGATGGCGATGATCTTCCAGGAGCCGATGAGTGCGCTGAACCCCGTCCTGACCGCCGGTAGCCAGGTGGCCGAGGCGGTTTTCCTGCACAAGGGCGTGTCGCGACGGCAGGCGTGGGGCCGGGCCGTCGATCTGCTCGGCGAGGTGGGCCTCCCCGACCCCGCCCGCCGCGCGCATGACTATCCGCATCAGCTCTCCGGCGGCATGCGGCAGCGGGTGATGATCGCCATGGCCATCGCCTGCGACCCGCCGCTGCTGCTGGCCGACGAGCCCACCACCGCGCTCGACGTCACGATCCAGGCCGAGATCCTCGCCCTCCTGCGCGCGTTGCGCGAGCGGCACGGCATGGCGGTGATCCTGATCACCCATGATCTGGGTGTCGTGGCCGAGCAGGCCGACGAGGTGGCGATCATGTACGCCGGCCGCATCGTCGAGCACGCGACGGTGGACGATCTCTTCGCGCGACCGCGGCATCCCTACACCCAGGCGCTGCTGCGCTCGATGCCGGCGCTGGGCGTCCGGCGCGACCGTCTCGAGGCGATCCCCGGGCAGGTGCCGAGCCTCACCGACATCCCGAGCGGCTGCGCGTTCCGCGATCGCTGTCCGCTCCGCGTGGACGCCTGTGCCGAGGTCGTCCCGCCCCTCGAGGAGCGTGCGCCCGGTCACCGGGTGGCGTGCATCCGGGCATGAGCACTCCACCGCTCGTCCAGGTCTCCCATGTCCGCAAGGACTTTCCCGTCGGACGTGGGCTCCTCGGGCGGCCGCGTGCGGTCGTGCGGGCGGTGGATGGCGTGTCGCTCGACATCCATGCCGGCGAGACGCTCGGGCTGGTCGGCGAATCGGGCTGCGGAAAGTCGACGCTCGGGCGCTTGATCCTCCGCCTCATCGAGCCCACGGCGGGCGACGTGCGTTTCGACGGCCGCTCGCTGCTCCACCTGCGACCGCGCGAGCTGCGTGCCGTGCGCCGCGCGATGCAGATCATCTTCCAGGATCCCTACGGCTCCTTGAACCCGCGCATGCGTGTCTCGAGCATCGTCGGTGAGGGGCTCGCGATCCACCGCATCGGGACGAGCGAGGAGCGGCGCGCGCGGGTGCGTGCGCTCCTGGAGCTGGTGGGCCTGCCGGCCGACGCCGCCACGCGCTTCCCGCACGAGTTCAGCGGCGGACAGCGCCAGCGCATCGGGATCGCGCGTGCGCTCGCCGTGGAACCGCGCTTCATCGTCGCCGACGAGGCGGTGTCGGCGCTCGACGTCTCCATCCAGGCGCAGATCCTGAACCTGCTCCGGGACCTCAAAGGACGCCTCGGCTTGACGCTGCTCTTCATCTCGCACGACCTCCGCGTCGTGGAGCACCTGAGCGACCGCGTCGCCATCATGTACCTCGGCAAGATCGTCGAGATCGGCTCGCGCGACGAGGTGTACGGCGAGCCGCGGCACCCCTACACCCGCGCGCTGCTGGCGGCCGTCCCGGTGCCCGATCCGCAGCGGCGGGCGCAGCGCCCGCCGCTGGGTGGGGATGTCCCGAGTCCGCTGTCGCCGCCGCCGGGATGCGCGTTTCACCCGCGCTGCCCGCACGTGCTGGACGTGTGCCGGCGCGTCACGCCGCCGCTCGAAGCGGGGCGCAGCGGACGCGCCGTCGCGTGTCACGTGTTCCCCGCCTAGGAAGCCGACCCGAGACGTCATCTCGGGTCGGTGGGCACGATTCGCGCCCGGATGGGCGCTGCGACTGATGGACGAGTTTACAGGTGTGTGGCAGATCCCTATACTTCCTGGCTTCGCGGCGGGGGGGAGCGGGGACAGCGACGTGGAGGGCACATCGTGTGGGAAGACGTGCGTGTGTCACTCGGGTCGGACGCCGAGGTCAATGGCCGGCTCTCGTTCGTGAACGCAACCCGCATCGAGGGCAAGCTCGCGGGCGAGGTGCGCGCCGCCGACCTGCTCGTCGTGGGACCCGAAGCCATCGTTCACGCGACGGTGCGGGCCGACAGGCTCGTGGTGCTGGGCGAGGTGCGTGGTGAGGTGCTGGGTGCGGCGCGCGTCGAGGTGTGCGCGGGCGGCAAGCTCTACGGCGACGTCGAGACGCAGAGCCTGGTGATCCAGGAAGGCGCGACGTTCGAGGGGCGCTCGCGGATGAACGGGCAGCAGGCGGCTGTTGCGTCGTGAGGCCGAGGCGCCCGTCGGCGCCAGCGGCTCACGAATGATCTGTGGAAGACGTTTTGTTCGGGGGCCCAGACTCGGCTTCGGCCGCCCCCGCCGCCGCCGCCTTCTGGCGCGTGTCCTCGGCGACTCGCGCGGCGCGGCCCGAGCGGTCGCGGAGGTAGTACAGCTTGGCGCGCCGGACGGCGCCGCGCATGACGACTTCGATGCGCTCGATGCGCGGCGAGTGCACCGGGAAGATGCGCTCCACACCGACGCCGTACGACGTCTTGCGCACGGTGAACATCTCGCGGCTGGAGCCGCCCGAGCGACCGAGCACGGTGCCCTCGAAGACCTGGATGCGCTCCTTGTCGCCCTCGACCACGCGCACGTGCACCCGAACCGTGTCGCCGGGCCGGAAGGCGGGGACGTCCTTGCGCAGTTGCTCGGCCTCGATGCGGTCGATCGGGTTCATGGAAACGCGCACTCTTATCGTCCGTTGCGCAGGCGGTCAAGCACGATGGCGGCAGCGGCTCGGACCGACAGGTGGTTGTATTCCCCAGTGCCCTCGATCGGCTCGAGCACGTCGTCCGCCCGCGCGAGCACCTCCGCCGTCAAACCCCATCCCGTCCCGAAGACCAGCAGCACGGGCGGCCCCGGCGCCGCCAGCCGGGTCCGCAGCGCGGCGTGGGTGAGCCGCGTGGGACCGCCACGGGCCGACGTCGCCACCAGCCTGGGGAGGTGCCCCGTCTCGTGCTCGATCTCGGCGATGGCGGCGTCGAGCTCGGGGGCCTGGCGCACCAGGGCGAGGGCCTCGCGGCGGGTGGCGTTGTAGGTCGATCCCGGACCGACGTCCCAGTGGCGAATGATGCGCGCGACGAGGCGCCGAAGCGTCTGCACTGGCGTGCAGACGTAGAACGCGCGCACGTCGAAGGTGCGGGACAGGCGCGCGATGTCGTGCACGTCGAGGTTGGTGACGGCCGTCGTCACGACCGCGCCGGTCTTGTCGTACACCGGATGGTGCAGGAGGGCGACGTAGAGATCAGCCATCGTCCCGATCGGGCGAGCCGCGCCAGCCGAGGCGGCACAGGAACGCGCGATCGGCGTCGTCGAGGGGCGCGGTGCGCAGCAGATCGGGCCGGCGCTCGAAGGTCGCGCGCAGCGCCTGCTCCCGGCGCCAGCGGCGGATGGCGGCGTGGTCGCCGGAGCCGAGGATGTCGGGGACGGCGACGTCGCGGAACGTCCAGGGGCGCGTGTACTGCGGATGCTCGAGCAATCCCGTGGCGAACGAATCGTCGGGTGCCGACGCCTCGTTGCCGAGCACCCCCGGGAGCAGCCGCGCGATCGCGTCGAGGACGACCAGCGTTGCCAGCTCGCCGCCGCTCAGCACGTAGTCGCCAATCGAGACTTCCTCGTCGACGTGGGCGCGGACGCGCTCGTCGACGCCCTCGTAGCGCCCGCACACGAACAGCAGGCTCGCCTCGCGCGCCAGCGCCGCGGCACGGTCCTGGCCGAACCGCGTCCCGCGCGCCGCGAGCAGGATGCGGCGCGGACGCTCCGCCGCGGCGACGTGCTCGATCGCCGCCAGCAACGGTTCAGGCTTCATCACCATGCCCTGGCCGCCCCCGTAGGGTACGTCGTCCACCGTCTGGTGGCGGCCGACGGCGTAGTCGCGCAGCTGGTGCAGCGACACCTTGAGCACGCCGAGCTCGCGCGCCCGCTTGAGCGGCCCGACGGCGAGCGGCCCCCCGAACAGCTCGGGGAAGAGCGTGACGACGTGCGCGTGCAGCGTCAGTCCAGCAGGCCGGGCAGCGGATCGATGCGGACGGACCGCCCGGCGCGGTCGATTGAGCGCACGATGTCGCCGACCACGGGGATCAAGTGCTCACGGTCGCCGGCCCGCACGTCCCAGACGTCGTGCAGTCCGTTGCTCATGACCTCGGCGATGACGCCCACCACGGCGCCGTCGAGGGTCTCGACGGTGAACCCGACGACCTCGTGGTGGTAGTACTCGTCCTGGCCGAGGACGGGAAGGTCGGCGCGCCGGACGAGCACCGTCGCACCGCGCAACGCCTCGGCGGTGGTCCGATCCGTGACGCCGTCGAAGCCGAGCAGCAGCAGGCCCCGGCCGTGTGTTCTCGTGTGGCTCACCGTCATCTCGCGCCACGCACCGGCGCGCTCCAAAAAGACACGGCGCCCGGCCTCGAGGCTCGGGGCCGGCGGCTGGTAGGGTCTGACCCGCAGCCAGCCGCGCAGGGCATGGGCACCGACCACCTCTCCCACCGCCACCGCACCCGGGTCGGGGGTTGCGGGAGGGCCGGGAAGGACGGCCACGACGCGCATGCCGTCACTTCTCTTCGATGATCTCGAGGACGACCTTGCGGTTGGTGCGTGACGCGACCGCATTCAAGATGGTGCGGATCGACTTCGCCGTCCGGCCCTGCTTGCCGATGACCCGCCCGATGTCCTCCTTGGCGACTCTGAGCTCGAGCACCGACGTCGTGTCTGCCTGCGTTTCCTTCACCTCGACCGCGTCGGGATGGTTCACCAGCTGCTTCGCCAAAAACAAGACCAGTTCCTTCATGGGGCGCAGCTCCTTTGGAGCCCCACGGGCCGGCGAGGGGTCGGTCAGGCTGCCGGCACTGTCGGGCTGACGTCGGTCTCGTTGGGGGTGGTCTCGTCGTTCGTTTGGCCGCTCCCGGTGGCAATCGCCGCCTGCTCGATCAGCTGCTGCACGGTGAGGGACGGCTGCGCGCCCTTGGCGCGCCACGCGGCCAGCTTCTCGGCATCGATCCGGACGAATGGCGGCGAGGGCGTGGGATCGTAGAGCCCGATCTGATCGATGAAGCGCCCGTCGCGCGGCGATTCGGATTTGGCGACGACGATGCGATAGACGGGACGCTTCTTGCTGCCGTGACGGGCGAGGCGGATCTTCACCATATGGACGTTTCCCCCGCTCAGCGCCCGAGGCCGGGAGGCAGGCCCTGCATCATCGGACCGGAGCCGAGCTTCTTCAGCACTTTCTTGGTCTGGATGAACTGTTTGAGCAGCCGATTCACCTCGGAGACCGAGGTGCCGCTGCCCATTGCGATGCGCTTTCGGCGGTTGGCGTTCAAGATGTGGCTGTTGCGGCGCTCTTCCTTCGTCATCGAGTCGATGATCGCCTCGACGCGCCTGAGCTCGTCCTCGGCCCCGCCCAGATCAGCGCCCCGGAACAGCTTCTTCACCCCGGGGATCATGCCGAGCAGCTCCGTGACCGAACCCATCTTGCGCACGGCGCGCAGCTGATCGCGGAAGTCCTCGAGGTCGAACTCGTTCTTCCTGAGCTTCTTCTGGAGCGTCTGGGCCTGGGCTCGGTCGTACGCCTTCTCGGCACGCTCGATGAGCGACAGCATGTCCCCCATGCCGAGGATGCGGGACGCGATGCGGTCGGGATGGAACGCCTCGAGAGCGTCGAGCTTCTCGCCCGTGCCCGCGAAGACGATCGGCTTGCCGGTGACGGAGCGCAGCGAGAGTGCCGCGCCGCCGCGGGCGTCGCCCTCGATCTTGGTGAGGATCACGCCCGAGAGCGGCAGCCGCGCGAGGAAGCCCTGCGCCGTGGCGACCGCATCCTGTCCGGTCATGGCGTCGGCGACGAGCAGGATCTGTCGCGGCTCGACGGCGGCGCGCATGCGCTCGAGCTCCGACATGAGCTCGTCGTCCACCGTCTGGCGTCCGGCGGTGTCGATGAGCACGGTGTCGGCACCGTGGGCGCGCGCGGCGGCCACGCCGCTGCGGGCGAGACTCAGCGGGTCGGTTCCGGGCGACGCCGCGTGCACGGGCACCTCGATCTGGCGTCCCAGCGTCTCGAGCTGCCGGATGGCAGCTGGCCGGTAGACGTCGGCGGGCACCAGGTAGGGGTGGCGTCCGCGCTCGTCCCGCAGGTGGCGCGCGAGTTTCGCTGCCGTGGTGGTTTTCCCGCCGCCGTTCAGCCCGACCAGCATGACGACGACGGGTGACGGGCCGCCCAGGTCGAGGGCGGTGGGCTTCTCGCCGAGCAGCCGCTGGAGCTCGCGATGGACCAGCTTGATGAAGTGCTGCTCCGGGCTGAGGCTGCGCAGGACCTCCTGGCCGAGGGCGTCCTTCTTGACGGCGTCGACGAAGTCGCGAACGACACCGACGTTGACGTCCGCCTCGAGGAGCGCGAGCCGCAGGTCGCGGAGCGCATCCTCGATGTTGCGCTCGCTGATCCGTCCCTGGCCCTGCAGCTTGCGCCACAGGCTGTCGAACTTCTCGCCCAGGGATTCGAACATGACTAGTCAGACTAGCGTCAGGAATGGGGAACGCTACTGGAGCTTGCTCAGGCTGTCAAGAAACAGTCGAAAAAACAGGCACCCGGGCGGCGCCGCCCGGGTGCCTGTGGTGTGTCGGATGGCGGGCTCGGATCGAGCCTCACATCATCCCGCCCATGCCTCCCATGCCGCCCGGAGGCATGGCCGGACCTGCGGGCCTCTCGTCAGGCTTCTCGGCCACCATGGCCTCGGTGGTGAGGAGGAGGCTCGCGACCGACGCTGCGTTCTGGAGCGCCGTCCGCACGACCTTGGTGGGGTCGGCGATGCCGGCCTTCAGGAGATCTTCGTACTCCTCGGTGGCCGCATTGAAGCCGAACGCCCCCTTCCCGGAGCGCACCTTGTCGAGGACGATCGAGCCCTCGGCGCCGGCGTTCTTCGCGATCCAGCGCAGCGGCTCCTCGATCGCCCGGCGCACGATGCTCACGCCGAAGCGCTCCTCGTCGGGGACCTCGATCTTGTCGAGTGACCCGGCGGCACGAATGAGCGCGACGCCACCGCCCGGCACGATGCCCTCCTCGACCGCCGCACGCGTCGCATGCAGCGCGTCCTCCACGCGGGCCTTCTTCTCCTTCATCTCCACTTCGGTCGCCGCGCCGACCTTCACCACCGCGACGCCGCCGACCAGCTTCGCCAGTCGCTCCTGCAGCTTCTCGCGGTCGTAGTCCGACGTGGTCTCCTCGATCTGCGCCCGGATCTGCTTGATCCGGCCCTCGATGTCGGCCTTCTTGCCGGCGCCGTCGATGATGGTGGTGTTGTCCTTGTCGACCACCACGCGCTTGGCCCGCCCGAGGTCGTTCAAGGTGACGTTCTCGAGCTTCATGCCGAGCTCCTCGGCGATGACGCGCCCACCCGTCAGGATGGCGATGTCCTCGAGCATGGCTTTGCGGCGGTCGCCGAAACCGGGGGCCTTCACCGCCACGGTCTGGAGCGTGCCGCGGATCTTGTTGACCACGAGGGTGGCAAGCGCCTCGCCCTCGACCTCCTCCGCGACGATGATGAGCGGCTTGCCATTGCGGGCTACCTGCTCGAGCAGCGGGAGGAGGTCCTTCATGGACGAGATCTTCTTCTCGTGGATGAGGAGCAGGGCGTCCTCGTAGCTCGCCTCCATGCGGTCGGGGTCGGTGACGAAGTAGGGCGAGGAGTAGCCGCGGTCGAACTGCATGCCCTCGACCACTTCGAGCTGGGTCTCGAGGCCCTTCGCCTCCTCGACCGTGATGACGCCCTCCTTGCCGACCTTGCTCATCGCCTCCGCGATGATCTCGCCGATGGTGGAATCGTTGTTCGCCGAGATGGTGCCGACCTGCGCGATCTCCTTCTGCTCCTTGGTGGGCTTGGAGAGCGACTTGAGCTCGCCGATGATGCTCCCGACGGCCTTGTCGATGCCGCGCTTCAGGTTCATCGGGTCGTGACCCGCCACCACCATCTTGAGACCCTCGGTGAAGATGGCGCGGGCCAGCACGGTGGCGGTGGTGGTGCCGTCGCCGGCGACGTCGGAGGTCTTGCTCGCGACCTCCTTCACCATCTGCGCCCCCATGTTCTCGAACCTCTCCTCGAGCTCGATCTCCTTGGCCACCATCACGCCGTCCTTCGTGACGTTGGGCGGCCCGAACGACTTCTCGAGGATGACGTTGCGCCCGCGCGGGCCCAGGGTGACCGTCACCGCATCCGCGAGGACGTTGACGCCGCGCAGGATGCGGTCACGAGCGTCCTGACTGAACTTGACCAACTTTGCTGCCATCGAATGCTCTCCTTCAGCCCTCGAGCACGCCGAGGATGTCGTCCTCGCGCATGATCAGGTGCTCTTCGCCGTCGATCTTGATCTCGGAGCCTGCATACTTCCCGAACAGGATGGTGTCGCCGGCCTTCACGTCGAGGGGCATGACCTTGCCGTCCTCGTTCACCTTGCCCTTGCCGACGGCGATCACCTTCCCCTGCTGCGGCTTCTCCTTGGCGGTGTCGGGGATGATGATGCCGCCCTTCGTCTTTTCCACCTCCTCCTCGATCCGCTTCACGAGGACGCGGTCCTGGAGTGGCCTGATCTTCATCACATTGCTCCTTTCGTGGCGCTAAGTTCTTGAAAACACGAGGCCATCTCGAACAGGAGGGCATGTCCCCCGAGCCGGCCTGCAGGTCTCCGCTTTTTTCCGGCGCCGCAAACTAACCAAGCGTCTGTGCATGTCAAGCGCGAGACGGGTTGCCCCTGTCGTGGCCCGGCGGTCGTGGCCCTGATCGACCCGCCATACGGCGAGAAGGCCGACTGGCATCGCGCGCCGGAAGCGCTGGCGCGCGCCGCACGAGCGGTTCCGCGCGCCCGCCTCCTGCTCTGGTATCCGATGAAGAGCCTGGCCCGACCGAACGCGATGGTGGCGCAGCTG
>JBKPDC010000153.1:0-9176 GCA_046727715.1 Thermodesulfobacteriota bacterium
CGCGGGCCTGCTGTCCCGCGACGTCTTGCAGTCCCGGCTCCGGCTCTACCGCCGCCGCGAGCAGCTGCGCATCGGCGGTCGCGATCTGCTCGACCTCGCCGGCGTCGACGCGACGGTGCGCGAACTGAGCGCGCTCGCCGATGCGGTGATCGAAGCGGCGCACACCTGCACGCGCGCGCGGATCGCGGCGGAGTGGGGCGGCGATGCGCCGGAGGCCGTCGTCGTCATGGGCATGGGCAAGCTCGGCGGCCAAGAGCTCAACTACAGCTCCGACGTCGATCTGGTCTACGTCTACGAGCGCGACGGCGAGCACCCGAGCGGGCGGACGCTGCGCGAGTTCTTCGTGCGCCTGGCCGAGGACGTGACACGCGCACTCGCCGAGGTGACGGCGGACGGCTTCTGCTTCCGCGTCGATCTGCGGCTCCGGCCGGGCGGCGCCGAAGGCCCGCTCACGGTCTCGCTGCCTGCGCTGGTCGCGTACTACGAGTCGTTTGGCCAGACGTGGGAGCGGGCGGTCTGGCTCAAGGCTCGCGCGGTCGCCGGCGACGCCGCGTTGGGGCACGCGCTCGCCGCCGAGCTGACCCCGTTCGTGTACCGCCGCTTCCTCGACTTCGGCATGCTCGAAGACCTGAAGGCGATGAAGCGCCGGGTGGACGCGTCGCTGCGCGACCCGGCCGCCCGCCACCGCAACGTGAAGCTCGGCCGCGGTGGGATCCGGGGCGTGGAGTTCTGGGTCCAGGCGCACCAGCTGATCCACGGTGGCAAAGACCCCCGGTTGCGCCAGCGCGGCACGCTGCCGGCGCTGGCCACGCTCGCCGCCGCGGGCTACGCCCCCGCCGAACACACGCAGGCTCTGGCCGCCGCGTATCGCTTCCTGCGCGACGTCGAGCACAAGCTGCAGATCGTCCGCGACCGCCAGACGCAGATCATCCCGTCCGACCACGACGAGCTGCGCTGCCTCGTGCGCCGGCTCGGGCTCGTCGGGCCCGACGGCGAAGCGGAGTTCTGGCGCCTGCACGCCACCCATACCGGGGTCGTCGACGCGGCGTTCACGGCGCTCTTCCACGGCGCCGAGCAGGAGCGGCGGCGGGACGAGCGCCCCGAGCTGGCGACGCTCGTCGACTCGCTCGACCAAGAGGAGCGCGCCCTGTGGGAGCTCGGCCAGCTCGGCTTCACGGACCTGGAGGCGGCCTACCGCGACCTGAAGCTGCTGCGTGACGGCCCTCCCCATGCGCCGGCGTCGCCGCGCCGCCGCGAGGCGCTCGCCGCGCTGGTGCCCAGCCTGGTGGCGGAGATCGCCGACTCGGCCGCGCCGGGACGCGCGCTGCACCATGTGGCGAGCTTCATCACCACCATCGGCGCGCGGACCAGCTACCTCCACCTCCTGCTCGAGAACGCCGGCATCCGGCGGCTGCTGGTCGGGCTCTTCGCCACCAGCGAGTTCCTCTCCAACTTCTTCCTTCGCCATCCCGAGCTGCTCGACAGTCTGGTGCGCGCCGATCTGGTACGGATCACCCGGCCGCACGACGACATGGCACGCGACCTGGCGGCGCGGCTCGAGGCGGCGGAGGACTTCGAGTCGGAGCTGGACATGCTGCGGCGCTTCCGCAACGAGGAGTTCCTCCGCATCGGCGTGCACGACATCCAGGGCGAGCTGCGTCCGCCCGAAGTGTCGGCCCAGCTCTCCACGCTGGCAGACGTCTGTCTGGCGCAGGCGCTGCGACTCGCCTCGCGCGACGTGACGCGCAGGCTCCGTCTCCCCCCCGACCCGCCGACCGAAGGCTTGGCGGTGCTCGCCATGGGCAAGCTCGGCGGCGAGGAGCTCAACTACCACTCCGACCTCGACCTGATCTTCGTCTACGACGCCGGCGACGCGGCCTGGTGGCGCGATCGCATCGCGCCGCACGAGTTCTTCACCCGCGTCGCGCAGCGGACGATCAGTGTGCTCCAGACCCCAACCCGCGAAGGGACGGCCTACAAGATCGACACGCGGCTCCGGCCGTCGGGCAACCACGGGCCGCTCGTGTCGTCGCTGGAGGGCTTCGAGGCGTATCACCGCACGAGCGCGCAGCTCTGGGAGCGGCAGGCGCTCATCAAGGCACGGCCGACCTGGGGGTCCGGGACGCTTCGCGCGCGACTCGAAGAGACCGTGACCGGCTTCGTCTACGGCCGCGGCCTCGAAGCCGCGGAGGTGGCCGAGGTGGGGCGCATGCGCGAGCGCATCGCGTCCCAGCGGGGCGAATCGGACGGGCAGCGCGTCAACATCAAGACCGACCGCGGCGGCCTGGTGGACGTCGAGTTCGCGGTGCAGATGCTGCAGCTTCGCCATGGGCACGCCGAAGCCCGCGTCCGCTGCCGCGGCACGCGCGAAGCGCTGACCGCGCTCGCGGAGACCAGCCTACTCTCGACGGCGGACGCCCAGGTGTTGCGCCAGGGCTACGACTTCCTGCGCGCCCTCGAGACCCGTCTCCGCATCGAGCGTGACCAACCCGTCGCAGCGCTCGACACCGACCCCGATGCGCTCCTCGTCGTCGCCCGCCGGCTCGGCTACGGCGGCGCCGACGACCAGGCCGCGGCCGCGCTGCGCGCCGACCACGAACGCCACCGCCGAGGAATTCGTGCGGCGTACGATCGCGTGTTTGCCCGCGCGGCGCGCGGCGGCTGACTCGTCGAGTTGCCTTCCCCGCGACCTTCGGGCTAGCTCTGCCCAAACGATGCAGAAGACCGAGCGCATCTGGCTGGACGGCACCCTCGTGCCCTGGGACGAGGCGCACGTGCACGTGCTCACGCACACGCTGCACTATGGCCTGGGTGTCTTCGAGGGCATCCGCTGCTACGAGGGACGCGACGGGCGCTCCGCGATCTTCCGGCTGCGCGAGCACATCGAGCGGCTGTTCGGGTCGGCGCACGTGCTGGACCTCGCCATGCCCTGGTCGCGCGAGCAGCTGATGGAGGCGTGCCGCGAGACGGTGCGGGCGAACCAGCTGCGCGAGTGCTACATCCGCCCCATCGCCTTCCTGGGCGATGGCGACATGGGGCTTTCGGCTCGCCCGCCGACGCGGGTGGCGATCGCGGCGTGGCCCTGGGGCGCCTACCTCGGTGACGACGGCCTCAAGCACGGCGTGCGGCTCAAGACCAGCTCGTTCCAGCGCTTTCACCCGAACACGCTGCTCACCAAGGCCAAGGCAGTCGGCCACTACGTCAACTCCATCCTGGCGGCGCAGGAAGCGCGCGGGGCGGGATACGACGAGGCGCTCCTCTTAGACGTCGACGGCTACGTGTCCGAGGCGAGCGGAGAAAACATCTTCATCGTGCAGCAGGGCGTCGTGAAGACCACGCCGCTGCCGACCGTCCTCGGCGGCATCACGCGCGACGCGGCGCTGCGGCTGCTCGCCGACCTGGGCGTCCCCACGCGCGAGGAGCGCTTCACGCGCGACGAGGTCTACCTCGCCGACGAGGCGTTTTTCACCGGGACCGCCGTCGAGGTCACACCCATCCGGGAGCTCGACGGCCGCGAGATCGGGACGGGGCGTCCGGGTCCAGTGACCACGCAGGTCCAGGCACTGTTCTTCTCGATCGTACGCGGCGGCGACTCGCGTTACGCGGCGTGGCTCACGCCGATCTGATGCGCGTCGCTTGCGCTCCGGATGGGCGTCAGATAGCTACGCCGCCCATGGGAGGAGGCACGATGCTCCGAGTCCTCTGGCTTGCCTGCGCGTTCGCCGTGCCGCTCGGGTTGTCGCTCGGGGTGGCAGGCTGCGGCGGGACGCCCGAGCAGCCCGCGACCAAAGCGACCACCACGACGCTGGCGCCCGCGACGCGGCCCACCACGACGGCCCCGACGGCGAACCCCAAGGACGAGGAAGACGAGGAGTACGAGCTCGACGTGATCGCGGAAGCGGAGCCCGACGAGGGAGCGCCGCCGCTCAAGGTGCAGTTCACCGCCTCGGTCGAGGAGGAGGAGGGCGGCCCCTGGACCTTCGCGTGGGACTTCGGTGACGGCAGCAAGAGCACGGAGCAGAATCCGTCGCACACCTACGACAAGGTCGGGGAGTACACGGCGACGCTCACGGTGACCGATCAGAAGGGCAACAAGGGCACCGACGAGATCGACATCTTCGTCGAGACCGACGAGGAAGGTGAGTGATGCGAGGCCGCATGCTCACGGGCACGCGGCTTCGACCTGCTGCTCGGACCACTCGAGCTCGCTGAGCGCCGGCGCCATCGCCGACGCCGCCGGCCGGCACCGATAGCTTCCGGCGCGGAGGCAGCGCCCCAGCTCCGCAGCGCGCGCTTCCACTGCCGCGGCCGCCCGTCGCCAGCGCTCGTGCGCGGCGTCGCATGGATCGACGCGCTGGGGGAGGCGGGGCGCCTCCTCCTGCTGCTCCGGCGGCGTGGCGGGCGGTGGGGGCGGCGTCACGGCAGGAGCCGGCGGGAGCGTGGTCGGCGGGTACGTCGGGGGGGGCAACGTGGTGGTCGGGGCGAGCGGCGCGAGCGTCGTCGACGGCGGCGCTGGTGGCGGCGGGAGCGTCGTCGGCGGCGGAGGCAGCGTGGGTGGCGGACCCGTCGCCGGCGGCGGCACGGTGGCGGGCGGGGACGGCGGGACGGTGTCCGGAGGTGCCGCGGCGACGCCGACGACCTCGATGGCGCCCGGGCTCCGCACGATCATCTCCGGCCGGCCCTTCCAGCTGCGCACCTTCCCGGACACCCGCACCCGCTTGCCCTCGTAGAGCCGCTGCGGCTCCCTCGGAAGATCCGTCATGAGCGGAATCAGGAGGACGACGCGAAACGAGGTGGGGTCGCTGGCGGAGAACTCGAGCACGCAGGTGTCGGCTTCGAGGCGTGCCCGGACGACGTCCCCCTCGACCGTGACGACGTCCCCCTCGTATACTCCCGCCGACTGCCAGGGGATCACGGTGTCGGCAGGCACGAGCGCGACGGTTGCCGCGAGCCACACCGCACACACCACTGCCCCGCACCCCGGAACGCGCCGCCGCATCGCCGGACTGCCTTAGCGGGCGGCGCCGCACGCGCGCAAGCCGGCGCGCAGGCGGCCTACGTTGCGGAGCGCCGCTACCGGGGTGCCCGCTCGCGTGCCTCGCTCACCGTGAGCGGCCGACCCCCGAAGGGTTTGCCGTTGAGCGCGCCCACGGCGGCCTCCGCCTGCGCGTCGCTCGCGAGCTCGACGAAGGCGAACCCCCGCGGCCGGCCCGTCTCACGGTCGGTCACGATCTTGACCTCCTGGACCTGGCCACCCCCCTCTTCGAAGAGGGCGCGGAGCTGCGCCTCGCTGGTCTGGTACGGAATGTTCCCGACGTACAGTCTCTTCCCCATTCTAGCTGACTCCCGCTGACCGGCCGGGCCGGCGCACCCCCTCGTGCGAGACGATCCCGGTCTCCCGTGGCCGCCTTCTAGCATGTCAGTGGAGCGGCGGTCTAGGCTCCTTTAGGCGCGCGAATGCTCAGGATTGGGCGTCGCGATGCCGCTTCGCGGCGGCACGCCGCCAGGCCAGCGCACAGAGCGCCAGCGCCGTCGCCAGGGCACCCGCCCCGACCACGAGCGGCGGAACGGCCGGTCCCCCGCCGACGATCGAGACGGTGGTGGAGGCGACGGCGAGGTGACGACGGCCGGCCGCTGCGTACTCGAAGAGGGCGATGATCGGCACGCCGGTGCCGCGGGCGGCGCCGGCGTTCTGGAGGATGAAGGGGATGGCGCGCTCGCCGTCCGCCGGCACCTCGGCAGCCTGGCTCACGGGCTCGGTCTCGAGGCCGCCGGGCAGCAGGACGACGACCCGGCCGTGGATGGGGGAGGGCGTGGGGTTGTCGAGGAGGAGCCGCGCCCGCGCGAAGCGCGTGACGGGCGAGGCCGTGAGCGTGGCGCGCACCTCCGGCATTGGGAGCAGCCCCGGTGTCGACACCGTCGTCACGGCGGGAACGGTGTGGCGCCCCAACGCATCGTCGTAGTGGACGTCGATCGTCGCCGGAATGCTGCCCGGCTCGGCGGGGTTGGGCAGTGTGAAGGTCCACGTAACGCGTGCGCCGGGTGGCAACGTCGCGCGCGGATCGCCACGCATGTCCCGGCCCTGGTAGGAGACCACGGGCACGACCTCCGAGACGGCGCCGTCGCCGGCGTTGCGAACCTCCACGGCGAGTGCCGTCTGTTCGGCCACGCTAGCACGCGCCGTCACCTCGAGTCCGGCGGCCCCCCGCGCACTCACCGCACACGCGACGAGGAGGAGAGTCAGTGGCGCCCACCCGGCCACGGGCGCTGGTACCAGATGCCCATCAGGCTCGCCAGCGCGCCACGGCTTGAGCCGTGAGCGCGACCTGGGCTAGATCTATCCGGGCGACAGGAGGATCCCGTGGAAGAGATCTCGTTCGACGACATCGCGCGGCTCCAATCGAAGATCAGCGACACCTTCGGCGGTTGGAGTGACCCGATCGAGGTGACGCAGGACATGATCAACCGCTTCGCGGAGCTGACCGGCGATCATCAGTGGATCCACGTCGACGTCGAGCGGGCGAAGCGCGAGAGTCCCTTCAAGGGCACGATCGCGCACGGCTTCCTCACCCTGAGTCTGCTCCCCGCCATGCGCAGCAAGGCCGACTGGAAGATCGTCGGCTACGGCAACGCAACCAACTACGGGGCCAACAAGTTGCGCTTCGTGTCCCCGGTGCCCGCCGGCGCAAAGATCCAGTCGCGTGGACGGCTGATCGGCGCCGAGGCACACCCCAAGGGCACGCAGGTGACGCAGGAGATCGCGGTCCACGTGGTGGGCGGCGAGAAGCCCGCGCTGCTCTACGAGATGGTGGTGCTCTACCACCCGGCCCTCAAGCGGGGCTGAGTGGTCCTGCCGATCGGAGACGCGCCCAATCCGAGGGGCGTACCGGTCGTCACCTACCTGCTGATCGCAGTCAACGTCGCCGTCTACCTGTTCGTCACGCTTCCGCTCAGCGGACAGCGCCCGCCGTCGAACGACCCGGCGCTCCAAGACTACCTGCGCGTCATGTCCGAGTCGGTGCGGGATCGGGCCGCGCTCCAGCAGCTCGTGGCAAACGCCTCGGAGTACGACCTCTTCGTCTTCAACTGGGGCTTTCGGCCCGCGTACCCCTCGCTGGTGAATCTGTTCACGTGCATGTTCCTGCACGGCGGCTTCCTCCACCTGTTCGGCAACATGCTGTTCCTGTGGATCTACGGCGACAACGTGGAGCACCGTCTGGGGACCGTGCGCTACCTGCTCTGGTACCTCGGGACCGGGATCGCGGCGACGCTGTTCCACACCCTCCGCGCGTCGCAGTCGGAGATCCCCCTCGTCGGCGCCTCGGGCGCCATCTCGGGTGTGCTCGGGTTCTACTTCGTCTGGTTCCCGCGTAACCACGTGCGGCTCCTCTGGCTGCTCCCTCCCTTCGTCATGGAGGTCTTCGAGGTGCCGGCGCGGTTCGTGCTGGGCATCTACCTCGTCCTCGATAACGTGCTGCCGTATCTCGTCACCAGCGGGGACTCCGGCGTCGCGCACGGAGCGCACATCGGTGGCTTCCTGGCAGGCCTGGCGGCGGCGTGGGTCATGGACCGGCGCGAGATCGCCGCCCGGCCGCCGGAGTTCGCCGACGCGCCGAAGGTGTCGCTGCGACAGGAGCCCGACTGGACGGCCCGCATCGCCGCCGCCATCGACGCGGGCCGGATGAAGGAAGCGGCCACCGAGTACTTCGAGGTACCTGCCCACGCGAGTCGCGGCATCGTCAGCCCCGAGCGGTTGCTCAAGCTGGCGCGCTGGCTGCTCGAGCACGGACATCACGAGGCGGCGCTGGTGGTGGCGCGCCGGCACCTGCGTGACCACCCGTACGGTCCCGGCGTCGCCGAGGCCCACGCGATCGCGGGAGAGGCGCAGCTGGCAATGCAGCAGGCGACGCCGGCCTACCAGCATTTCCTGGCTGCCCTCGATGCCGATCCCGACCCGGCCACCAAGGCGGCAGCCCGCCGTCGCATCGCGGCGATCGAGGCCCTCCAGAAGCGGCAGATCGGGCAGCTCCACGTGCCACGGGGTTGACCTGGCGCCGAGCGCACGGCACATGCGAGCGCGCCACGGAAGGGGAGATGAGTGGACGTCGCGCACTGGGTGTCGCCGTCGCCTGCGGCTTGGCGCTCGCGGGGTGTGCCAGCAGGAGCCCAGTGCTGGGGTCGCTGGCGGAGCTGGTCGGTCTTCAGGACCGCGAGGAACCGGCGGCGGCTTCGCAGGTGGTGACGGCGAGTGCCGTGGTCGAAAACATCGACCAGAAGAGTCGCGTGGTCACGCTGCAGCGTGCCGACGGCGAGCGGGTCCGCTTTCGCGTCGGCAGTGGGGTGAAGAACCTAGGGCAGGTGAAGAAGGGCGACAAGGTCACCGTCTCGTACTACGAGTCGGTCGCCTTGCAGCTGCGGAAGCCGGGAGAGACGGCGCCGGCGGTGACGGTGGCGGAGGAGGCCGAGCGCGCTAAGCCGGGCGGGCTGCCGGCGGCCGCGGTGGCCGAGGTGACGACCGTCACCTCGAAGGTGCTCGACGTCAATCGGCGGAAGCAGACGGTCACCCTCCAGCTACCCGGCACGCGACAGATCACCGTCAAGGTGAACGATCCCGCCCGGCTCGACCGGGTCAAGGTGGGCGATATCGTCGAGGCCACCTATCGGGAGGCCATCGTCGTGGCAGTGGAGAGGCGGGCGGCGCCATAGGCCGCCGCCGGTCCGCCGGCGAGGGCACGCCTGCTAGAATCCGCGATCCGCGCGCCGGCTCTGGCAGGGCGGCTTGCAAGCCGTCTCGCGTGGTGCCTACAGGTCCGCCAACGGGCCACAGACGCCGTTCCGGTTCGCACACTGCGCGAGACCTCCAGGTTTTTCTCGATGGGCGGGGCCCCACGGGCCCAGAAAGGGGATCACCATGAGGCGGACGGTGAGAGGATTGACGGTAGCCGCGGCGCTGGCGGGGGCGGTTGCGCTCCTCGGCGCGGGGTGCAGCCCCGAGCCAGGGAAGGGGCCGGCCGAGACCGCGGGCAAGAAGATCGACGCCGCCGCCACGGCGACCAAGGATGCCGCCGCAGACGCGGCCAAGGCGACGGGCGACGCGGCGACGGCGGCCGGCACCGCCGCGAAGGACGCCGCAGCCGGGGCGGCGAACATCGCGAAGGACGCGGCCGGCGTGGCCA
>JBKPDC010000154.1:0-5738 GCA_046727715.1 Thermodesulfobacteriota bacterium
GCGCGACGCGCCTCCCGCGCCGCCACAGCCGGGCGCTCGCCGGCGGCGCGCGGTGGACACGGTGCCCAGTGATCCGCCCGCCGACCTCGCGGCGCGGCCCGACCTGTTCGTCAACCTTCCTCTGCTGCGCAATTTCGAGAAGCTCGAGCACTACGACGCCATCGAGACCACGACGGTGGACCGACCGGAGGAGGTTCACTCGAACGGATGAGAGCCGGGGTCCGCGCGACAGTCCTGGCCACCTGCCTCGCAGCGGCGGTACCGGCAGCCGCGCAGCGGTACGCCCGCGACTGGCAGCAGCTCTCCCCGGAGGAGCAGCGGCGCGCGTGGGACAACTACCGGCGCTACCAGCAGATGCCGCAGCAGCGCCGCGACATGTACGAGAACCGCTTCCAGCGCTTCCAGGGTCTGCCGCCGCAGGAGCAGGAGCGGATGCGGCAGAACTACGAGTCCTATCGGCGGCAGGATCCGGCCAGCCGCGAGCAGTTCAACGAGAAGTACCGCCGCTGGAAGCAGCGCGGCGGGCGCTGAGCACTAGCGGGTGTGGCAGGCGGCGCACGCCTCCAGGCCGGCGCCGATCACGGTGAGGGCGTCAGGACTGCGCGGACACCGTCACGGCAGGACCACGAGCTGGCCGCCGACGTGTGCCGGGTGCAGCTGGCAGATGATGGGGAAGACGCCCTCCTTGGTGGCGGTGAACTCGACCTCCTTCGGCTCGCCCCGCGTCACGACCTCGGCCACGTTGTAGGCCGGGATCGCGAAGCCGTGCTGGTTCGGGTCGGACGGCACGTTGTTGATGAGCTTGACCTTGACCTTCGTGCCCTTCTTCACCACCAGGGTGGTCGGCACCCAGATTTTCGTCCCTTCGTACTCCACGTTCACCACGGTGAAGCTCATGTCCTCGGCGCGCGCTTGGAGGGCGTGGGTCGCGAGGAGCAGGCCGAGCGCCGCCGCAACACCGCTCACGAATCGCTGCATCAGTGGTCCTCCTGCTAGGTGGTTGTCCGGCCCTCAACCACACTGCCGCGCGCCATGCAACGCCCGGGGGGCCGCGGGCTGCGTCAGCGCCGGTCGACTGCTATGGGGAGAGGCCATGCGTCGCGACGGCTCCTTCCGGCTCCACGCCGATTTCGCCCCCCAGGGGGACCAACCACAGGCAATCGCCGCGCTCGCGGCGGGCATCGAGGCCGGGGAGCGCCAACAGGTGCTCCTCGGGGTGACGGGCAGCGGCAAGACGTTCACCGTGTCGCAGGTCGTCGCCGCCGTGAACAAGCCCACGCTCGTGATCGCGCCCAACAAGACGCTCGCCGCGCAGCTCTTCCACGAGTTCCGGAGCTTCTTCCCGGACAACGCCGTGCGATACTTCGTCAGCTACTACGACTACTACCAGCCCGAAGCGTACGTTCCCTCCACCGACACGTACATCGCCAAGGACGCGTCGATCAACGACGAGATCGACAAGATGCGGCACGCCTCCACGAAGGCGCTGCTCGAGCGCAACGACGTGCTGGTCGTGGCGAGCGTGTCGTGCATCTACGGCCTGGGCTCGCCGGCGTCGTACTTCGACATGCTCGTGGTGCTCGAGCGCGACGACACGGTCGAGCGCGACGCCGTGCTGCGGAAGCTGGTCGACATGCAGTACCAGCGCAACGACTACGACTTCCACCGCGGCACGTTCCGCGTGCGCGGCGATGTCATCGAGATCTACCCTGCGTACGAAGAGGGCCGCGCCATCCGCGTCGAGCTGTTCGGCGACACTGTGGAATCGATCGCCGAGATCGACCCTTTGCGCGGTAAGGTCCTGCGACGGATCGAGCGCGTCGCGATCTACCCGGCGAGCCACTACGTCGCGACGGCGCCCACCTTGAAGAAGGCGGTGGACGGCATCCGCGTCGAGCTCAGGGAGCAGCTGAACGCGCTGCGCGACGCGCGCAAGCTGCTCGAGGCGCAGCGCCTCGAGCAGCGCACCCTCTACGACCTGGAGCTGCTCGCCGAGATGGGCTTCTGCCCGGGCATCGAGAACTACTCGCGGCATCTCGACGGCCGCGAGCCCGGTCAGCCCCCGTTCACGCTGCTCGACTACTTCCCCAGGGACTACCTGCTCGTCATCGACGAGAGCCACGTCACCGTGCCGCAGATCGGCGGCATGTACCGCGGCGACCGGTCGCGGAAGGAGACCCTCGTCGAGTTCGGGTTCCGCCTGCCGTCGGCGCTCGACAACCGCCCGCTCAACTTCGAGGAGTTCCTGGCCCGCGTCCCGCAGGCGCTCTACGTGTCGGCCACGCCGGGCGAGTGGGAGCTGCGCATGGCCACGGGGCGCGTGGTGGAGCAGCTGATCCGCCCCACGGGGCTCATGGACCCCGAGGTGGTCGTGCGTCCGGCACGTCATCAGGTGGACGACCTGGTGGAGGAGATCCGCACCCGCGTGGCGGCGTCGGAGCGCGTGCTGGTCACGACGCTCACCAAGAAGATGGCCGAGGACCTGACGGACTACCTCCAGGACATCGGCATCCGGGTGCGCTACATCCATGCCGACATCGACACGATCGAGCGCAGCGAGATCATCCGCGAGCTGCGGCGCGGGACCTTCGACGTGCTGGTGGGCATCAACCTGCTGCGCGAGGGTCTGGACCTTCCGGAGGTGTCCCTGGTGGCCATCCTCGATGCGGACAAGGAGGGTTATCTGCGCTCCGAGCGCTCGCTGATCCAGACCATCGGCCGCGCGGCGCGCAACGTGAACGGGACCGTGCTGATGTACGCCGACGCCGTCACCGACTCGATGCGGAAGGCGATCGACGAGACCAACCGGCGGCGGGCGGCACAGGCGAGCTACAACCAGGCGCACGGCATCACGCCGCAGACCATCCGCAAGGCGATCGCCGATCCGCTCGTCGTCGCCTGCGAGGGCGACTACGTGACCGTCCCCGTCGACCGGGGTAGCCTGGCGGCGGACGCGCCGGTCGACCCCGCGGCACTGGCGAAGCGGATCGTCGCGCTGCGCAGCGAGATGCGCGAGGCGGCCCGCCAGCTCGAATTCGAGCGTGCCGCGTCGTTGCGCGACGAGATTCGCACCCTGGAGGAGCGGCTGCTCGGCGTCGAGGTGCAGGACGCCGAGCCCGCCTGATCCGATCCCGGAGCGTGCTTAGAGACCGCACGGGCGCCCGACGCCCGTATCCGCTCGTCTGCGGTGACCAGCCGGAGGCCATGGACGAGCGCCGGGGCAGCGACGTTGACCACTCTCAGAGCGATCGTGCCCGCGTGCGATGCTGTTCGGGTACTCTCACACGAAACGAAACGGGGCCACGAAACTCGAGAAGCGGAGTCCACTCGATCGCGCCGTCCACTCGCTCGATGCTTCGGAAGCGCGTCGCGAGCATCCGGATGACCGCTTGGGTTTCCATTCGAGCGAGCGCGGCACCGATGCAGAAGTGCGGCCCGAGGCCGAAGGTGATCGGCTCGGTGCCGCGACGGGAGATGTCGAGGACCTCTGGGTCCGGAAATTCGCCTGGATCGTGATTGGCGGCCAAGGGGCTGAGAAAGATCCGCTCGCCCTCGTCGAATGACACGCCGTCGAGAGCGAACGGGACGGTCACGACACGTGACACCCAGACCACCGAGCTGTTCAACCGCAGCGCCTCCTCGACGGCCGCTGGCGTCCTCGATGGGTCATCGCAGAGCGTCGCCCATCCCCTTGGATGGGTGAGAAGGGCTAGCAGCGCGTTGGCGATCGCAAGCTTCGTGGTGTCGTGCCCGCCGAGGATGATGTTGGCCACCACGCAACGAATACCTCCTCGACCTCAGGCCCGATGCCAGACTGCGCTTCACCCGCGTCCTCGCCATCGCAGACCGCGGGGTGCTGGTGGTAGCGCGGTGGGAAGGGGGCGAGCCGGAAGGCACGTTCGAGATTCCCCTCGTGAACGCCGTGGACTTCGGCGCGGACGGAACCCGGCGGTGGCACATCTACACCCTCGACCAGCTCGACGAAGCCCGGGCATGCTACGACTCGCTGCGCTCGGCCCCGCCGCGCACCTCGCCAACTACCGCGACACGCGCCGGCGCTCCGACACCTCCCTCCCGGTCCGGGTGACGATCTGACCGGTGGCGCTCCGAGGCGTCGATCTCCTCGACGGAGCGGGCTGGCGCATGAGCGGGCCTCAGCGCCGCCGATGACGAGACGCCCGAGGATCGGCACGCGTGCCTGAAGGTTGACCGTATTGGCATACGGGCTCAATGCTGGTACTGGAAACCGTATGAGCACGGCACGCAAGGTGACCGTTCAGCTCCCGGCCGAATTGCTCGATAGGGCGCAGCGGTCGAGCGGTCAGAACCTGACCGCGACCATCTGCCAGGGACTGAGGCTCGTGGCCGCCGGGCGGGCATACGAAGGGCTTCGGCGACTGAAGGGGAAGGTCCGCTTCTCGATCGACCTGTCGCGTCTTCGCGAAGACCGCGAATGATCGCCCTCGACTCGAGCTCCCTGATCGCGTTCCTCGAGGGAGCCGGTGGCGACGATACCGAGCTCGTCGAGAAATCACTCGCCGACCGCCAGGCCTGTCTTCCCCCCGTGGTGCTCACCGAGATTCTGAGCGACCCGAAGTTGCCGAAGCGGGTCGAGAAACTTCTGCTGCAGCTCCCGCGGCTGGACGTGCTCGAAGGATACTGGGAGCGAGCCGGTTCGTTGCGCGCCAAGGTCCTCCGGCTCAAGCGTCGAGCTCGCCTCGCCGACAGCTTGATCGCTCAGAGCTGCCTCGACCACGACGTCGGACTTGTGACCCGCGACGCCGACTTCCGGCACTTCGTGGCAGCTGCGGGCTTGCGGGTCCACGGGACTCCCCCGCGCAGGACGTAGGGTCGTCAACCGTCGCCGGCGAGCAGCACGAGACGCTCTCCCAAGGCGTGCAGATCCGATACGAACCGCTCTTGGTCCGGCGCGCTGATCCACCGCACCAGGCCCCAGTCGTCGGCGCTGGCTTGCAGGAGGACCCGCGCCACGTCTGGGGCAAAGAGCCCGGCTGCCTTGCTCTGCGCCCCGACGAGGGCGTTCTCGAGCGAGAGCCCGAGCGTGCGAGCAGGCGCACCGCCGCCCAGCGTTGGTCGAGCCTGCCAACGGTGCGCTCTCCGGCGAGGAGGGCACGGAACGTCGACTCGTCGATGTCGTAGTCCCACACCCACGGAAGTCGGCCGCTCGCCATGGCGATCGCGCAATCTACCAGCACGGCCCACGCGGGACAAAAGCCGCGGAACTGCGCGGTGTCGAGCGCTGAGCCACGCCCCGAGAGACGGCTCGAACATGCCGGCAGGAGGCGGCCGCTACGCCGCGCGAGCTACCGAGATCACCGCCGCCCGCGTGTCGCCGCATTCGGGTCGACTGGGGCCATTCTCTCTTCCAGCGCTGCGGCGAGCGCGCGCGTTTCGTCGGTCTGACGCTGCAGGTGGTCGCTCAGGATGCGCGCGATGTTCGTCAGGATCTTGAGCGCGATCCGCGGATACCGCCGCTTCACACGCGCGAGGAACCGCTCGTCCATCGACATGACTTCCACGTGCTCCACCGCGACGACGTCGGCAGTGCGCTCGTGGCGTCGGATGAGGCCCATCTCCCCGAAGACGTCGCCGCGGCGGACTGTCCGCACGGAGCGGCTCTTGCCGCCGACCTCGACCCGGACCTCGGCGGTGCCGTCGATGAGGACGTACATCGCGTCGCCCATCTCGCCTTCGCGGACGATCGGCTCGCCCGCGCG
>JBKPDC010000155.1:0-3932 GCA_046727715.1 Thermodesulfobacteriota bacterium
CGCCGACGGCTTCTTCGGCTTCCACTTCCCGCCCGAGCTCTTCGCGACGGCGCGGTGCCTGCGCTGGATCCATTCGGCGGCGGCCGGCATCGAGGCGAATCTGTTCCCGGAGATGGTCGCGAGCGACGTCGTCCTCACCAACGCCGCCGGGCTGCATGCGATCAACATCCCCGAGCACGCGATCGCGCTCGTGTGCGCGCTGGCGCGCAACATCCACGTCGCCCAGCGCCTGAAGGCGGAGCGCCGCTGGGATCGCTACGCTGCGATCGCGGCCGGCGGCGGCTTCCGGCAATTGGCAGGGAGTCACCTCGCGGTCCTCGGCGCCGGCGTGATCGGTCTCGGCGTGACGCGGCTCGGGCGCGCCCTCGACATGCAGGTACGCGTGCTGCGCCGCCGTCCCGAGCTGGCCGTCGACGGCGCGGAGGCGGTGGTCGGTCCGGACCGGCTGCACGAGCTGCTCGGATGGGCAGACTTCGTCGTCGTCGCCACGCCGCTCACGCCGGACACGCATCACCTGATCGACGCCGCCGCGCTGGGGGCGATGCGGTCGAGCGCGTATCTCGTAAACGTCGGGCGAGGGGAGATCGTCGACGACGGCGCGCTCGTCGACGCGCTGCGCAGCGGCGCGATCGCCGGTGCCGGGCTCGACGTCTTCGCCGAGGAGCCGCTCCCGCCCGAGCACCCGTACTGGGCGCTCGACAACGTCATCGTGACGCCCCATGTCTCGGGCTACTTGCCCGATTTCTTCGCGCGCGCGTTCGCGATCTTCCTCGACAACCTGGAACGGTTCCGGGACGGCCGGCCGCTGCGCAACGTGGTGGACAAGCGCCTCGGGTACGCGCCCGACTGGCAGCTCGTCGAATGACCGGCCGCGGCCACCGCCTCTGGCGCGTCGCGGGCATCCTGGTCGCGGCCTACCTCGCCGTCGCGTACCTGCTCGTCCCCGCGCTGTGGAAGCGCCATTATGCCCGCCATCCCGCCCTGGTCGACACGCCGCGCATCACCCGCACCGGCAGCGATCTGCCGGGCGACCCGCTGAACGTCGCGCTGGTCGGGATGCGGGAGCAGGTCGAGGCGGCGATGCGCGCCGCCGGATGGCAGCCGGCCTCACCCCTCGGAGTCCGCGCCGACGCGCGCATCGCGGAGAGCGTGCTCCTCGACCGCCCGGATCCCACCGCACCAGTGAGCACGCTCTATCTGTTCGGCCGCAAGGAGGACCTGGCCTTCGAGCAGGAGGCCGGCGAGAGCGCCCGCCAGCGGCACCACGTGCGGTTCTGGCAGGCGCCGGGCGCCGACGAGCAGGGCCGGCCGCTCTGGCTCGGTGCCGCGACGTTCGACGAACGCGTCGGGCTCAGCCACGAGACGGGAGAGATCACCCATCACATCGCCCCGGACCTCGACGCCGAGCGCGACAAGCTCATGGCCGACCTCGGGCGGGTCGGCTGGGTCGCGGAGCGCTGGCGCGTCGAGGGCATCGGCCCGACCGAGGACGGCCGCAACGGCGGCGGCGACCGCTACTTCACCGACGGGATGATCGACGGCGCCGCGCTGCGGGGACGGTGACCGCGGCGTGCCCGGCCGTTGACCTGCCCCGGGCCGACGGACTACCTGCCGATCCAATGACCGCACCGCTGCTCGCCCCGCCCGAGCACGGGATCGACTATCCCAACGTCACGCGCGGCGCGTCCCTCGACCGCGACCAGGCGCTGTACGCCGACGCCGTCGTGGTGGGGACCGGCGCCGGCGGCGCGACGGCCGCGGCACGACTCCGGGATGCCGGGCTCGACGTGCTGATGCTCGAGGAAGGCGGCCTGCATCGCACCGAGACCTTCACCACCGATCCGGCGACCATGATCCGCCGCCTCTATCGCGACGCCGGCACCAGCATGATCCTCGGCAACCCGCCCATCATCTTCGCCGAGGGGCGGTGCGTGGGCGGTTCCACGGTCATCAACGGTGGCATGTCCTGGCGCACGCCGGAGGCGGTGCTGGCGCGCTGGGAGCGCGAGCTCGCACTCGAGGGCCTCGGCCCGCGCCTCATGGAACCGTACTTCGAGGCCGCCGAGCGCATCCTCCACGTCGAACCGAACCACGAGGACACGTTCGGCAGGAACACGCAGCTCTTCGTGCGCGGCGCCGAGCGCCTGGGATGGCCGGTGGCACGGGCGCCGCGCAACATGCGGCGCTGCGTCGGGCTCAACAACTGCGCGCTCGGCTGTCCGACCGGCGCCAAGCAATCCATGCTGGTGACGGAGATCCCGCACGCCCTCGGCGCCGGTGCCACACTGTTGACCGATGCGCGCGTCGACCGCGTGTGCTGGCAGGGAACGCGTGCGGTCGGCGTGCGCGGCCGCCTGCTCGGTGGCGACGGCCGCGCCCGCGCTCGGTTCGAGGTCCGGGCGCCGCTCGTGGTCCTCGCCGCGGGCGCGCGTCACACCCCCGGCATCCTGCGGCGCAGCGGGCTGCGCGCGCGGGCCATCGGCCGCGGCCTGCACACGCACCCGAACGCCAAGTGCGTCGGCATCTTCGACGAGCGCATCGACCCGTGGATCGGCACCCACCAGGCGTTCCACGTCCACCACTTCCTCGGCGACGGCATCCTGATCGGGTACGCCGCCGTCCCGCCGGGTCTTCTCGCCGCCGCCCTCCCTGGCCTCGGCCCCGAGCACGCGGAGATGATGGCGCTCTACAACCACATGCTGACCGCCGCGACGCTGGTCGACGACCACACCGAGGGCCGCGTCGTGATGGGCCTCGACCGCCAGCCCTACATGGTGCAGACGCTCGACGATGCGGACCTTGAACGGCTCCACCGCGGCGTCGCGCTGACGGCCGAGCTGCTCTTCGCCGCCGGCGCCCGCCGCGTGCTCCTGCCCTTCGCCGATCTGCCGGCGCTGGCCGGCCCGCAGGAGATCCCTCGCATCGCGGCCCGCCCGCGCGTGCGTGCGACCATCGAGCTGATGACGGTGCACATCATGGGCACCGCGCGCATGGCGACCGACCCCGCGCGTGGCGCCACCGACGCCGGCGGCGCCGTGCATGGCGTCCGCGGCCTCGTGGTGGCCGACGCCAGCGTGCTGCCGTCCTCGATCGGCGTCAATCCGCAGGAGACCATCATCGCCGTCACCTTGCGCAACGTGGAGCGCTGGCTCGATGCGCGCTGACGGCACCCCGGTCGCGACGCTGCACCCGATCCGCCGCATCATGCCGTTCGTGATGCCGACGCGGAACGGCGCGTTCGTGCTCTTCGAACAGGACATCCCGATTGCACCGCTGATGCCCCTTCTCGCACGCCTGAACGCTCGCCGGCCGGCCGACCGCCGCATCACCCTCTTCCACTGCGTACTCTACGCCATCGGCGTCGCACTCACGGACTTCCCGCGCCTCAACCGCTTCGTCGCCGGGAGCCGGCTCTACGACCGCCACGGCATCTGGCTCGCGTTCAGCGCGAAGCAGAAGATGGAGCGTGACGCGCCGATCTTCACCTCGAAGATCGAGTTCCATCCCGGGGAGCCGCTGCCGGCGATGGTCGACCGTCTGCTCACCATCCTGGGCGAGGGCCGCTCGGGACGGGAGACCGCGGCCGATCGCGAGATCAAGGGGTTCCTCCGCCTCCCCGGCCCGCTGCTCCGGCTGGCGGTGCGCGCCCAGCGCGTGCTCGACGGCTGGAACCTGCTGCCGACGGCGCTCATCAAGGACGATCCGCTCTACGCGTCGGTCTTCGTCGCCAACCTGGGCAGCGTCGGCCTCGAGGCCGCCTACCACCATCTCTACGACTACGGCACGACACCCATCTTCGTCACCATGGGCCGGGTGCAGCGCGTGCCGCTCGTGCGCGAGGACGGCACGGTGACCAGCCACGAGGTGTTCACGCTGCGCTACACCTACGACGAGCGGGTGGAGGACGGCTTCTATGCGGCGCGCGCCCTCGA
>JBKPDC010000156.1:0-4135 GCA_046727715.1 Thermodesulfobacteriota bacterium
GGCCGGATCGGGTGGCTGGCCGAGCTGGGCCGTGATCGGTGTGATCCTGACCCGCTTGGTGCACGCGCCCGTGCCGTCGTCGGCACACGGGAAGCCAGCCGTCAGCTGCCGCTCGAGCGTCTTTCCGACCGCCTCGCGCGCCCGCGGCCCGAGCTGCCTACCCTGCGGGTCCGTCAGGACCGGGTCGGCCCGGAGGGTGAGGTCCAAGCCCTGATGCGACACCGAGCAAGCGGCGACCGAGCACGCCGCGGCGAGTAACATTGAGCGAGCACTGGATGCGCGCGACCCTTCCATCTTCACGTAACTGGCGCCGGCTCAGTCTAGCGAAGCCCCAGCCTCGCGCCAGCCGTTTCGTTCCGGAACGGCGCATGAACCCCCGAGTCGCAATGTCATCCAGCGTAGGATGCGCGGACCCCGGCCCAGGCCAGGCGCGCCCACCCGGCGAGAAAGCAGAGGCCCCCGATGGGGGTCACCGCCCCGAGCCAGCGTGGCCCGCCCAGCGCCAGCACGTACAGGCTGCCCGAGAAGAGCACCGTGCCCACGACGAAGAGCCACCCGGCGGCGCCCGCGTTGCTGCCGGGCCATCGCCCGACCGCCCAGGCAACCGCGAGCAGTCCGAACGCGTGGTACATCTGGTAGCGGACCCCGGTCTCGAACACCGCGAGCAGCTCCGGCGTGACCCGCGCACGGAGGCCATGCGCGCCGAACGCACCGGTGGCGACCCCGAGCCCGGCCGAGAGCGCACCCAGGGCGAAGAAGGCCCGCTCCATGGCGTGACCGTAGCAGAGCGCAATCATTTGTGCTCGCCCGGGGACGGCGCGGCGTCTATAGTGCTTCCCCATGCGCATCCGTAGCCTCGACTGCAGCGCGACGACACGTTGGCCCCGCCGGCAACGTCGGTCCGGAGGAGGCGCTTCGCCCCTGATCCAGCGCTGGGTCGGTTGACCGGTGAACCAGCTCTCTCGACTCATCTTCCGGAACTTCTGGACCACGGTCGCGCTCGGCGGCGCGTTCGGTGAGTGGACGCTCGCCTGCTGGTTCCTCGGCGCGCCAGCGTCGTTGGCCGCTCATGTGCTCGCCATCGTGAGCCTGAGCGCCGTGAACCGGCTTGCCGCCGAGGCGTATGACCGCGAGCGACACACGGCTCCCGTGCTGCATGCCGTCGGCGGAGTCGCGCTCGCCGCGGGCGTCGTCGCGGCGGCCGGGGCGGCGGCACTGGGTGTGACCGCGGCGGGCTGGTTCGCGGTGAGCACGCTCACGGCGCTCCCGGCACAGGCGGGTGCGCTGGAAGCGCCCGCGGGCCTCCGGTTCGGGGCGCCCTTCGAGGCGCTCGCCGGGCTGGTCGTGGCGGTGGCGATGGCGGTCGCCACCTGGGGCTACACGCACGGACATCGCCGGCTCCGGATCACCCAGCTCGACGTGCCGGTGGCCGGCCTGCCCCCCGAGCTGGACGGCCTGCGTGTCGTCCACGTCACCGATCTCCATCTGGGTCCCACCGCACATCGCGACGCCCTGCGCGAGGCCCTCGACCAGGTGAATGCGCTCGAGCCGGATCTGATCTGCGTCACGGGCGATGTGGTCGACTCGCCCGTCACCGACCTCGACCACTGGCTGCCCGAGCTGTCGCGCGTGCGGGCGCCTCACGGCGTGTACGCGGTGCTCGGCAATCACGACGGCTACGCCGGCGCCGACCGCGTGGCGGCGGCGCTGCGCGCCCACACGCCCTGGAGACTCCTGCGTGACGAGGTCGCCACGCTCGAGGTCAGGGGCGTGCGCCTCCACCTGATCGGGCTCGAGAATCGTGAGGCTCCGCGCACGGCCGCCGTGCTGCCCGCACTGCGCGCCATGGTGCCGCCGGGGGAACCCTGCATGCTCCTCGTGCACCAGCCCGTCGCGTTCCCCACCGCCGCCGCGCTCGGCGTTCCGCTCACGCTGGCCGGGCATACCCACGGCGGGCAGATCGCGCTCCCTGGCGCTCGCGTGGTGAATGTCGCCCGCATCCTGATGACCCACTTCGACGCCGGAACGTTCGCCTGTGGCGACGCGGTCCTGCACGTCAACCTGGGCCTCGGCACCAGCGGGCAACGGGTACGCATCGGGGCCCCGCGCGAGATCAGCGTGGTGACGCTCCTGGCGCCGGTCGCCGCGGCCGCGTGACCCGGCCAGGATTTGACAGCGCCGTGAGGGGCCTGTATCGGCCAACCGTCGCGATGTGGACGCGCAGACGAGTCGACAGGACGCGCGTGCTGGGCGTGCTTGCGCTCATCGCGCTCCTCGGGCTGCCGCTCACGCTCGGCGGGCATCATCACGCGACCTCCGACCTGGCGCGCGACTGCTCCGCGTGCGTCGTCGCGCACTTCTCGCCGGTCGAGGCCGCGTCTCCCGCGGCTTTCCCGACCCCGCTGGTCTCGCAGCCGCTGCCGCTCCCCGCGGCGGTGGCCACGATCACCTCGTTCGATCGCCCCGCGCACTCTGGTCGCGCGCCCCCGACCCTCCTCGGCGACGCCGCCGCCTGAGGACGAGCCGACCACGTGGCACGGCGCCCGCTCGGCGCTCTGCCACGCAACCAGCAGCCGGCGGGTGACCGCGTGCCTCGAGGGCATCCGCGCGCCTCGCCGGCAATTGATCGGGTTGGGACGATGGCATCGATGACGTCGAAGGGTCACAGCATCGCGCTCTGCGCGCTCTGCTCCTTGATGTTTGCACCAGCAACCAGAGCACAGCTCATGGACGACCAGGCTGCACCGGGCAGCTCGGTCGAGAAGAACACGCAACTGACCGAGGGCACCGCTGCGCCCGGCGCTCGCTACGACGAGGTCACGGTCACGGCGACGCCGCTGCCGCGCTCGCTCTCCGAGCTCGCCACGCCCACCGACGTGCTGAGCGGGCAGGACCTGCAGGTGCAGGAGCAGCGGACGCTCGGCGAGACGCTGTCCAGGGAGCCGGGCGTCTCCTCGACGTACTTCGGGCCGAACGCCAGCCGTCCCATCATCCGTGGCCAGGGCGGCGAGCACATCCGCATCATGAACAACGGCCTCAGCCTGCTCGACGCCTCGGGCACCAGCGTCGACCATGCCGTCAGCATCGACCCGATCACGCTGAAGCGTATCGACATCGTGCGCGGCCCCGCCGCGCTCCTCTACGGCCCGACGGCCGTTGGCGGCGTCGTCAACACGATCGACAACCGCATCCCCGACGTGGCGCTCGAGGGGATCACCACCATGCTCGAGCCGCGCTGGAACTCGGCCAGCTCCGAGTGGGGCGGGGCAGGCATCATCGAAGGCGGCCACGACGGGTTCAACTTCCACCTGGACGGCGTCGGGCGCGATACCAAGGACATCGTGATCCCGGGCTTCGCGCGCTCGGCGCAGCTGCGCGCCCTCGATCCCCTGCCGCCCGGAGAGCGCGAGCCCGAGGGCCGCCTGCCGAACAGCGCCTCGGCGACGCAGGCGGGGACCCTCGGCCTGTCGTACGTGGGCGACAAGGGGTTCTTCGGCATCGCCCCCTCCTGGTACCACTCGAACTACGGAACCGTCGCCGAGCCGGACGTCTCGATCAATCTGAAGCAAGCACGCCTGGACTTCGCGGGAGGAATCGGCCCCATCATCCCGTACATCGCCTCGATCAAGGCGAAGATGGGCCTCACGGACTACAAGCACACCGAGTTCGAGGGCGCGACGCCGGGAACGGTGTTCAAGAACAGCGGCTGGGACGGGCGCATCGACGCCATCCACGACCCGCTCGGACCCTTTCAGGGTGCGTTCGGCATCGAGACCATCGGCTTCGACTTCTCGGCGCTCGGCGAGGAGGCCTTCCTCCCGAAGACCACCAATCGCATCACGTCGGGGTTCCTGTTCGAGGAGGCGGTGCACGGGCCGTTCCGCTTCCAGCTCGGCGGCCGCTTCGACATCTCGAGCTCCGACGCCAAGTCCGACCCCCACTTCGGGCCCGGCGCGTCGCGCTCGTTCGCCACCGGGAGCGGCTCCGCCGGTGTCGTGTACGAGCCGGTCCAGAGCTGGCCGCTGGGCTTCTCCGTGAACTACACGTCGCGCGCGCCCAACTACCAGGAGCTCTACGCGAACGGCCCGCACCTCGCGACGGCGGCGTTCGAGCGGGGCGATCGCGACCTGGCCGT
>JBKPDC010000157.1:0-3383 GCA_046727715.1 Thermodesulfobacteriota bacterium
CGCCGGCGGCCAGCCGGTCGACCGTGCCGTGTTCACGGCCGGGTTGCTCGCGGCGCTCGAGCGGCGCTATAGGCGCTTCCTCGCGGTCGGGTTCGCCGCGATGCGGTCGGAGTGGGAGGCGTGCTCCGCCCTGACCGGGAAGGAGGTGCGGGTGACCGCGCCCGAGGGCGAGGTGGCCGGGCGAGTGCTCGGCGTCGACGACTATGGCGCGCTGCGGCTCGCGGGGTCGCGCGGCGAGTTGCACGTGGTGGCCGGGGAGGTCACGCTCCCCGACGCGTACGACGGCTAGGGCATGCTGCTCGCGATCAACGTCAACAACACGCACACCCTCGTCGGCTTCTATCAGGGCACGACGCTCACCGTGCACTGGCGGCTGCGCACCGACCCGGCGCGCACCGTGGACGAGTGGGTCGTCGTGCTGCGCGGGCTCTTCGGCGACTGGGGCACCCCGCGTCCCGCCGTCGGCGGGATCGTGTTCGGGAGCGTCGTCCCGCCCATGAACGAGCGCATCGAAGAGCTGTGCCGGAAGCTCTTCGCGCAGACGCCGCTCGTGGTGGGCCCGGGTGTCCGCACGGGTCTCCCCATTCTCTCCGACAACCCGAAGGAGGTGGGCGCCGATCGCATCGCCAACGCGGTCGCCGCCACCGACCGCATCCCGGGCGCGTCGATCGTGGTCGACTTCGGCACCGCGACGACGTTCGACGTGATCACGGCCCGCGGCGAGTACGCCGGCGGTGTGATCGTGCCGGGCATCGGCATCTCGCTCGACGCGCTCATCGGGCGCACGGCGAAGCTGCCACGCGTCGAGCTGGCGTGGCCTCCCAAGGTGGTCGGCAAGACCACCGTGCACGCCATCCAGGCCGGTGTCACCTACGGCTACACGGCGCTGGTCGACGGGCTGGTCGAGCGCATCCGCGCCGAGCAGGACCCGAGCGCGCGCGTGCTCGCCACCGGTGGCCTGGCGCCGCTCATCGCGCCGCACTCCGCCACCATCGAGGCCGTCGACGAATTCCTCACGCTCGACGGACTGCGCATCATCTACACCCGCAACGGAGGACGTGATGTCACCTGAGGAGGTCGCGAAGCTACGCAACGTCGCCATCGTCGGACAGGGCGGCACCGGCAAGACCAGCGTCGCCGACGCCCTGCTGTTCGCCGCGGGCGGGGCTACCCGAATCGGGCGGGTCGACGACGGGTCGACCGCGTTCGACACCGAGGCCGAGGAGCAGCGCCGCAAGAGCACCATCACGGCTTCGCTCCATCACGTCACCTGGAAGAAGCACGAGCTGAACCTGATCGACACCCCGGGGTACTCGGCGTTCCTGCACGACACGCGCAACTGCCTCACGGCGGCCACGGGCGTGGTGCTGGTGCTGGGCCCGACCGGGGGCGAGATCAAGGTCGAGACCGAGAAGGTGTGGACGTGGTGCCAGGAGCGCGGCCTGCCCGCGGTCGGGTTCGTCACCCGGCTCGACCGCGAGCGCGCCAGCGTGGACCACGCGCTCGAGGATCTGAAGCTGCTCGGCGCGAAGCCGGCGGTGCTCCAGGTGCCGATCGGGGCCGAGGCCGGATTCCGCGGCGTCGTCGACGTCCTCACGGGCAAGGCCTTCGTCTACCAGGGCGACTCGGGGATCGTGAAGGAGGAGGCGCCGCCCGCCGACCTGGCGGACGAGGTGGCGGCCGCGCGCGAACGCCTCGTCGAGACCATCGCGGAGGCCAACGACGACTTGCTCGAGAGGTACCTGGAGGGCGTCGAGCTGTCGCCCGACGAGCTGGCGGCGGGGCTGCGCGAGGGGGCGAAGGCGGCGAAGTTCGTGCCCGTGCTCTGCGGCGCGGGTGCCAAGGGCATCGGCCTGCATCCGCTGCTCGACGCCATGGTCGACCTCCTGCCGTCGCCGGCCGACCTGCCGCCCTGGCAGGGTGACGACCCGCGCACCGGCGAGCGCGTCGAGCGCGGCGCCGACCCGTCGGCGCCGTTCTCGGCCTTCGTGTTCAAGACCATCGTCGACCCGTTCGCCGGCAAGCTCACCGTGATGCGGATCGTGTCGGGCCACGCGCGCGGGGATCTGAACGTGGTGAACTCGTACCGCGAGGGCAAGGAACGCCTGGGGCACCTGCTCCGGCTCGAGGGCAAGAAGCAGGTGCAGATCCCGCAGGCGGCGGCGGGCGACATCGTGGCGCTCGCCAAGCTGAAGGACACGCATTCGGGCGACACGCTGTGCGACGAGCGGCAGCAGGTGGTGTTCCCACCCCTGCCGGACACGCCCGCCGTGATCTCGTTCGCGTTGCAGCCGAAGAGCAAGGCCGACGACGACAAGGTGATGCAGGCGCTCCACCGCTTGATGGAGGAAGACACCGCGCTGCGCGTGCACCGCGACGAGCAGACGAAGGAGTTCGTCATCTCGGGCGCGGGGCAGCTGCACGTCGAGGTGGCGATCGAGCGTCTCAAGCGCAAGTTCGGCGTCGAGGTGGAGCTGAAGGCGCCCAAGGTGCCCTACAAGGAGACGATCAAGGGAAGCGCGAAGGCGCAGGGCAAGCACAAGCGCCAGACCGGCGGGCACGGCCAGTACGGCGACTGCTGGATCGAGCTGTCGCCCGTCCCGCGCGGCCAGGGCTTCGAGTTCGAGGACGACATCGTGGGCGGCGTCATCCCGCGCCAGTTCATCCCCGCGGTGGAGAAGGGCATCCGGGAGCTGCTGCCGCACGGCATCCTCGCCGGCTATCCGATCGTGGACGTCAAGGTGCGGCTGTACGACGGCTCGGCGCACGACGTCGACTCCTCGGAGATGGCCTTCAAGATCGCGGCGTCGCTCGGCTTCAAGAAGGCGTTCGACGAGTGCAAGCCCGTGCTGCTCGAGCCCATCGTGACCCTGACGGTGACGGTGCCGGACGAGTTCATGGGCGACATCATCGGGGACTTGAACAGCCGGCGCGGCAAGGTGCTGGGCGCCGAGCCGAAGGGCACCGGCCAGCAGCTGATCCGTGCCCACGTGCCGATGGCGGAGGTGCTGCGCTACGCGCCCGACCTGCGCTCGATGACCCAGGGCCGCGGCGACTTCGAGATGGAGCTGGCGCACTACGAAGAGGTGCCGGCGCACATCGCCGAGCGCATCATCAAGGAGGCGCAGGCGGCGCGGGCGGAGAAGCACGGCTGAGCCGCGTGGCGTTGCCCTACGGCCTGCTCCGGAGCCTGCATCGGGTTCGCACCCGGGTGGAGCCGGCGCTGCGCCGCGCGATCGGGCGCAGCGCGCCCAGCTGGACGCGCGAGCCGAACCTGTTGCCGTGGTTCGACCAGCCCGACGCGCTCGCCCGCGTCGACGGCGTCGTCGGTGATCCGGAGGCGCCGCTGCTGCGGCAGTGGATCGAGGAAGGCTGGGTGGTCG
>JBKPDC010000158.1:0-6653 GCA_046727715.1 Thermodesulfobacteriota bacterium
GCTCGGTCCGTCACGCTGCATGGTTCACCTCGACCGGCTTGGGGATCACCGTCCCGTTTCGCATCACGAAGCGCCACTTCCAGATCGCGTACAAGACCGGGTAGACGAGCAGCTCGAGCGCGAACGACGTGAAGAGTCCGCCCACCATCGGCGCCGCGATGCGCTTCATCACGTCGGCACCGGCGCCCGTGGACCACATGATCGGCAGCAGCCCCATGAACGCCGCCACCACCGTCATCATCTTCGGCCGCACGCGCTTGACGGCGCCGTGGACGATCGCCTCCTCGAGGTCGTGCGCCGTGCGCATGCGGCCCGCGCGCACGCGCTCGTCGTACGCGAGGTCGAGGAAGAGGAGCATGAAGACGCCGGTCTCGGCATCGAGCCCCATGAGCGCGATCATGCCCACCCAGACGGCGATCGACATGTTGTAGCCGAGCCCCCAGAGCAGCCACACCGCGCCGACCAGGGAGAACGGCACCGCGAGGAGCACGATCCCCGTCTTCACCCCCGACTTGGTGTTCAGGTAGAGGAGCAGCGCGATGAGCGCGAGCGTGAGCGGGATCACCACCTTGAGCCGCTCGCGGATCCGGGCCAGGTTCTCGTACTGCCCGCTCCACACGAGCGTGTAGCCTGCCGGCAGGTCGAGACCCGCCTGCACGCGCGCCTTCGCCTCCTGCACGTAGCCCCCGACGTCGCGCCCCGCCATGTCGACGAAGACGTAGCCGGCGAGCTGGCCGTTCTCGTCGCGGATCATCGACGGACCTTCGAGCAGCTTGATGTCCGCGATCTGCGCCATCGGTATCTGGGCGCCCGACGGCGTCGGCACCAGCACACGGCGCAGCGCCTCCACGTTGTCGCGGAACTCGCGGCCGTAGCGCACGCTCACGCCGTAGCGCTCGCGGCCCTCCACGGTCGTCGTGACCGTCTCGCCGCCGATGGCCGAGGTCACGATCGTCTGCGCGTCCTCGACCGAAAGCCCGTACCGCGCCAGAGCCTCGCGCCGGAGCACGAAGTCCAGGTAGTAGCCGCCTGCCGTACGCTCGGCGAGCACGGTGCGGGTCCCCGGCACCTCGCCCACGAGACGTTCGATGTCCTCGCCGATGCGCTGGATGACCTTCAGGTCGGGCCCGAGCACCTTGATCCCGATCGGGGTGCGCACCCCGGTCGACAGCATGTCGATGCGGTTGCGGATCGGCATGGTCCAGATGTTCGGGATGCCGGGGAAGCGCAGCGCCGAGTCCATTTCGGTCTGCAGCTCCTCGAACGTGATGTGCTCGGGGAGGCCGATGGAGAGGAGCCAGCGCAGCGGCTGCGGATAGTCGGAGAACCAGCGCCGCATCGGCCGCCACTCCGACTCGGGCTTGAGCAGCACCGTGGTCTCGACCATGGAGAACGGCGCGGGATCGGTCGGCGTCGTGGCGCGGCCCGCCTTGCCGAACACGCGGTCCACCTCCGGGAAGCCGCGCAGCACCTTGTCCTGGATCTGGAGGATGCGCTGCGCTTCGGTGACGGACATGCCGGGGAGCGCCGTCGGCATGTACAGGAAGGCGCCCTCGTTGAGCGGTGGCATGAACTCCGAGCCCAGCCGCAGGAACGTGGGGACCGTCGAGGCGACCACTAGCAGCGCCATCCCGAGCGTCAGGGCCCGGTGCCGCAGCACGAAGCGGCAGACGGGCCCATAGACCGCGAACAGGACGCGGCTGATCGGGTGCCGCTCTTCCGCGTGGTAGCGCCCGACCACCGCCGTGTTCGCGATCCTGGCCAGGAGGCGCGGCCGGAACGTGAACGGCTCCATGCGGGTGAAGAGCATGCGCAGCGCGGGGTCGAGCGTGATGGCGAGGACCGCGGCGATCCCCATCGCGAGGTTCTTCGAGTAGGCGAGGGGCTTGAAGAGCCGGCCCTCCTGGTCGACCAGCGTGAACACGGGGAGGAAGGACACCCCGATCACGAGCAGCGAGAAGAAGACCGAAGGTCCCACTTCCTTGAGCGCACGGAGGCGAACCTCGTGGAAGTCGCCCTTCCGCCCGCCCGCCATCCACTCCTCGAGCCGCTTGTAGGCATTCTCCACCTCGACGATGGCGCCGTCGACCAGCACGCCGATCGAGATGGCGATGCCCGCCAGCGACATGATGTTCGACGTGACCCCCATGAAGTAGAGCGGGATGAAGGCGAGGAACACCGAGACCGGAATCGTGATGATGGGGATGATCGCGGAGGGGATGTGCCACAGGAAGACCAGGATCACGAGGCTCACAATCACCATCTCCTCGCGCAGCGCGTGCAGCAGCGTGTCGATGGCGCGGTGGATCAGCTCCGAGCGGTCGTAGGTGGTGACGATCTGCACGCCGGGCGGCAAGGTGGGCTCGAGCTCCGCGAGCTTCGCGCGCACGCGCTCGATCACCGCGAGCGCATTCTCGCCCTGGCGCATCACGACGACACCGCCCACCGTGTCGCCCTCGCCGTCGAGATCGGCGACGCCGCGGCGGATGTCCGGCCCCACTGCCACCTCGGCGAGCTGACGCACCAGGATGGGCGTCCCGGTGGCAGGGTCCGTCTTGACGACGATCCCTTCGATGTCCTCCGGTGTTCGCACGTAGCCGCGGCCGCGCACCATGTACTCGGCGCCGGCGAACTCGAGCAGCCGGCCGCCGGTCTCGACGTTGCCCTTGCGGACGGCGTCGATGACGTCGGTGAGGGGGATGCGGTACGCCAGGAGGCGGTTCGGGTCGACCGTGACTTGATACTGTTTGACGAACCCGCCCACCGCGGCCACCTCGGCGACGCCCGGGACCGCCTGGAGGTGGTAGCGCAGGTACCAGTCCTGGAGGCTGCGCAGGGCCGCGAGGTCGTGCTGGCCGCTCTTGTCCACGAGGGCGTACTGGAACACCCAACCGACGCTGGTGGCGTCCGGGCCGAGCTCCGTCTCCACGCCCTGCGGGAGGCGCGCCAGGATCTTGCTCAGGTACTCGAGGACGCGCGAGCGCGCCCAATAGAGGTCGGTGCCGTCCTGGAAGATGACGTAGACGTAGCTGTAGCCGAAGTCGGAGAAGGCGCGGATGGCCTTCACCTTGGGCGCGCCGAGGAGCGCGGTGACGATCGGATAGGTGACCTGGTCCTCGATGACGTCGGGGCTCCGGTCCCAGCGCGAGTAGACGATCACCTGCGTGTCGGAGAGGTCGGGGATGGCGTCCAGCGGGATGTGGCGGATGCACCACACCGCACCGAGGAGCGCCGCGCCCGTCAGCAGGAGGACCAGGACGCGATTCCTCGCGCTGAACTCGATGATGCGCTCGACCATTCCGAGAGTCCTAGTGCTGGTGACCTGCGCCGCCTGCGGTCGCGCCGCCGGGCGTCGACTCGAACGACCGCAGCGCCGCGCGGAAGCGCGACTCGGAGTCGATCAGGAAGTTCGCCCCCACCACGACCTCCTCGCCCGTCGTGAGGCCGGAGAGGACTTCGGTGAAGCCCTGCGCCTCGCGCCCGAGCTGCACCTCGCGCGGCTCGAACTGGCCCTCGCCGCGCACGACGAAGACGATGCGGTGCGTGCCGGTATCGAGCACGGCGTCGTCGGGCACGGCCAGGCGGTCGCCGAGCGGCACGTCGATGGTGACGTCGACGAAGCTCTCGGGCCGCAGTTCGCCCTGCGGCGTGGCCACGAGCGCGCGCACCCGGGCGGTGCGCGTCGCCCGGTCGAGGATCGGGTCGATGGCCGCAACGCGCGCGGAGAACCGGCGCCCCGGCAGAGAGGGCGCGGTGATGGTGAGTGGCTGCCCGGGCCGGACGAGACCCAGCTCGTACTCGTAGACCTGGGCATAGACCCACACGCTCTTTCCCGGCAGCAGAAGGTTGGTCGGATCGGTGTCACCACGTCCGATCGCCGCCAGCTGGGCCTCCGACACTCCCTTCTGGCGTAGCTTCACGGCGGCGGCGCGGACGAGCCCCTCGGCGCCTTTCCGTGCTTCGGGCAGGATGGCCTGCGCCAGCTGCGCCTTCGCCAGCAGCGCCTGCCGGTATTCGACGACGGCCTGGTAGAGCTCGGGGTCATAGGCCACCGTCCCGATCGCGCGGATGGCGATGGTGAGCCGCCGGTACTGTACCTTCGCGCGCCGCACGCCGATCAGCTGCTGCCGCGCGGTGGAGAGCGCGAACGGGGCGCGGCCCGGGAGTGGGAACGGGGGGCCCGGCGCCTGCGGCGCCACCCCCGCGCCGGCGCCTTCGGCGCCACCCCCGCCCGACAGCTCGTCCTCGTACACCGGGATGTAGTCCATCCCCATCTCGTCCTTGGCTGGCTTCGGCGACGTCACGTCGGGACGCATCGGATGCCGGTAGAACGCGACCTTCCGTCCTCCGCTTGCGCCACCAGCCGGCTCCTCTTCCACCGGCGTCAGCTTCATCCCGCAGATGGGACAGTTCCCCGGCTTGTCGGACACGATCTGGGGGTGCATCGAGCACTGGTACTTCTGCTTCTTCGCGCCCGTCCCGAAGGACGGCGGCAGCGCCTCGCCGGCCGGCCCATGCCAGCGCCACCAGATCGCGCCGCCGGCCGCGAGGGTGGCGAGCGCCACGATCGCCAGCGCCCGCCTAGCCATGGCGCGCCTCCCGCGCCGCGGGCGGCAGGGGCTCGCCGACCGCGCGCTCGAGATCGGCCCACGCGCTCTCGAGCTCGGCCGCGGCGTCGATGTGCTCGAGATGCACGGCCTCGAGGGCCCGCAGCGTGTCGAGCAGCGCGAGCAGGTCGACGCCGCCCGACGCGTACGCGCTCTCGGTCACCTGGATCGCCTGCTCGGCCTGCGGCACGTGGGTGGTCACCAGCAGATCGTGGCGGACCTTCGCCGTGCGCACCCGCAGCCATGCTTGCTCGACGTCGCGGCGCACGGCGTCCTCGAGCCGCCGCTCGTCGGCGACCGCCGTGTTGAGGCGCGCGTTCGCCTCCGAGACGCCCGCGTCGTATTTGGCCTTGTTGGCGATCGGGATCGTCATCGACGCCATCGTGCCGAAGCCGTCGGAGGCGCCCGCGTTGATGAAGCGGCCGACGCTCACCTCGAAGTCGGGCAGGTACGCCTTGCGCGCCAGGGCCAGCGCATGGTGCTGCCCGGTGATCGTCGCCGCCTGGGCTGCCAGCTCGGGCCGATGCACCAGCGCCGTCTCCATCAACGCGTCCGTGCTCGGCGGCGGCTCGGGCAGATGCGGCTCCTCCGGCATGCCGAGCGGGTCGCCGGGCGGCCGGCTTAAGAGCGCGTTCAGCCCGGCCCGCGCCGTGTCGATGGCGAATGCGCCGGTCTTCGCCTCCGTGATGGCGCGGGTGAGCTCGACCTGCGCCCGCAAGACGTCGGACTGCGGGACACCACTGATGGCGTAGCGCTGCTCCGCCGTCTTCGCGAAGCGCTCGGCGAGGACGCGCTCGCGCTCGTAGACTGCGACCCGCTGGTGCGCCTGCCACAGGCTCCAGTAGGCGCGCTTGACCGCGACCTCCACGTCCAGGACCACGGCGTCGGCGCCGTGCGCCATGGCGCGCGCCTCCTCGCCCGCCGACTCCGCGGCGAGCCGGCGCTTGCCCGGGAAGGGGATCTTCTGGGCCACCCGGAAGATGTTGTTCTCGGCGCGGGCGACGTTCATGTTCTCGGGCGCGTTCCAGGCTTCCCAGGAGAGGACCGGGTCGTCCCACGCGCGCGCCTTGACCGGCCCGGCCTCTGCCGCGCGCGCGCGCGAGCGCGCGGCACGGATCTCCGGGTTGGCCTCACGCGCGGCGGCGAGGACCTCCTCGAGCCGCAGGACGTCTCCGCGCGGCTTCGCCGTCGTGACGGCCGGCGCCAGCAGCAGAACGACGGCCAGCACAGGAGATGCGCGGACGCCGAGTATGTCGAGCAGCATGAGGATCAGTCTCCCTGTTCGCGTGGATGATGAGGAACCGCCCCGGACGTGGCCGCTGGGCACACGTCGGGCGTGGTGACCGGGCACGGGGCACCCGGGCGTCACGAACGGGACTGATCAGATGAGCAGGTGGCGGTGCGCGAGGAACACGGGCGGGCCGGAGCCCGTGACCAACAGCGTGTCGGCAGGCACCCAGGTGGGAGCGGCGGGAGCCAACGCACTGGACGGTCCCGTGACAATGGCGGCAGCGAGCCACGGCACACCCGGCGCCACGGGCCCCTCCGCAGGGCCGCTGGTCGTCGCAGTCACACCGCAGCAGCTCCGCGCCGAGGGGAGCGAGACCGGCCCGTCGCAATGCCGCGCGCAGCAGCTCAGCGCGCGCAGCTCCGCGGCGACCACGGCCGGGTTCGCGTAGGCGGTCTGCACGCCCAGGAGCAGAGCCAGGACCAGGATCAGGCGGATGGACCTGCGCGACGACACTGCAGAGCGCGATACCCGCCCGCCGCCCCGAAGGCAAGCGGCATGGTGCGCCCCCCTGGGGCGCTCCGCGGGCGCAGCAGCCAGACCGGCGTGGACCGCGGCCCCGCCCGCTGGGCGACCCATTGACGGCCCCGTCCTACTTCAGAGGCACCCCGCTTCCACTCTCGGGCCCACGATCTGGAGCACGCCCGGCGCGCTCGTCACTCGACCGCCCGCCGGGCCGCCGAAGCGGACGCAGTAGCAGTCCCCGCCTGCGATCGTGGCGCGTACCGAGGCTTCCCCGCTGCCGCCGGGACCCAGAG
>JBKPDC010000159.1:0-9139 GCA_046727715.1 Thermodesulfobacteriota bacterium
CGTCGCCAGCGAACGGGGCGTAGCGGCGCGCCGAACGGGAGCCGCGGGTGTATAGTCGCCGCACGTGATCCGTAATTCCTCTGCCATCGCGCGCGAGACCGCCGGCGGCCGGGCGGCCAGGAGCCTGCGCGAGTACCGTCGCAAGCGCGATTTCGCGGTGACGCCGGAGCCCAGCGGCAGAGCGGCTCCCCGCGGCGAGGGAAGGTCGTTCGTGGTGCAGAAGCACGCCGCGACCCGCCTGCACTACGACTTCCGCCTCGAGCTGGACGGCGTCCTCAAGAGCTGGGCCGTGCCGAAGGGACCGAGCCTCGACCCGGGCGAGAAGCGCCTGGCGATGCGCACCGAGGACCATCCCGTGGAATACGGATCGTTCGAGGGGACGATCCCGGAGGGCGAATACGGCGGCGGCACGGTCCTGTTGTGGGACCACGGAACGTGGGAGCCCGTGGGCGATCCCCACAAGGACCTGGCAAAGGGGAAGCTGGAGTTCGTCCTCCGCGGCAAGAAGCTGCGCGGGCGCTGGGTATTGGTCAGGATCCGGGGACGCGAGAGCCGCGACGCCGACAGGGCGTGGCTGCTCATCAAGGCGCGCGACGATAGTGCACGCGCGGCGGACTTCGACATCACCGCGGCGCTTCCAAAGAGCGTCGCGACGAGCCGCGTCCTCGACGAGATCACGCGCGATCGCGACCGCGTGTGGCATTCGGATCGGTTTGCGCCGGGACGAGGCCGGCGGAAGACGGATCTTGGCGCCGTGGACGCCGGCGCGCTCCCCGGCGCTCGGCGCGCCGCACTGCCGCTCTTCATCGCGCCCCAGCTGGCCACCCTGGTGGCGGCCCCGCCCGCGGGCGACGAGTGGTTCCACGAGATGAAGTTCGACGGCTACCGTGTTCTGTGCCGGATCGAGCGCGGCAAGGTGCAGGTGCTGAGCCGCACCGGCAAGGACTGGACGGATCGCCTGCCAGGCGTCGCGCGCGCAGCCTCCCGCCTCGGCGCGCGGGCCGCGATGATCGACGGCGAGGTCGCCGTGCTCTTGCCGAACGGGGTCACCAGCTTCAATGCCCTGCAGAATGCGATGGGCGGCACCGGCACCGACGAGGTCCTGTACTTCGTCTTCGATCTTCTCCACCTCGACGGCAGCGACCTCACGCGCACTCCGCTGGAGCAACGCAAGGAGGCGCTGCGCATCCTGCTCGACGCAGTCAGCGGGCAGTCCACCTTGCGCTACAGCGATCACGTCGTGGGGAAGGGCGATGCGTTCCTGCGCCACGCTTGCCGCATGGCGCTCGAAGGCGTGGTCTCGAAGCGCCGCGACGCGCCCTACGAATCCGGCCGTGGAAAAAGCTGGCTCAAGGTGAAGTGCATCCAGGAGCAGGAATTCGTCATCGGCGGATTCACCGACCCGGAAGGGACGCGGAGGGGGATTGGCGCGTTGCTTCTCGGGGTGCACGATGCCAGCGGCAAGCTCGTCTACGTCGGTAAGGTTGGCACTGGCTTCACCAGTCGCGCCGCCGTCGAGCTGCGCCGGCGCCTCGACGCGCTCGAACGGCCCAGTTCCCCGTTCGCGCGCCAGCCACCGCGCGCGGCGCGTGCTCACTGGGTGCGCCCCGAGCTGGTGGGTGAGGTCGAGTTCACGGAGTGGACTCCGGACGGGCGGCTGCGGCATCCATCCTGGAAAGGCCTGCGCGAGGACAAGCCGGCGCACGCGATCGTTCGCGAGCGGCCGACCGGGACGGAGGCGCCGCCGCGATCGCGAACCGCGCTCGACGGCGCCGCGGCGCGTGCAAAGCATTCCTTCGTGCGGGCCCGCCCCCGACGCACCAGCGGAGCCGCCACCGCGGGCGAGGCGCGGGTGGCCGGTGTCTGGATCACGCACCCCGATCGCGTCCTGTACCCGCCCCAGGGGATCACCAAGCTCGACCTGGCGAGGTTCTACGACTCGATCGCGGACTGGATCCTGCCGCACCTGCGCTCGCGACCGACGTCGCTGGTACGGTGCCCCGAGGGCGTGGCAAAGGAGTGCTTCTATCAGAAGCACGTCGGTGTCTGGGCGCCGGCGGCGCTGCGTCGCGTGCGTATCCAAGAGAAAAAGAAGATGGGCGAGTACCTGGTGGTGGACGATCGGGAGGGGCTGGTCGGCCTGGTGCAGATCGGGGTCCTCGAGATCCACACCTGGAACGCCGTGGTCGAGCGGCTGGAACAGCCAGATCGCCTCGTGTTCGACCTCGATCCCGGTGACGGCGTGTCGTGGCGCGCGGTCGTGGCGGCGGCGCGCGAGCTGCGCGCCTACCTGCAGCACCTGGGACTCGAGAGCTTCCCCAAGACCACCGGGGGCAAGGGACTCCACCTGGTCGTTCCCATCGCCCGCGGCCCCAGTTGGGACGATTGTCTCGTGTTCGCGCGCTCGGTGGCGGAGGAGCTGGCTCGGGAGTCGCCGCGCTCGTTCACCGCCGACGTCGCCAAGAGCGAGCGGCGCGGCCGCATCTACCTCGACTACCTGCGCAACCTTCGCGGCGCCACGGCGGTCGCCGCCTACTCGACACGCGCGCGACCGGGCGCTCCGGTCTCGACGCCGCTGTCGTGGGACGAGCTCAGCCCGCGCCTGCGCGCCGACCACTACACCGTGTCGAACCTGCCTCGCCGGCTGGCATCGCTGCGGAGTGATCCGTGGGCGGACTACGCCCGCACGCGCCAGGCGCTGCCGGCGCGCCCGCAGTGACGACGGGCGCGCGACGACGGGTCTTTCTGCTCTCACCCGCATCGTGCACCGGGAAGCGGGCGCGCCTGCTCTTCGATCTGCGCACGCGCGCAGGCCTCGCACGCGCCCTGCGCAGCCACACCGGCGTGCCTCTGGGGCAGGTCTTCACCTTCCTCAGCGGACTCTACTTCCGTGGCAAGCTCGAGTACGCGCGCGCCTACGCGCGGCCGCCGGCCGGGGTCCCTGGGGTGCTCGTCATCACGCCCGGCGAGGGGCTCTGCGCGCCGGAGATGCCGGTGCAGCTCGACGTCCTCGCACGCTGGGCGGAGATTCCGATCGATACCGCCGAGGCGCGCTACACGCAGCCGTTACTGCGTGATGCGTGCGCCCTGGAGTCCGTCATCGCCGGCAGCGGAGACGAGGTCGTGCTGCTGGGCAGCGTCGCGACGGGAAAGTACGTCGACCTTCTCCAGCGGGTCTTCGGCTCACGCCTCAAGTTCCCAGGCGCGTTCGTGGGACGGGGGGACATGAGCCGGGGCGGCCTGCTGCTGCGGAGCGCGCGAGACCGGCACGAGCTGAGCTACGTGCCCGTGATAGGCTCGGTCCGCCGCGGCGCCCGGCCGCCGCGCCTCGTGCCACGCCCGGGTATCTTGGGGACGGAGGAGGAGTGCGCCAACCTCGAGGCTGCCCTCGACGACGCACGGAAGCGCAGCGACCAGGGGGAGATACGGCGCATCGAGGCGCGGCTGCGGCTGCTCCGTGAGCTCGCATAGCCGCCGCCAGCCGGACCCGCGCCATCTCCCGCTCCTGCCAGCCGCGGCACGCGGCGATCTCGCGCGCGTGCGGTTCCCGCGGTCACGCGTGGTGTTCGGCTTCTGATGACGGCGGCGGCGCGAGCTCTTCCTTGAATCGCTGTTTCGCACCCTCCAGACGCTCCCCCAGGTCATGGCGGAGCTCATGGCCTGGCTTGGGAGCGAAGAGGAGCGCCAACGCCCCGCCGACCACCGTCCCGAGCGCGAACGCGGCGATCATGCTGAACGCGGTGTCGTTGGCAGTGCGCTGCTGCTGCAGGCCGATCCAGTGGAGCACGTCGTCCGGTTCCGGAAGCCGGCTCCCGAGCTGCTGTGAGAGATCCCTGAGCGTCATGACTTCGTCCTCCGTTGTTCCATGCGAACCGCACCAGCGGACAGGTCACGCCGGTGCCGAGGCGTATGGCCGGTCAGCGCGACAGCAGCAACCATAGCAGGACCAGGATACCTGGCACCCCCAGCAGCCATGCCAGCAGGAATCTCATGTCGTATTCCATCTTGCGTCGTGACCGCCGTGAATCTGCTCGAGGTCGTCGTCGGTCAGCTTCCCCCACTGCTTGCGGACGTTGCCCTTCAGCTGCTTCCACTGTCCCTTGAGCGTGTCTTTGTTCATCCTGCTTCCTTGCGTCCGGTGTGGACAGGAAGCAGTCATGCAGGACGAGTGCCATCCGGATTGGCTGAGGATATGGGGGGCACTCGGCGCTTCACACCTCACCGAGATGTAAGTTGTAGATACAGCGCCTTGGCGTGGTCGGCACGCGTGCTCGGTGGTTCGGTGCTGCCCCGAGGGCGCTTCACGAGGGCGCGCTACGGACCGCTACGCGGCTACGTGCTCATTCTACCTGCGCCGCTGGCGGTGCGGTCGCGACCTGTCACCCGCGGACGGCGACACCGAGTCCTCCGTGGTCCCAATCGCCACCTCCGCAACCCCGATGGCCCGTTCAGCTTCCGCCGTGGCGCGCGAGAGTGCGCCGGACGGCGAGGGATCGATTGCGGTATCGGCGTCCCGGGCGACGGTATCGACGCGCGCAACGGCACTCTCGAGCTGTAGCGTGGCGCTCTGAATGGCGGCGAGCATCCGCGATCGCTCCGCGGTGTCGTGGCCGGCTTGCTGGGCCACCCGGATCATTGCCTCGATACGCTCGACGGCGTCCTCGAGCTGCTGGTCGACGGCGTCCACCACGTGCTCCGGCGTGTCGGGATCGATGCCCATACGCGCGGTGCGGCCACGGAAGCGGAGTCGCATCCGCTGCCGCAGGGCCTGCGTGCGCGCGCGCAACCCCGCCGGCGCGGCGGGATCGGTCACCTCGGGCTGCGGTGCGGCGTCGAGCACGAAGCGATCGAGCAGCACCTGTACGACGGCGGCCGTCGGCACGGCGATGAAGACGCCGAGGACGCCGTAGACGCTCCCGAACGCGAGGATCGCGACCAGGCTGACCAGCGCGCTGACGCCGACGGCGTGGCTCATGATTCGCGGCACCACGACGTTGCTCTCGATCGTCTGCACGACAGTCGACCATGCCAGCGTGAGGAGCACGGGCGTCAGGCCGAGGCCGAACGCGGCGAACACCGCCGGCACCGCCGCCAGGAACGGCCCGACCAGCGGCACGCCCTCGAAGAGGCCTGCCAGGACGGCCAGCGCGAGCGGGTTCGGGAGGCCGATCAGCACGTACCCGACGCCGGACGCCACGCCGATGACGAGCATCGCGATGCCTTGCGCGCGAAGATATGCACCCAGCTTCGCCTCGATCTCCCGCCAGGCTCCCAGGGCCTGTGATCGGCGTGCGATGGGCAGCAGCGAGAGAACGAGCCGCTCGACGCGCGGGACGTCGAGCGTCCAGTAGAGGCCCACCGCGAGCACCGTCACCATCCAGGTGAACACGGCCACGACGCCCGTCGTCAGGCCGAAGATCCCACGAATCGAGTCGGCCGTGACGACCGTGATCCTCGCCTGCAGAGCGTCGAACGGCGGGAGGCGCTGTCCCAGGAGGCGCAGGATGGGGGCATGGCTGTCCCGGAGCGAGGCGAGGAGGGCAGCGTACTTCTCCGGTACGGTGGCGAGCAACATGCCGATCTCCTCGCTGAGAGCCGGCACGACCAGGATGCCGATCCCGACGAGCAAGAGCGCGAAGAGCAGGTAGATCAGAAGCACGGCGAGGCCACGGGGTACGCCCAGCCCGCAGAGCTTCGTGTGCCACGGCTGAAGCGCCGCCGCGAGCGTGATGCCGAGGAACCCGAGTAGGACGACGTCGAGCATCCGGTAGAGGAGACATGCCGCCGCGACCATCCCGATGGCGAGGGCAAAGACCGCTGCCCACTCGCCCAGGCGTAGCGGGCGCTGCTCGGGGATGGAGGCGCTCATGGAGCCGGCCCCTGACCGGTGGGGGTGATCATGGACCAAGCTTATGGCGCCGCCGGGTGGCCGGGAAGCCTCTTCCTGAAGCTCTCTCCGAGTGCGCGGCCTTCCACGACTGGATCGCTGCCAGGTACATCGCACCAGCTCGCGCGTGACGAGCACCGCGCTCGAGGCCAGTTCTGCGCCACGCTGGCTCGTGGAGGCCGACGAGCCACCCATTACGGTCCGCATCGCAGCAAGCGCATCGGCGCGCACACGTCACCGCCGCACATACGCCGCGGGTTCACTTCCCCCGGCGGGCAGTTTCTCAGGGGCCGACCGCGGCGGTAGCGCGTCGGTGCGGCAGAGGCCTCTTTCTACAAAATACCCACGTCTCTCGACGTGTCTTTCATATGGATGCATCGCCCACGAATTCGGACCATCGGGACGCGTGCTGGCGCCGATCGCTTTCACCCACGCGCCGCCCGGCAGCGTGAGGCCCCGATGGATCGGGCTCGGATCGTGCCCGATCGTCTCGGTCTGCGGACCCGAGCGGCGAACCGGCTCGAGGAGTTGACCGCCGGGGCCGACCCCCGGAGGGCACGGCGCACGGCCCGCGGGTCCAGATCCAAGGCCTCGCAGATTCGCAGGAACGAGAACAGCCAGCTGCGGTCGTTGCTCCGGAACCATCGTTGCGTGTCGCGGACGAGCAGGACCTCGCGCATCGCACGCCTGGGGACGGAGCCGATGTCACGGCGTACCAGGGCGAACGCATCTTCCAGCACTGCCGCCATGAGCAGGTAGGTTCCACTCATGGGGCGCTGACGCCTCGAAAAGTACTGCTCGGGCGTGACGACCGCGGCCTCGAGCTGCACCCGGTTCTTCCGCTCGACGTGTGGGACGCTGTCCATCTCCGCCTCCGGCGGCGCAGTGCAGCTGTCGTGCCAACCGCTGCGAGGCCAGCGCCTGCGCGTCCCTCCGGGCCGCGAACCCGGTCAGGGCCCCTGCCGGGCCTGGGATCCCGGCTGGGCCCGTCCGAGGACCCGCACGCCGTGGACTGCCCTCGTCGACCAGTTCCGGATGATGTCCCGGTCGCTCGGGACGTGCTCAGCAGGACCGCGACCACTCGATCACGGCGCTCGGAAGAACCTCGACGGCTGCCTGGGCGCGCCTACGTCGACGTCGGGTGGACAGTAGCGATCAGGACGACCAGCGATCTCGGTGCGACGTCGTAGGCCTGGGTCGGGTGGGACGATGCGGCGCCCCACTCGCAGATGTCGTCGGGCGGTTCGCGCGACGTGTCGATCCACCGGCGCCATCCGCCGCCGACGGATGGGAGCGCGAACGTGAGCGGTTCAGACCAGGCGTTCAGAACGACGTGGGACAGCTCGCCGCCACTCAAGCTGCGAACCGTCGCCGCGAGCGTGTGCGAGGAGGGGCCCCAGTCCGGTTGGTTCGGCCGCACGCCGTGCCACGTGATGGTGCCACGACCCAGCAGCTGGTTGAGCGTCATCGCCCATTCGGGTTGTGACGTGTCACGCCGCAGCCGGTGACGGATGAGCAGGCGGACGAACCGCCGTACGTCGTCGTGGCGGCCAAGCAGGCTCCAGTCGAACCAGGTCGTGTCGTCGTCCAAACAGTACGCGTTGTTGTTGCCCCGCTGCGTGCGGCGCACCTCATCGCCCATGAGGAGCATGGGCGCCCCGAGGGCGAGGAGGCCGACGGCGAGGAAATTCTTCACCTGGCGGTTGCGCAACTGCTCGATGGCGGGATCGTCGGTTGGGCCCTCGACTCCGCAGTTCCAGCTGCGGTTGTCGTCCGAGCCGTCGCGGTTCTCCTCGCCGTTTGCCTCGTTGTGCTTGCGATCGTACGAGACGAGGTCGTTCAGCGTGAAGCCGTCGTGGCAGGCAACGAAGTTCACGCTCTTCTCGGGCTCGCGCTCCTCGTGGCCATAGACGTCCGGGCTGCCGAGCAGTCGGTCCGCCATGTGGCCGACCGTGCCGCCGTCGCCCTTCCAGAAGCTACGGACGTCGTCGCGGAAGCGGCCGTTCCACTCCTTCCACCAGTCACCGACGAACGAGCCCACCTGGTAGAGACCGGCGGCGTCCCAGGCCTCGGCGATGAGCTTGGTGCCTGCGAGCACGGGGTCGTTGTCAATGTCCCTGAGAATGGGTGGGTTCGCCATCGGACACCCCGATTCGTCCCGCGAGAGGATGGACGCCAGGTCGAATCGGAAGCCGTCCACATGCATCTCCTCGACCCAGTAGTGCAGGCTGTCGAGAATCAGCCGGCGGACGATCGGGTGGTTCGCATTGAGCGTGTTGCCCGTGCCTGTGTAATCGGCGTAACGAGCGCGATCCGGTTCGAGGACGTAGTACGCGGCGTTCTCAAGGCCGCGGAAGGAGAGCGTCGGCCCGCGATGATCGCCCTCGGCCGTGTGATTGTAGACGACGTCGAGGATGACCTCGAGACCGGCGCGGTGCAGCGCTCTCACCATGTCCCTGAACTCGTCGAGCACGGCAAGCGGACCGGGTCTCGACGCGTACCCCTGGTGGGGCGCGAAGAACGACACGGGGCAGTAGCCCCAATAGTTCTGGCGGCCGGGTGGCGCGTCCTGGGGGTCAAACTGAAACACCGGCAGCAACTCGATCGCGGTGACTCCGAGGTCGATGAGGTAGGGGATCTTCTCGATGAGCCCGGCGTAGGTGCCGCGCGTGGCCTCGGGGACGCCGGAGCTATGATGGCGCGTGAAGCCGCGGACATGCAGCTCGTAGATCACCGTCTGTGCGAACGAGCGATGGAGCGGGCGGTCGCCTTCCCAATCGTAGGCGCGAGTGTCGGCGATCACGCTCTTCATGGCGATTGCCGTATCGTCGCCCGGGGCGCCCGCCGCGCGGCGGTCGTAGCTGCGAGGTGCAACCACCGCGCGGCCGTATGGGTCGAGGAGCACCTTCGTTCGATCGAAGCGGAGCCCCTCCTCTGGCTGCCAGGGGCCGTCGGCGCGGAACGCGTAGAGCTGCCCCGCGCGCAACGCGGGGACGTACGCGTGCCAGTAGTGGTGGGTGCGATTGCGCTGCGGATCGAACGCGATCACCAGGGCGGGCGCCGAGTCGTGCGCGTCGTTGAACAGCAGCAGCTCGAGCCCCGTCGCATTCGCCGAATAGACGCTGAAGTTGACGCCTCCACGCGAGCGGGTGGCTCCGAGCGGGTGCGGGCTCCCCGGCTCGGGAATGGCGCGTTCCTCAGCCACCGAGCTGCCGGTCGAACCATCGATCGAGCGTGATCAGCACCCGGGCG
>JBKPDC010000160.1:0-14445 GCA_046727715.1 Thermodesulfobacteriota bacterium
ACAGATCGAGCGCCAGCACGCAGCCGGCCTGCCAGGTGCCGAGGAAGCCCGGCGCCTGCGGCATGAAGACGAACGCCGCGACCACCACGATCGCGGCCAGGGCCGCGGGGACGAGCGGGACGTCGATGCCGAGCGCGAGAAACGAGAACAGGAACGGCAGTCCGTTGGCCGTCCACAGCACCGCCGAATACCCGACGACGCCGCTCACGATCCGCCCGGACTCGAGGGCACCGAGCGCGTCGAAGAACCCGCTGGCGAGCGGTCGCACGGCCCGGCCCACGGCGGCCGGCATCCACCCGAGGGCGGTGTCGAGCAGACGCTCGGCACGGGCGCGATTGCGCTGCGCCAGCAGAAGGAGCGCGAAGCCGATGATCGCCGCGGCCCCGAGGAGGAATGCGGCCCGCCGCAAGTCCGCCGGCAGGGGATAGATCAGCGAGAGCGCGAGGAAGCAGATGATGACGAACAGCATGTCGAACAGCCGCTCGAGCACTACGCTCGAGAGCGCCGGGGCCACACCGAAGCCGACCCGGCGCGCCAGGAAGGCCGGCCGGATCACCTCGCCCAGGCGCAACGGGAGCACGGACGTCGCGGCGAAACCGATGGCCGTCGCCGAGAACGACGCCCCCAGCGGCACGGCCGCCACCGGCCGGAGCAGCAGCCGCCAGCGCTGCGCGCGGAGGAGAATGGCGAGCACGGCCGATGCGACGGCGGCCGCCACCCACGGGAGCCGCGCCGCGGCCAGCACCCGTCCGACGGCGTACCAGTCGGTGCCGCGGGTCGCGAACCACAGGCACGCGAGGGATACCGCGATGCCGAGGGTCAGACGGAACACGTTTCGCAGAGCATCCTCCTTGGCGCGGCGCGCATTATCTCCGGTCGTCCCCTGGGACGAAAGCACCGGCCCGCGTGGGGCGCAGCGCGCCCGCCGCGAGGACCGCGGCGAGCACGAGCAAGGCCATCGCCGTGCCCTGCCACGCGGTGTCCAGGCGCAGGCCGAACCCCAGCATCGCGGCCAGGAAGGCCACCGGCCGAAGCCCCCGTCCGGTCACGCGGCCCCCCGCCGGCGCAGGGCGGCCGCGGCGTCACGTGCCCGTTCGAGCGCGGTCCAGCTGGCCACCACGGCGAGGAGACAGACCGCGGCGGCGAGCACGCCGTGGCTCTGGCGACCCAGGACCGGACAGAGCAGATGCGCCGTCAGACCCGAGAGCCAGGCGCCGAACCCGAGGATCACGTAGCGCTCGGGACGCTGGGCGCGGCCCGCAGTCATCTCGACCCCGAGCCCTTCGACGCGCGCGCGCACGTAGCTCACCATCTGCGACGCGAAGGCCGCCAGGGCCACCACGAGCACCATCCAGCCGTCGCGGAAGAGCACGCCCAGCCCGACGAAGATGGCGAACTCCGCCCAGCGGTCCACGACCGAGTCGACGAAGGCGCCGCGCGCGGTCGCCAGGCCGGTGCGGCGCGCGAGGCCCCCGTCGAGGATGTCGAGCGTGCCGGCGAGGATGGTCAGCCAGCCGGCGAGAAAGACGGCCCGCCATGCGAAGGCCGCGCCGGCGAGGATGCTCACCCCGAGTTGCGCATAGGTGAGGTGATCCGGGCGCACGCCGAGGCCCGCAAGCGCCTCCTCGAGCGGAGCGAAGAGGGCGCGGTACCAGGCCCGCACGCGTGGACCGATGAACGGTGCGGTCGCGCCGCGTGCGTCCGGGGCCACCGGGGTGCGCGCGACCCCGCGGAGCGCCAGGGCCACGGTCGCAGCGATCACCAGGGTCGCCGCGGCCGCCGTGCCGGGGCGGCACTCCACCGCCGACTCGCTACCGCGCCAGGTCGCCGCGCAGGAAGCGCTCGACGTCGTCGCGCGCCTGATCGTCGGGCAGCTGCTGCGGGGGATGCTTCATCAGATACGCCGACGCGCTCAGCAGCGGACCGCCCAGACCGCGCTCCCGCGCCACCCGGCAGCAGCGGATGGCATCGATCACGCACCCTGCCGAGTTGGGGCTGTCCTGGACCGACAGGCGCATCTCGATCTCGATGGGCGCGTTGCCGAAACCGCGTCCCTCCAGGCGGAGGAAGCACACCTTGTTGTCCTTCTGCCACGGGACGTAGTCGCTCGGCCCGATGTGCACCTGGTCGGGCGGCAAGGGGTGGGGCAGCACGCTCTGCACCGCTTCCGTCTTCGACACCCGCTTCGACGTCGTGCGGTCGCGGCTCAGCATGTTCAGAAAATCGGTGTTGCCGCCGACGTTGAGCTGGTAGGTCCGATCGAGCACCACGCCGCGGTCGGCGAAGAGCTGTGCGAGCGCGCGGTGCACGATGGTGGCACCGACCTGCGACTTGATGTCGTCGCCCACGATGGGGATGTGGCGGTGCTCGAACTCGGCCGCCCACTGCGCGTCCGACGCGATGAACACGGGGATGCAGTTGACGAGGGCAACGCCCGCTTCCAGGCAGGCGCGCGCGTAATGCTCGGTGGCGCGCTGGCTGCCGACGGGGAGATAGTTCACCACCACCTCGGCACCGCTGCGGCGCAGCACCTGGGCGACGTCGGCGGGCCGGCGCTCGGCGACGACGATCCGGCGGTCCTCGGGGTAGTCCTGGAGGTGCGGCGCCACCCCGTCGTGCACCGGCCCCATCTCGACGACGACCGTCGAGCGCGGCAGCTTGGGATAGAGTGGACGGGTGTTGTTGGGCGCCGCCAGCGCCGCGACGTCGAGTGTCGCCCCCACCTTGCGCCCGTCGACGTCGAAGGCGCAGACGACCTCGATGTCTCCCGGACGAGCGCCACCCAGGACGGGATGCATGAGGCCGATCGGTTCGTGGTCACCCGATCGGTAGAACTCGATTCCCTGCAGCAGGCTGCTCGCGCAGTTTCCCACCCCCACGATGGCTACGGGAATCGTCCCCATTATCCTCCCCTCGCGCGGGGCGAGCGCTCATCCCGACGCGGCGCGCCGCTCATATAACCAACGGTGCACATGCAGGCAACGGGAGTCGGGACTCACGAGCCTCCGCGCTCCGGGCTACTTCTTGCGAAAGCGAGAGGGGAAATCGGCCTCGAACGTCTGCTCCGGATGGATGCCCCGGGCCTTGGCGATGAGCTGCTCCTCGGTTTCTGGGTCGTCCGGGTTCGGGACGCAGCAGTCTACCGGGCACACCGCGGCACACTGCTCCTGGTCGAAAAAGCCGACGCACTCGGTGCATTTCTCGGGCACGATGTAGTAGATGTCCTGGGAGAGCGCGGGGTGCGTCTCGCCGCGGTTCTCCCACGAGCTGCCGCCCTCGTAGATCGCCGTGTTCGGGCATTCCGGCTCGCACGCGCCGCAGTTGATGCACTCCTCGGTGATCACGGTGGACATGGCGGGCGGACCCTACAATGCACCGCATGCGATGACAACCTGCGCGCGCTGCGTCAGGCGGAGACGCCGACGACCGGTGCGTGCGGCGCTCGGCGCACGTCGGCGGCGACGCGCGCCGCGAGCGCCCGGAACGTGTGGCTCGCGGGATGCGCAGGGTCGGCGACGACGATCGGCCGCCCCCGGTCCCCCCCCTCCCGCACCGCGGGGATGATGGGAATCCGCGCCAGGAGAGGCACGTCGAAATGGGCGGCGAGCCGCTCCGCGCCGCCGGCCCCGAAGAGCGGGTCTTCCGTCCCGCACGCCGGGCAGACGTAGCCCGCCATGTTCTCGACGACGCCGAGTACTGGCGTGCTCACCTGCCGGAACATGGCGATGCCTCGCCCGACGTCGAGCAGCGCGACGTCCTGCGGCGTGGTGACGATGACGCCGCCGGCCAAAGGAACCTGCTGCACCAGGGTCAGCACCGCGTCGCCCGTTCCGGGCGGCAGATCCACGACAAGGAATTCGATCGGCGCCCAGTCGACGTCCTGGAGAAACTGCCGCACGATCCCCATGACGATTGGCCCGCGCCAGATGACCGGCGACTGCTCGTCGAGGAAGAAGCCCATCGACACGAGTTTCACCCCGTGACGCTCGATGGGCCGGACGCGCCGCGCCGCCGTCACCTGCGGACGTTCGGTCACCCCCAGCATGATCGGCAGGCTCGGTCCGTAGACGTCGATGTCGGCCAGCCCGACACCCTCGGCCACCTCGGCGAGGGCGAGCGCGAGGTTGACGGCGACCGTCGATTTCCCCACGCCGCCCTTCGCGCTCGACACGGCGATCACGTGTCGCACGCCCGGCAGCGGCGCCCGGCCTGCGAACGGATCCCGTCCCCGCCCCGCAGCCGCGCCCGCGAGGGCGACGCGCACCGCCTCCACCCCGGCAAGTCGTCCCACGACCTCCTCGATGCGGCGCACCAGGGTGTCGCGCACGTCGGCTTTGTCGGTCCCGGGACGCAGCTCAACCGTCACGGTGGTGCCGTCCACCTGCACGGCGGACACCATGCCGAGCGTCACGACGTCGCGCCGGAAGTTGGGGAAGAGCACCGCGCGGAGCGCCTCGCGCACGCGCTCCGGCGTGAGGTCCGCCATGCGCGCGACAGTAGCCGCCGCATCGCTGAAAGGCAACGCGCGCGTCCTTGACTTTGGCGCGATCATCCAATTGAGTCCGGTCGTGTCCGGAGAGCCCGTCGCGCAACGCGCCGCGTCCGCGCCACTGCCGGCGATCCCGGCGGCGGTGCAGGACGATCTGGCGCAGGTCGAGGACCGCCTCGTGGCCGAGCTGACGTCGCGCGAGGCGCGCCTGCAGGAGATCGCCGCTCATCTGGTGCGCGCGGGCGGTAAGCGGATCCGGCCGCTCGTCGTGCTCTTGGTGTTTCATGCGACCGCCGTACCCGGACGGGCGCGGCGGGACGACGCGGTCGAGGCGGCGGTCGCCCTCGAGCTCATCCACTCGGCCACGCTGCTGCACGACGACATCATCGATGGCGGCGAGACGCGCCGCGGCCGGCCGTCGGCCCTGCGGCACTTCGGCCTGGCCGATACGCTCGTCGCGGGCGACTTCCTGTTCTGCCGGGCGTTCGCCCTGTGCGCGCGCTTCGAGGCGGAGGTGGTGCGGTGGGCGGCGGAGGCGTGCGTCAGCCTGACGGAGGGCGAGGTGCTCCAGGGTCGGTACCGGCGCGACCCGTCCGTCACGGTTGCGGACTACGACGAGATCATCCTGCGCAAGACGGCGGCGCTCTTCGCGGTGGGTGCACGGACGGCCGCCCACCTCGCCGGCGCCGAGCCCAGCGTCGTGGAGGCGATGGCGGCGTGCGGGCAGCAGGTGGGCCTCGCCTTCCAGATGCGCGACGATCTCCTCGACGTCGAGGGCCATCCCGCGGAGACCGGGAAGCCGCGCGGGATCGACCTGCGGGACGGCAACCCCTCGCTTCCGATCGTCCTGGCGCTCGCACGCGACGCGGAGGTCCGGCGCCTGTTCGCAACGCCCGACCCGAGCCCCGCCGACGTCGAGCTCGGGCTGGCGCGCATCCGGCGGAGCGGCGTGCTCGGGCTGGTCGCCGCGCGGGCCGCCGCGCAGCTCGACGGAGCGCTCGCCGCCATCCACGGGCTGCCCGATTCGGCGGCCGGGACGGCCCTGCGCGAGCTGGCGCTGACCCTCGCCGATCGCCGCGGCTGAGCCCGGGGGTGGCGCCGGAGGCGCCGGGGCCCCCGTTCCTCTGTTCGTTGACTTCGCTCTCGGGGGCACCGAAGATGCCTCCGGATGCCACGCGACGGGTTCGGCCGCGAGATCGACTACCTGCGGTTCTCGCTCACGGATCACTGCAATCTGCGCTGCGTCTATTGCATGCCGGAGACGGGCCTCCGCTTCCTCCCGGCGCCCGATCTGCTGACGGCCGCCGAGATCGAGCAGGTGGCCCGCGCCGCCGTCAGCGTCGGTTTTCGCAAGTTCCGGCTGACTGGTGGCGAGCCCACGCTGCGGGCCGACCTGGTCGAAATCGTCACCCGGCTCGCACGCGTTCCGAGCGTGGGCGACCTGTCGATGACGACCAATGCCATCCTCCTCCCCCGCCTGGCGGGCGAGCTGCGGGCGGCAGGGCTGCGCCGCGTGAATGTCCACCTCGACAGCCTGGACCCGGCGCGGGTGGCGCAGGTCATGCGCTGGGGTTCGCTGGCCGACATCTGGGCCGGCATCGCCGCCGCCGAGGAGGCCGGGCTCACGCCGATCAAGCTGAACGCGGTGGTCGTGCGCGGCTTCAACGAGGACGACGTCGTCGCGCTCGCCGCGCTCACGCTCGAGCGGCCGTGGCACGTGCGCTTCATCGAGACCATGCCGTTCGGCACCGGCGAGACCCAGGCCGTCGCCCGCGGCGGGCTGGTGCGGAGCGCACAGAGCCGCGCACGCATCGAGGCCGCGCTGGGTCCGCTGGCGGCGCTGCCCGGCGGCGACCCCTCCGACGAGTCGCGCAATTACCGGTTCCCGGGGGCAGCGGGCGTCGTCGGCTTCATCAGCCCGGTGTCGGAGCCGTACTGCGGGACGTGCAACCGCATGCGGCTCACGGCGGACGGCCGCTTCCACCTCTGCCTGCTGAACGACGACGAGGTGGACGTGCGGGCCACGCTGCGGCGGGGCGGCGGGCTCGACGAGATCGCCGCGATCCTGCTCCGCGCCGTCGCCCACAAACCCGTGGGCCATCGGCTCGCCGTTGGGCGATTCACGGAAGACCGGCAGATGTTCCAGATAGGAGGCTGAGGCGCCGCGCGTGACGATCACCGGCCTCGATGCCGCCACCGCGGCCCTCGCCGGCGCCGTGCTGGGTCCCGCCGAGATCGCTGCCGCGCTCGGATTTGACCCGCTCGCCGTGCTCTCCCCCGAGGAGCAGGCCGCCGTCGAGCGCGTGCCGTTCTCCGCCGACGAGCTCGCCCGTGCGCGCACGGAGGGCGAGTTCCTCGTCTTGCGCATCCCGCGCGATCCCGAGGGGCCTCTCAACATGCTGCGGCTCGCCGACCGATTGGCCGGTGGACTCGATCCCCGGGTGCACAAGGGTGTCGGGTACCTGCTGCGCGACGAATGGACCATCGACAGCCAGCCGTTCGCCACCGCGGAGACCTGCGCCGCGGGCTGGCGTCTCGTGCGACGCGAGCCCCTGGCGGCCACGCTGAACCGTACGTATCGCGACCAGGATGCGGCGCTGGCCGCCCTGGGTCCGACCCGCCCGGGCATCACGCGCCGCCGCAGCGGGATCGAGATCGCCTGGGATACGCTGCTGTGGCGGCGCGCTCGCGACGAGCGTCTGCTGGCGAGCGGGTGGGACTGGTCGCGCAGCCCGAGCAACGACCAGGGCGTCGCGGCGCTTGGCGAGTTCGCTGCCCAGGGCCTCGGGGTCGTCGCCTACTCCCGGGCGGTGCGGTTCGGCACGCTCGGTGTCTGCCCGCAGCGCTGACGCGGGGGGACGATCGGAGCCGCGGCCGGGCCCCCGAACGAATTTGGCCTGCAGCGGCCGGCCTTGCCGTGCCCGACGCCGCGTCCGTACGCTGGCCTGCGATCCCTCACCCCGCCAGACAATCGCCCCCCTCCGCGATTGCCTCCGCGACGCGCGCTCTGCTAGGAGCACCGCCGCGTGTACTTCGTCACCATGAAGCAGGCGGGCTACGCCCTCTTCTCGACGACGCCGAGCGAGCGCGCCGCCATCGGCCTCACCGAGGACCAGCGCCGCGTGCACCTGCTGGAGCGCACGGGCGACGGCTGGCGCGTGGTGCGGGACTGGCCGATCGAGGAGCATTCGCACACCGAGCTGATGGTGCGGCTCGGCGGCGTGGACGAGCCGGCGTCGATCGACGAGCTGGTGCGGCTGGCGATCGGGACGTGACGGTGGCGGGCGCGCTCGACGGCCTACGCATCCTCGAGGTCGCGCGATGCGTCGGCGCCGCATACGCCGCGAAGCTGCTCGCGGACCTCGGCGCCGATGTGGTGAAGATCGAGCCGCCCGAGGGCGGCGACCCCACGCGCCGGCGCGGCCCATTTCCCGGCGGCGTGCCCCACGCCGAGCGTAGCGGCCTCTTCCTCTACCTGAACACCAACAAGCGCGGCATCGCCCTCGACCTCTGCCAGCCCCGCGGCCGCGAGGTGTTCGACCGCCTCGTCGCGGGCGCCGACCTGCTGGTGCACGACGTCCACCCCACCGAGATGGCGGCACGCGGCCTCGACTGGGACCGGCTGCACGCGCTGAACCCGCGCCTCGTGATGACGTCGATCGCGCCCTTCGGCGTCACGGGCCCGCGCGCTCACTGGCGTGCCACCGACCTCGTGTCGTGGTGCGCAGGCGGCGTGGCCGCGCTGAACGGCGACCCCGCCCATCCCGAGCTGCCACCGCTCAGGGCGTTCGGGCAGCAGGCCGGCTTCCAGGCCGGCCTCAACGCGGCCATCCCGTCGCTCGCGGCACTCTTCGCCCGGTCCTCGACGGGGGCTGGAGAGCACATCGAGGTGTCCGTGCAGGAGTCGCTCGCCGCGATCCTCGAGCTGACGTTCGAGTTCTGGCCGTACTGCGGGCTGGTGGCATCGCGGCTCGGTGCCAAGCCCATCCAACCGCTGTGCTTCATGGAATGCCGAGACGGCTGGATCTTTCTCTGCTGCGTCGAGGAGCACCAGTGGCGCCAGTTCGTCGAGATCATGGGCAGCCCGGACTGGGCGGAGCTCGAGCTGTTCGAGAACCGGCTCGCGCGTGGCGCCAACTTCGACGCGCTCCAGGCGCTGCTCCAGGAGTGGTGCCGCGAGCAGTCGGTGCACGAGCTCTACGAGGCCGCACAGCGCCGGCGTGTGCCGTTCGCGCCGGTGTCCACCATGGGCGACCTCCTCGACTCGCCGCATCTGCGCGTACGCGGCTTCTTCGCCACCATCGACCACCCGGCGGCGGGGGCGATCACCATGCCCGGCGCCCCCTACCGCTTCTCGGACACCCCGTGGACCCTGCGCCGGCCTGCCCCGTGCCTCGGCCAGCACACGGCAGAGATCCTCGCCGAGGTCGGCGTGGAGGCGGAGCCGCTCCGCCGTGACGGGGTGGTGCGATGAGCGGTCGCGCGCCGCTCGCGGGGGTCCGCGTAGCGGACTTCACCTGGGTGTGGGCGGGTCCCTTCTGCACGCTCCAGCTGGCGCACCTGGGCGCGGAGGTGATCCGCGTGGAGAGCGCCACCCGGCTCTGCGTGACGCGCCTCCTGCCGCCGTTTGCGAACTTCGAGCCCGGGCCAAATCGCAGCGGCTACTTCAACCAGTACAACCAGGGCAAGAAGAGCCTCACGCTCGACCTGAAGCGTCCCGAGGCGATCGCCGTGGCGAAGCGGCTGTGCGCCGCCAGCGACATCGTGGTGGAGAACTTCGCCGCCGGCGTCATGGACCGCATGGGCCTCGGCTACGACGTGCTGCGCACGCTTCGACCCGACGTCATCATGATCGCGCTCTCCGGCTACGGAGCCACCGGCCCCGACGGCGACAAGGTGTCCTACGGGCCGGCGCAGGTGCCGCTCTCCGGCCTGTCCTCGGTGACCGGCTACCGCGGCCATCCGCCGATGCACGTCGGGATCTCGTACGGCGACCCGACAGGCGGCCTCCACGGGGCGGTCGCCGTGCTGGCCGCCCTGCTCCACCGCGCGCGCACCGGCCGCGGCCAGTACATCGATCTGTCGCAGTGGGAGACGACGATGGCCGTCCTGCCGGAGGGGATCGTCGAGTACACGATGAACGGCGCGGCGCCGCCGCGGGATGGGAACCGCGACCCGCACATGGCCCCACACGGCGTCTTTCGCGCCGCGGGTGACGATCGCTGGCTCGCGATCGCGATCGAGGACGACGCCTCGTGGCGCCGCTTCACCGCGGTCATCGACCGCCCCGACCTCGCCGAGGATGTCCGTTTCGCCACGCTGGTCGCGCGCAAGCGGCACGAGGACGAGCTGGAGGAGCTGGTGACCGCCTGGACGGCCGAGCGTGATGCGGGCGCGGCGGCGGACGCCCTGCAGGCGGCGGGCATCCCGGCCTTCGTCGCGGCGACGAACCGCGATCTCGCCGAGGATGCGCATCTCGCCGCGCGCGGCTTCCCCGTCACCCTGGAACACCCGGAGGTCGGCGCGATGCTGCATCTCGGGGTGCCCTGGCGCATGTCGGCGAGCGACTGCCGGGTCCGCCGGCCGGCGCCGTGCCTCGGGCAGGACACCGACCAGGTGCTGCGCGACGTCTGCGGGTACGCCGCGGACGAGATCGAGTGCCTGCGCGCGGCCGGCGTCCTGGCGTAGACACCCCTCAGCCGGTTTCGCGTAGCTCGTCGTGCGAGGTGCGGAAGCCGTCGCGGAGCAACGCGGGGAGCAGCCGCCGGTCCTGGGCGAGGATCCACACCGCGAGGACCAGATAGATCGCCGACACGCCGACGCGTTCGACGCCATGCCACTCTGCCGGCACGACACCGCCGATCACGAACTGTGCGAAGAACAGCACGAACAGCAAGCCGGCTTCGCGCAGCGAGATCGAGAGGGAAGCCAGCGTCGCGACGGCGAACACCGACTGCGCGGCGGTGAGCAACAGCTCCTCGCGCTGGCGCGGTTCCACCGGGAGCCCCTGGAGGCTTCCCGACGCGATGGCGAAGACGAGGGGGAGGGTCCCCACCAGCAGCGTCCACTGGTTCACCTTGGAGGACACCAGCGTCCCGAGCCCCGCGTTGGTGTTGAGCCGCCAGGCGTACAGCCCCGCAACCAGCAGCTCGGGCGCCTCGGACGCGAGCGGGGCGAGCCACTGCACGAGCAGGAACTCGCTGACCTGGAAGTCGCGGCCCGTCCCGACCAGGGCCTCGGCGAAGCGCTCCGCGACGAGGAGGATCACCGCTGCCGCAAACACGAACAGCGCCCCCACCGCTGCCCGTCTCGGTCCGTCGGCGAAGGTGCCGAGGTAACGCGCCGGCCCGACCAGGTGTGGCTCCTCGGCGGGCGCCGTCGCGATGCGGATGGTGTAGGCGACGAAGATCCCCACCAGCACGGCGGCGTCGATCAACGTCACGCTCGTCTTGAGCGGCAGGGTCAGCGAGTACGCCGTGGCCACGGCGAGGTACGCCAGCTCGACCGCATGGCACCGCTCCAGCGCCACCTCCGTCAACCGCTGGCCCTTGGCGCGTGCCCGGTGCCAGGCGACGAACACCACCATGGACCAGCCGATGCCGATGAGGAGGCGGTTGGCCCCCGTCATGTTGGCCAGCGCAAGGGAGCAGGGCGACTCCCACGGAGCGCCTGGCGGGCGGCAGTCCGGGCCATAGGCGGCGACGGAGCCGCCAGCCTTCCACGCGAACACCAGGTCGACCGCGTACTCCGGCAGGACCGCGATGAATGCCAGTACCGCGATGGCGAGCCCGGCAGAGATGTCGAGCTGCGCCACCTCTGCCGCCCATGACAGCATGAAGGCCGCTCCGACGATGGCCAACCCGAGGAGGAGTGCGGCGAGCGGATGTGACAGCTCGATGTGCCACAGGCGGATCACCACCCCGGGCAGCGTCGCGAGCAGGGCGAGAGCGAGGGAGACGATCTGGCGACCCGGGTGCACGTCGGCGAGGTCCTCGGCGGTGCCCATGGGGTCCCGCCGTTACCAGAACGCCTCCGGCTTGAGAATCGCCCGGGCCTCCGGCATCGCGTGCAGGCGATGGCGGACACGTTCGTGAAGGGGCATGCGCTCGGTAACGACTACCTGGTGGTCGATCCCGCCGCCCTGTCCTTCCGGCTCGACGCGGCCGCGGTGCGACGCCTGTGCGACCGCCACCGGGGCATCGGGAGCGACGGAGTCCTGGCCCTGGCGCCAACCGACCGCGCCGATGCCGGCCTGCGCATCCTGAACCCCGACGGCAGCGAGGCAGAGAAGAGCGGCAACGGGCTTCGCATCTTCGCGCGCTGGCTCGTCGAGGAGAGACGCGTGGCGGGCGACTCCTTCACCGTCGAAACGCCGGGCGGGGTCGTCCGCTGCCGCCTGCGGCGCAGCCGCGGGCGCATCGCGGACATCACCGTCGACATGGGAACCGCCACGTTCCGGAGCGCGGACATCCCCTGCGCCGGGACGCCGCGGGACGTGGTCGGGGAAGACGTCGAGGTCGAAGGGCGTGCCGTGCGCATCACCGCCGTCGGCATCGGGAACCCCCACTGCGTGGTGTTCCGCGAGCACCCCACGCGCGCCGACCTCCTCCAGCTGGGGCCCGCGCTGGAGCGCCATCCGCTCTTCCCTCGCCGCACCAACGTTCAGCTCGCACACGTCGAGGGACACGACCGGGTCCGGGTGCGCGTCTGGGAGCGCGGAGCGGGCGAGACCCTGGCGTCGGGCAGCAGCGCATGTGCCGTCGCCGCTGCCTGCGTCCGTCTCGGCTACACCGGACGCACCGTCACGGTGGTCATGGACGGCGGAGACCTGGCGATCGACGTGGGGGACGGCTGGGACCTCCGCATGACCGGTCCGGCGGTGCTGATCTATCGCGGCGTGCTGGCCACGTCGTTCACGGCCGAGCTGTCCCGGTGAGCCGCCGAACCCGTGTTTCATTGTCATCCCCCCGTTGGAACGATAGAGCAGGCGTCTCGCATGAGCTTCGTCGCCCGGCTCCGTCCCGAGCTGATCGCGATCGCGCCATCGTGGCGGGGTCTGCGCGATACCGTCACGGGACTCGTCGGCCTCCTGGTGAACGGGGGGATCGTGCCGGCGGCACGCGAAGCCGAGGCCGTGCGCGCGGTGCTCGCGCGCGAGGCCGAGGCGTCCACCGCGGTCCTCGACATCGGCGTCGGCGTGCCGCACGCCCGGCTGGCCGGGCTGCGCGAAACGGTGGTCGCGCTCGGCCTGTCGCGCGCGGGCCTCTATGAACCGGTGCCGGCGGTCGTCGTGCCGATCGTCGGGCTCGTGCTGTCACCGCCCAACGCCATCGACGACCATCTCCGGACCCTGGCGGGAATCGCCATGCTCCTGCGTTCTCCGATGCTGCGCGAGGCGCTCCTCGATGCGTCGGATGCGCGCGTCGCCCTCGACGCGCTCACCCGCCACGAGCGCTCCGCGCCGATCGGCTGACCGGCGCACATTGCCGCACGGCGTTACGAGCGCTACGATGCGCGTGTGGGCTCGGCAAATCTGGGCGGAGGAGGTGCCGCGGCGTTGCACGCGCTCCAGGCGCTCGTACAGACGGCCGCCCGGGTGCTGCACGACATGCTCCGCAGCCTCCTACCGCTGCGCGGGCCGGGTTCCGCGCGCACGCCTGCTCGGGTCGAGTCGCGAGTGGCGATCCCGGACGTGCCTGGAAGCGGCCAGACGCGGCGGGCGGGCGCGGGGCAGACTGCCGCAGCGCCTCAGGATCGGGCGCTCGCACCCGATACCGAGCCGGCCCATACGTACGGACAGGGCCGCGTGGTCCTCGTCGCGCGCGACCCGTGGTCGCTGTTCGCGTACTGGGAGATCCCGCCCATGCGCCGCGTCGAGGTGCTGCGCTCCCTGGCGGCGGACGGCGAAGCTGCGCAGGAGATCCTGCGCGTCTTCGAGACGGCCCGGATTCCCCCCCCGTTCCGGGACATCGAGTTCGCGCCCGGCGCGGGCTGGGCGAACGTCGCGGTCGAGCACGCGGGACGGACGTATCGCGTCGAGGTCGGCCTGCGCACCGTGAGCGGCCGCTTCGTGCCGCTCGCAACGTCCAACCTCGTCTCGACGCCTGCCGCCGAGCCGTCGGACGACACGTCGGTGCGCTGGGTCGCGCTCGACGCGGACGGCTCCACACGCGAGGTCGCCGTGGCGTGGCACGGTCGCCGGGTGGCGACGCCGCGGCACGCGACGGCGCTCGACGGGCCGGCACGCATGGGCGCTGGTCGCCCCGGGTCGAGCGAGGCGCTGCCACCCGGCCCCCGTGCCAGCGACGCCCTCCCGATCCGCTGATCGCCGCGCCATGGGTGACGCCCGGGTGGCGCTGGTCCTCCACGCCCACCTCCCGTTCGTGCGCCATCCCGAGCACCGGGAGTTCCTCGAGGAGCGCTGGCTGTTCGAAGCCATCACGGAGTCCTACCTTCCCCTGCTCGACGTGCTCGACGGGCTGGAGCGCGATGGCGTGGCCGCACACCTCACCCTGTCGCTCAGCCCGACGCTCACGGCCATGCTCACCGATCCGCTGCTGCGCGAGCGGTACCGCTGGCACCTCGACGCCCTCGTCGCGCTGACTGAACGGGAAGCCGAGCGCACCCGGAGTGAGCCCGCGTGGTACCGGCCTGCGGCGCTATACCGCGAACGCCTCTGGCGGGCGCGCGACCGCTTCCTCGGTCACTGGCGACAGGATCTGGTCGGCGCCTTCCGCGGCTTCGAGGAGCGCGGCCGGCTGGAGATCGCCACGACGGCCGCGACCCACGCCGTTCTGCCGCTGCTGTCCGCGACCCCGGAATACGTCCGCGCCCAGATCGCCGTGGGCATGGCCGAGCACCGCCGCCATTTCTCGCGTCCCCCACGCGGGTTCTGGCTCCCTGAGTGCGCCTTCGACCCCGGGCTGGATGCCGAGCTGGCTCGCGCCGGGGTCCGC
>JBKPDC010000161.1:0-17870 GCA_046727715.1 Thermodesulfobacteriota bacterium
GCCACCACCTCGAAGATGGGTTTCAGCTCGCGCTTGATCTCCTTCGCCTTGCGCGTGACCAGGGTCACCTTGGCGCGCGCGCGGTGCGGCTTCGAGTCGCCGTTGATCCAGTGCGAGTTGAGGACGATCCCCACCACCGGCTTGCCGCCCGGGTCCTCGTCGGGCTGGAGCCGGAGCGCGGTGCCGCGCGGCATGACCCAGCGCGAGTTGAAGCCCTGCGACGTGGCGACGATCGAGAGATCGGCCGGACGGCCCCTGCCGAAGTTCAGGCAGGCGGTGTCGTCCTTCACCACGCCCGCCGTCACGGCGTCGAGCGGTCCGCGATACGCGTAGACGATCAGGTGATGCGTAGCGAACGTCCCCGGCTTGGCACGGTCGACAATGCGGTTGGCGATCCGGATCTCACCGAGGTCGAGCGCCTCCTTCGAGCGGATGGGGACGAATACGCAGATCTCGCGGTTGCGCCCCGCGGGGACCTCGAAGGTCGGTACCTTCACGGTGTGCGAGCGGCGGGCGAGCGCCTCCGGAGGCGACGCGAAGCCGGCGAGTGCGGCGAGCACGAGGAGCGCGGGGCGAACCAGCATGTGGCGGCTGTAGCACACCCGGGATCTCGACCACCAGTCCAGGGAATGGAAGTCCTGCTGGGCGCGTCACGTCGCCACACCCAGCGCCGCCGGGTTCCAGTATTCGCGCCACCACATGATGCGCCCGTCACGGTAGCCCGCGGCGCTCATGCCGCGCCAGCGCAGCCGCGCGCCGCTCGCGCGGTGCTCCGCCTCGATCTCCCACTCGGCGAGGACGACGTCATCGTGCACCGCCAGGTGCGCGACGTCGAATCGCAGCGGCCGCACGGCTGCCGCCGAGGATCGGATGAGCGCCGCGTAGGCGTCGCGCCCCCGAACCGGCTCCCGATGCACCGGGGAGACGAAGGTCATGTCCTCAGCCCAGCACGCCAGATAGGCCTCCAGATCCTCCCGCAGCCACGCGTCGCGTCGTTGTCGAAAGAGCGCATCGGCCTCGGCCATCGTCAACATGCGCCCCGGCGTAGCATGGTCCGGCGCTCGGCGCCTGCGTCCTTCCTTCGCTCGCCGCCCTCTGCTACGGTTCGGCCTATGGCAGACGTGTTGGCGGTGACCGACGAGTCCTTCGACCGCGAGGTGCTGCAGAGCGCCACGCCAGTACTGGTTGATTTCTGGGCCCCCTGGTGTGCCCCCTGCCGGGCGATCGCGCCCATCGTCGACGAGCTGTCGCGCGAGTACGAGGGTAAGCTGAAGGTCGTCAAGATGAACGTCGACGACAACCCGCGCACGCCGTCGCAGTATGGCGTCCGCGGTATTCCCACCCTCCTGCTGATCAACGCTGGCCAGGTGAAGGAACAGCTCGTCGGGGCGCAGCCCAAAGCGAAGCTCGTCAGCGCGATCGGGAACGTCGTCGCGGTCGCGTGAGTTTGCCGGCGTCGGTGCGGGGGCACGCCGCACGCTCGCCCGCGCGCCTAAGCCGAGGACCCTGAGCGCAGACGGGGCCCCTCTTCCCGCGCACCCCGGCCCACCCCCGGGCACCACCTCAGAACAGAAACCGCCGCATCGACACGTTCATCACCAGCCCGACCCCCACGAGCAGGCAGAGCATCGACGACCCGCCGTAGCTGAACAGCGGGAGCGGAATGCCGACCACGGGCATGAGCCCGGTCACCATCCCGACGTTCACCACCACCTGCCAGAAGACGATCGTCAGCACGCCCATGACCAGGAGGGCGCCGAAGCGGTTGCGGGCGCGCGCCGCGATCATGGAGCCGCGCAGAAGCAACGCGAGATAGAGCGCCATCAGGATCGCCGCGCCGGCGAGTCCCCACTCTTCGGAGAACACGGAGAAGATGAAGTCGGTGTGCTGCTCCGGCAGGAAGCTCAGGTGGTTCTGCGTCCCCTGCAGGAACCCCTTCCCCCAGAGCATTCCTGAGCCGACTGCGATCTTCGACTGGATCACGTGGTAACCCGCACCGAGCGGATCCTGGCCGGGATCGAAGAAGGTGAGGAGGCGCTTCTGCTGGTATTCCTTGAGCGCGGACCACAAGAGCGGCGCCAGGAGGAGGACCGGCGACGCGAGCAGCCCGAGCCAGCGCAGCTGCACGCCGCCGAGAAGGAGCATGGACAGCGTGACCAGGACGATCAGCGCGGCGGAACCGAGGTCGGGCTGGAGCAGGACGGCCACGGCGGGGACGGCGCCGAGCCCCAGCGGCAGGAGCGCCTCGCGCAGCCCGAGCTTCGCCGGCAGGGTGAGCGAGAAGTGGCGCGCACACACGAGTACCATCGCGAGCTTCACGAACTCCGACGGCTGGAGCGACATCGGTCCGAGGCGCAGCCAGCGCCGCGAGCCGCCGCCCATCTGCCCGATGAGAGGCACGGCGAGCACGAGGAGCAGGACGACCAGGTAGAAGAGATAGGCGTGGCGCTCGAGCCTGCGGTAATCGAAGCTGAGCATGGCCAGCATGACCACGAGGCCGGCGAGGAACCACGTGAGCTGGCGCACGGCCATGGGCGGAGGGCCGTCGGCGCCCGGGGTGTAGCTCGCGCTGTAGACGGTGAGGATGCCGAGCGCGCAGACCCCGACGGCGAGCAACGGCAGCAGCCACTCGAAGTGCGTCAGGAGTCGTCTATCGAATCGCATGGCCACGTCTCAACGGCGCTCCGCGCGCGCCTCACGGAGCGACCCGGAGCGGGATCGAAGCTGTCCGCGGGGGCGGCGCTTGCGCGACCGAACCTCCTGCACCTTCGTCTCGGCAGGCTCCGGGCCGGCATCGCGCGTGAACCAGTGCTCCAGGATCCGCTTGGCGACGGGGGCGGCGAACTTGCCGCCGCCGCCGCCCGCGTGTTCGACCAGCACCGCGAGGGCGATCGTCGGCGCTGCCACGGGCGCGAAGGCGATGAACCAGGCGTGATCGCGGCTGCGCCGGGCACGGCGATTCGAACCCCGCAGCGTGACGGTCTGCGCCGTGCCGGTCTTGCCGGCCACCTCGACGGCGCGAATACGCGCCTTGTTCCCGGTGCCACCGCCGGTCATGACCACGTCGCGCATCGCCGCGCGCAGCTTCTTCGCCGTCTCGGGCGAGATGATCGGGCCGTCACCGATGATTTCGGGCGCGACCTCCTGGCGGAGCGTGCCGTCGGGCGCGACGACGCGCTGGACGTAGTGAGGGCGATAGACGGTGCCGCCGTTCCCGATGGTCGCGGCGACGAGCGCCATCTGGAGCGGCGTCGTGGTGACGTAGCCCTGCCCGATCGACACCGACATGGTCTCGCCCGCCAGCCATGGCCGCTTGAAGCGACGCAGCTTCCACTGCGTGTCGGGGATGATGCCCGGCTTCTCGTTCTGGAGCCCGATGCCGGTGGGGAGTCCGAGCCCGAACTTCCGCGACCACGCGGCGATGGTGTCCACGCCAAGCCGCTGGCCGAGCTGGTAGAAGAACACGTCGCACGACTGGACGATGGCCTGGTGAAACGCGACGTGCCCGTGCCCGCCGCGGCGCCAGCACCGGAAGAAGTGGTTCCCGAATGGCATCCCGCCCCGGCAATACACGCCGCTCCGGGGTCCGACGGCACCCTCCTCCAGGCCGGCCGCCGCCATCACGACCTTGAACGTGGAACCGGGCGGGTATTGCCCCTGGACTGCGCGGTCGTTGAGGGGCTTCAGCGGGTCCTCGACCAGCGCGCGCCACTCGCCCGTCTGGATGCCGCGTGCGAAGAGGTTCGGGTCGTACGCCGGCCGTGACGCGAGCGCCAGGACCTCACCGTTGCGCGGGTCGAGGGCGACCACGGCACCGGTCTGGTCCCCCAGCGCGCGTTCCGCCTCCTCCTGGAGGTCGCGGTCGAGCGTCAGCACCAGCGTGTCGCCCGGCACGTCGGGGACCTCCTCGAGCACGCGCACGCGGCGCCCGAGCGCGTCCACCTCCACCTGCTGCCCGCCCGGCTGGCCGCGCAGCTCGGCGTCCCACGTCTTCTCGAGGTTCGTCTTGCCGACCAGGTCGCCGCGCCGGATGCTGGCACTGGTCGTCTTCGCCAGCTCGGTCTCGCTCACCTCGCCGACGTAGCCGAGGAGGTGCGCCGCGAGCGGTCCGTACGGGTAGTAGCGCCGCGGCCCGACGCGCAGCGACACTCCGGGGAGCTCGAGCTGGTGGGTCTCCAGCGCGACGACGTCGGGCCACTCGAGGTCGCGCCGCACCACGATCCCCTCGTAGGGCGGGCGCTTCGACGGCGCGCGAAGCCGCTCCACGACGGCGTCCTCCGGCTCGTTCAGGCGTGCGGCCAGCGTCCGCAGGACGGCGGGTCGATCGCGCGCGTCCTCGGGCACGAAGACCACGTCGAAGGAGGCACGGTTGTCGATCAGGAGCTCGCCGTTGCGGTCGTACACGACGCCGCGGGCCGCCGGGACACGCACCAGCCGTACCCGGTTGTGCTCGGAGAGCGACCGCATCTCCGCCCCCTGCACCACTTGAAGGCTCACCAGGCGGGCGGCGATCGCACCGAAAGCACAGAGGATCACCGCCACCGCGATACCGATCCGGCGCGCCAGCTCCGGCGGCACGTCGCGGGGGACGGAGCGCAGCTCGTCCAGGTCCATCCTGCTCGGATCGCTCCAGCCGGACACGCCTACCCCACGCGCAGCAGGCGCTGCTCCCAGGCGACGACGCCGAACACGGCGGGCGTGACCGCCGCCGCGATCGTGGCCTCGAGCAGCCCGTAGCGGAGCGTGTGCCCCCACATCGCGCCGCCGCGCGCCGTCGCCAGCGAGGTGATCGCGAGCACCAGCAGCGCATGGACGCTGCCCGCCACGAACGTGATCAGCACCGCCGGGAGACCACCTTCCGTCCACAGCACGCGCGCGACGTGGTGCACGCCGAGATAGACCGCCGTGAACGCGAACGCATGCACTCCGAGCAGCGTACCGGAGAACGTGTCGAGGAAGTAGCCCAGGACGAAGGCGCCTGGCGCGCCCCACGCGCCGTACCGGTGCAGGCCCAGGTACACGACGAGGACGAGGAGGAGATTGGGCGCCAGGCCCGCCGGCACGAACACGGGGAAGATCGTCGTTTGCAGCAGCATCGCGAGGACGCCCGCGACGGCGATGGCCACGGCTCGCCGCACCGCCGGTCATTTCCCGGCAGGGCTCGGCGGCTGCTCGGGCCCCACGATCGGCGGCGGGGCCTCCGGCACGACCGGCCCGAGCGTGACCAGCACTTCCTCGAGCTCGTCCACGTCCACCACCGGGTCGACCTGCGCGTACTGGAACAGCCCCTGCCCCTGCTTGTCCACCGCGGCGATGCGCCCGACCGGCAGGCCGCGCGGGAAGATGCCGTCGAGGCCCGAGCTGAGCACCAGATCGCCGACCTGCAGGTCCTCCGTCCGCTTGACGAACTTGAGAGCGCAGCGCCCGTCCACCGCTCCTTCCACGATGCCGCGCCCGCGCGTCCGCTGCACGACGGCGTCCACGCCGCTGTTGTGGTCGGTGATGAGGAGGACGCGCGCGGCGTGGGAACTCACCAGGAAGACCTGTCCGACGAGACCGCCCGGCGCGAGCACCGCGGCGCCGCGACCCACCCCCGCGGCACTGCCCTGGTCGATCGTGATCGTGCGCGACAGCCCCGCCGCGTCGTGGCCGATGACGCGCGCCGTGAGCAGCTCGCCCTTGAGCGTCTGGCGAAAGGCGAGCAGCTCGCGCAGGCGCGCGTTCTCGAGATCGGCCTCGGTGAGCCGTGTCGTGTCGCGCTCGAGCTCGAGCACGCGCGCCCGCAAGGCCTCGGCCTCCTCGCGTGCCCGCCACAGGCCGGCGGCGCCGTGCCAGGCATCGGCCACGGTGCGCCCTGCCGCCGTGCCGGCACGCTGGAGCGGCGCCATCAGCTCGAGGAAGACCCGCCCGAGCCGGTCGTCGCGCCAGCGGCCCCCACCGGTCCGCACGACCAGCGCCGCGGCGACCACGAGGAACAGCGCCGCCGTTGCCAACAGCCGGTTGCGTCGGAGGAACTCGAGCATCACGCCCCGCCGGGGAACGGCGGGTCACTTGACGGCAATGTCGCGCAGCAGCGAGATCTCGTCCAGCACCTTCCCCGCCCCCATCACGACGGCCGTCAGCGGGTCGTCCGCGAGCATGACGGGCAGGCCGGTCTCCTCGCGCAGCAGGGTGTCGAGGTTGCGCAGCAGAGCGCCGCCGCCCGCCAGCACGATCCCCTTGTCGACGATGTCGGACGCCAGCTCGGGCGGCGTGCGTTCGAGGCCGATGCGCACCACCTCGACGACCTGGTTGATGGGCTCGAGGATCGAGTCGCGGATCTCCTCGTCCGTGATCTCGACGGTCTTCGGCACGCCCGCCACCAGGTCGCGCCCCTTGATCTCCATGGTCTGGATCTCGTTGCCCGGATAGGCGGAGCCGATCGTGATCTTCACGAGCTCGGCGGTGCGCTCGCCGACCAGCAGGTTGTACTTGCGCTTGATGTACTGGACGATCGCCTCGTCCATCTTGTCGCCCCCCACGCGCACCGACTTCGAGAACACGATGCCGGACAGCGAGATGACGGCCACCTCCGTGGTCCCACCACCGATGTCGACGATCATGTTGCCGGCCGGCTCGGTGATGGGGAGCCCGGCACCGATGGCCGCCGCTATGGGCTCCTCGACGAGGTACACCTCGCGCGCCCCCGCCGATTCCGCCGACTCGCGCACGGCCCGCTTCTCCACCTCGGTGACGCCGAACGGCACGCAGATGATGATGCGTGGCCTGACCAGCGTCTTGCGGTTGTGGATCCTCTGGATGAAGTAGCGCAGCATCGCCTCCGTGATCTCGAAGTCGGCGATGACGCCGTCCTTGAGCGGCCGGATGGCGTTGATGTTCCCAGGGGTGCGGCCGAGCATGCGTTTCGCCTCGGAGCCCACCGCGAGCACGCGCCGCGAGCCACGGGTGTCCTGATGCACGGCCACGACGGAGGGCTCGTTGCAGACGATGCCTTCGCCCTTGACGTAGACGAGCGTGTTGGCCGTCCCGAGGTCGATCGCGAGATCGTTCGAGAACAGCCCGAGAAGACGGTCGAAGATCATGCGAGGGGGCCAGCGGGGAGCTAGCAGAATCCTCACAGTGCGGCAACGAAACGTCCGCCGGCGCGCGCGTGATTGCAAACCCGGAGGGCCTCGGCTAGCCTTCCCGTCTCACCCGCCCGTGCTCAAGAACCTGCGGAAATACTCGTCGTCCCGCGGCGTCAAGATTCTCTACGCGCTCCTCGCCATCTCGTTCATCGGCTGGGGAGTGGGCGTCACGCGGCAGCAGCATCTCGAGGTGGTGGCGCAGGTACACGGCGAGCGTATCACGCGCCGGCAGCTCGACGACCAGACGGCGATGCTCCAGCGCCGCTTCCAGGAGATGCTGCGCGGAGCGGCACTGCCGCAGGGGCTCCAGCTGCGCGGCCAGGCGCTCGATCAGCTGATCGACGATGCGCTCCTGCGGCACGAGGCCGACCGGCTGGGCTTCGACGTCACCGAGCAGGACGTGCTGAACGCCATCAGCACCATGCCCGAGCTGCAAAAGGACGGCCGGTTCAATCGCGACCTCCTCGAGCGCGTGCTCCAGATTCAGCGCGATCGCGGCGAGTTCGAGGCACAGGTGCGCCAAGACCTGATGAACCGCCGGCTGCGCGGGCTCGTGGTCGACGGCGTGTCGGTGAGCGACGCCGAGGTCGAGGAGCGCTACCGCCAGGAGCGGGAGCAGCTGAACCTCGCCTACGTCCGCGTGCCCGCCGCCGGCCTGACCAAGGCGGTCACGCTCTCGGACGAGGAGCTCGCGAAGTGGGTCGCCGACAATCCCGATCGTTACCGCACGCCGCCACGCGTCCGGGTGCGCTACGCCGCGTACCAGCCGAAGGACTTCGCTGCCCTCGCCACGCCGAGCGATGAAGCCGTCAAGACCTACTACGACGCGCACCGTGACGACCGATTCACCGCGCCCGAGGAGATCCGGGCGCGCCACATCCTGATCAAGGTCCCGCCCGACGCCGACGAGCAGCAGCGGGCCGAGGCGCGCAAGAAGGCGGAGGACGCGCTCGCCAAGGTGCAGAAGGGCGGCGACTTCGCGAAGCTGGCCCAGCAAATCTCGGAGGACGCCGGCTCCGCCAGCAAGGGCGGCGACCTCGGACTCTTCTCGCGCGGCAAGATGGTACCGGCGTTCGACGCCGCGGCGTTCGCCCTCGAGCCCGGCGCGGTGAGCGACGTGGTCGAGAGCCCCTTCGGCTTCCACATCATCAAGGTGGAGGACAAGCTCCCCGGCGGTCAGAAGCCGCTCGAGGCCGTGCGCCAGGAGATCGTGCAGACGCTCAGCGAGGAGCAGGGGCTTGAGCTGGCGCGCAAGCAGGCCGAGTCCGACCGCCGCGAGGTGGTGCGCGGGAAGCGTCTGGCGGACGTCGCGGGCAGCCGGCTCAAGGACACCCCGCCGTTCGCCGCCACCGACGAGGTGCCCGGGGTGGGCCGCCTGAAGGCGTTCACCGACGCGGCGTTTGCGCTCGGGCCCGATCAGCCGAGCGATCTCATCGAGGGGGACGACGTCATCTACCTGCTCGAGCCCATCGAGCGCCTCGATCCGCACGTGCCGCCAGTCGCCGAGCTGGGAGACCGGCCGGTCGAGGACGCCAAGCGCGCGCGGGCCGAGGCGCTCGCCAAGGAGCGCGGGGAGAAGCTGCTCACGCGGGCGAAGGAGATCGGCCTCGACAAGGCGGCGGCCGAGCAGCAGCTGCCGATCGAGACCACCGGCCCGTTCGAGCGCCGGGCGGGCGTGGTGCCCAAGCTCGCCGGCGCGCCGGAGCTGCGCACCGACGCCCTAGCGCTCACCGCGGCGCAGCCGCTCGCCCCGAAGCTGTACGGGGTCGGTGGTGACGCCGTCGTGGTCGGCTTGAAGGAGCGCGTGCCGTCAGATCCCGCGGGCCTCGCCGACGCGAAGGACACGATCAAGGCCACCCTGCTGCAGCAGAAGCAGCAGGAGGCAATACAGGCGTTCATGAACCATCTGAAGGAGCGCGCACAGCAGGATGGCGCGCTCGCGGTCCACGCCGACGCCGTCGCCGAGGGCTGACGTCGCCCACCTCGACGCCGCGGACGGCTTTACCCTGCCGGGCAGCCGGGCGCTCGGCTGCCTGCTCCTCCACGGATTCACCGCCACCCCGGCCGAAGTGCGCCCGCTGGGCGAGGCGCTGGCGGCCGCCGGGTTTCCGGTGCGCGGGGTCCGTCTGGCCGGTCACGCCACCACACCCGCCGAGCTGGCGCGCACGGGCTGGCGCGACTGGTTCGCATCGGCCGAGGACGGCCTGGCGGCGCTCCGCGCGACGGCGCCGCGCGTCGCCGTCGCCGGCGTGTCCCTCGGGGGGTTGCTCGCGCTGCTGCTCGCCGCTCGCCAGCCGACGAACGTCGCGGCCATCGTCTGCGGCGGCACGCCGCTGCGCCTGGCCGACCGCCGCGCGGCGCTCCTGCGTTCGCTCCGCTGGCTTCCCGCCGTGCGCCGGCGCTACGCGGTCCTGCCGAAGCGCGGCCGCGACATCTTCGACCCCGCCGCGCGCGCCGCCAGTCGGACCTACGACGTCATGCCGCTGCCTGCCCTGCTCTCGCTGCTCGAGTTGCGCGGGGTCGTGTGGCGCGCGCTCGCTCGCGTGACGCAGCCCGTCCTCGTGCTCCACGGCCGCCACGATCACGCGGCGCCGGTGTCGAACGTCGCGCTGCTGCGCCGCCGGCTGGGCTCCCACCGTGTGGAGACGCACGTCCTGGAACGGAGCTGGCACGTGGTCACCGAGGACGTCGAGCGCGACCTGGTGGCGCGCCTCACGATTGAGTTTCTGACTCGGGTCGAGGGGTCGTGACCTCCGACCACGGCTCGCCAACCGGCGTGCGTCCGGGCACGGCGTGGCTTCCCGCCGGGCATTCCATGGCGAAATGCAGCGACGGGTACTTCGGGGGGAGGCGCATCAAGTTGTGCACGAACACTCCGGTCACCATGCGGTCGACCCAGGAGGACGTGGGCCAGCCGAAGTGGACGGTGATGTCCCGTCCCTCGAGCTCCTCGACGAGCAGCTCGAGGATGACGACGATGCTCGCGTAGACGCTCCCCCCCTGGATGGGGATGCGGTAGTGATTCGGCCCGAGCTTCTCGGGGATCGACTGGCGCGGGGAGAAGAACGTGACGAATGCGTCGCATGGCGCCGAGCGCACTTCGAGCTCGCCGGGGCGGCGGAACCAGACGTGCAGCGGGCCGTCCGTCTCGCCGAGCGCGAGCAGCATCTCCATGGGCAGGTCGCTGCGCCGCTTCTCCTTCACCTCCGGACCGTAGCGACGCGAGAACGGAATGCCGGCCAGCAGGATGACGCCGACGACGCTCGCCCACAGTCCGGTGCCGTACGGTTTGTGGAGGGCCAGGTAGATGAAGCAGGCGATCAGCACGAACTCGAGCAGCAGCGTCCCGACGCGCGACGTGTAGTAGTCGCGGATGTCCTTCGTGCCCTGGAAGAAGCGGTAGATCAGCAGGCACCCGACGTTCAAGACGAAGCTCGCCAGGAGCCCGATGGCGTACATCTCGGCCAGGATCGCCTGCGAGCCACGTGTGAGGAGGATGATCGCCGTGTAGAAGCCGCCGTTCAGGAGATGGATGCGGTAGAGCGAGGCGCGCCGGTTCGTCTTGATGAGCCCGTCGATCCGGTAGCGGTGCGCCACCCGTTCCAGTAACTCGCTCGACGCGACGTAGGCGGTGTTCACCGCCATGATCAGGATGATGCTGCCCAACACGCCGACCAGCACCCCGAACGGCACGTTGGCGACGAGCGTGGCGTAGTGCGTGATCAGGTCGCCCTCGTGCGCCCGGAGGTCGATGGGCGCCGACAGGGCGAGCGCCGACACCGCCGGCGTCACGACACCGACGGTGAGCGCGAGGAACCAGTACGCCCGGGCGATGTCGCGCCAGCTCTGCACCAGGCCCGCGGTCTGGATCACCGACTCGATGCCCGAGTAGGCGAGCACGCAGCTCGCCACGCCCACCGTGATCACCGCCACGAAGTGGCCAACCCCCCCCTGCCCGATGCTGCCGGCGACGCTGCGCACGCTGTCCACCATCACCGCCGGGCTCTGCGGATCCATGTGCACCAGCCCGAGCGCGATCAGGTTCACGAACACGAAGCTCGCCCCGGCGAAGATGAAGAAGGTGACGCGGGCGTTCTCCCGGATGCCGAGGATGTTCAGGAACGCCACCCCCCAGATGATCGCGAGGATGAGGGCGTACTCCTGCCCGGCGGACAGCGGCAGGAAGGCCGTCCCGTTGATGACGGCGCTGACGGTCGAGATGCACGCCGTGAGGATGTAGTCGACCATGATGGACGCAACGGCGACGAACGACGCCACCGGCCCGAGCACCAGGTACGAGAAGGAGTACACCCCGCCGCCGCGGATGCCGCTGCGCTCGAGGATCTGTGCGATCTCGACCATCCGGCTGGAGAGGACCCGCATGAGGATGGAGGTGAACGCGATGAAGAAGATGGCCTGATGGCCGATGAAGCGGTGCGCCTCGGCGGGCGCGTAGAACACGGACGTCAGCTCGTCCATGAGCGTGATCACGCCGATGGAGAGCCAGGTGAGGTACCACTTGCCGCCCTGGGCGTAGCCGAGAAGGTTCTTCTGTCGCAGCAGGACCGCGAAGAGGACGACCAGGATCAGGTTGAGGAGGACGATGAGGGTGGTCATGGCGCCAGGAAGAACGTGGCCTGCGTCACGGCGCTCACCGTGGAGATGCACGCCGTGAGGATGTAGGTGACCATGATCGAGGCGACGGCGACCAGCGACGCCACCGCCCGAGCACCAGGTAGGAAAACGAGTAGACGCCGCCGCCGCGGATCTGGTTCCGCTCGAGGACCTCCGCGATCTCGACCATGCGGCTCGAGAGCACGCGCATGACGAGCGACGTGGCGGCGATGAAGAAGATCGCTTGATGACCGATGAAGCGGTGAGCTTCCGCCGGCGCGTAGAAGATCGACGTCAGCTCGTCCATGAGGGTGATGAGCCCGACGGCGAACCAGTTGAGGTAGAAGCGGCCGCCCTTGGCGTACCCGAGGAGTCCCGGCGAGCGCACTAGCTTCCAGAACGTCGCCAGGAGGACCAGGTTCAGGAGGATCAGGGCGGGGGCGGTCACGCGAGCTCCAGCGCCTCGAAGAGCTGGTCGAGCGCCGCGACGCCCTGCACCCGCAGGCCCGGGGCGGGCCGCAGCCCGCGCGCGTTGCCGGCCGGCAGCACGCAGCGGCGGAACCCCTGGCGGGCGGCTTCGCGTCCGCGCGCCTCGGCCCGCGCCACCGAGCGCACTTCACCCGTGAGCCCGACCTCGCCCCACAGCGCTACGTCGTCCGGCAGCGGGCGGCCCTGCACGCTCGACGCCACGGCGGCGATCACCGCCAGGTCGGCGGCGGGCTCCTCGACCCGCAGGCCGCCCGCGACGTTCAGGAACACGTCCTGGTCGTGTAGCTGCATGCGGCAGCGCTTCTCGAGTACCGCCAGGAGCAGAGCGACGCGCCCGGGGTCGACGCCGATCGCCGTGCGCCGCGGCATCGCGAGGCCCGAGCGCGACACCAGGGCCTGGATCTCCACCAGCACCGGGCGACTGCCCTCGAGGGTGGCGAGCACCGCCGAGCCCGCTGCGCCGGCCGGCCGCTCGGCGAGGAACGCGGCCGACGGATTCTGCACCTCGGCGAGCCCGCCCTCACCCATCTCGAACACGCCCACCTCGTTGGTGGACCCGAAGCGGTTCTTCACGGCGCGCAGCACCCGCAGCGCGTGCGCGCCGTCGCCCTCGAAGTAGAGCACCGTGTCCACCAGATGCTCCAGCACGCGCGGCCCGGCGAGTGCGCCTTCCTTGGTCACGTGACCGATCAGGATGCAGGCGAGGCCGGTCGCCTTGCAGTGCGCGGTGAGCAGCGCCGCCGACTCCCGCACCTGCCCGACGCTGCCGGGGGCCGACGCCAGCGCCGAGGTGTGGAGCGTCTGGATGGAGTCCACGACCACGGCCGCGGGTCGGAGCGCCTCGAGCTGCGCGATCACGGCCTCGGCGTTGGTCTCGGGAAGGATCAGCACCTGCGCGTCGCCGAGGCCGAGCCGATCGGCGCGCAACCGCACCTGCTCGGGGGATTCCTCGCCCGCCACGTAGAGGACGCCGAGCCCTTGCCGGGCGAGCGCGCTGCACGCCTGGAGCGTCAGCGTGGACTTGCCGATCCCGGGGTCACCGCCGACCAGAATCACCGAACCCTGCACGAGGCCGCCACCGAGGACGCGATCGAGCTCGCCGATGCCGGTCGACCGGCGGATCGACTCCTCGGTCGCCACGGCCGCCAGCGGCCGGGGGGCGGCGCCTCCCGTCGGCGCTTTCGCTGCCGTCCGACTCTTGGGGTCCGGGAGGGTCTCCTCCACCATCGATCCCCACGTTGCACATGAGGGGCATTGCCCGAGCCATCGTGGGGAGACGTGCCCGCACTGCTGGCAGACGAACGCCGTCCGGCGGGTCTTGTCAACCATACCAGGCAATGAGGTTGACAATCTCCGGACCGACCGCCATCACCGGGCGGTGGAGACACTCGACCACGAGCTGGTGGCGGAGCTGGCGCGCCTCGAAGCAGCCGGGTTGCGCCGCACGCTGCGTGCGCTCGGGAGCGGCTCGGCCGCCGAGGTCACCATCGACGGGCGGCCCGTACTTCTCCTTTCCTCCAACAACTACCTCGGGCTCGCCGACCATCCGGCCGTCGTGGCAGCTGCCTGCCAGGCGACCCGTCGCTGGGGCTGCGGCACGGGCGCGTCGCGGCTGATCTGCGGCCACCTCGACCTGCACGCCGAGGTCGAGGCGCAGCTTGCCGCGTTCAAGGGGACCGAGGCGGCGCTGCTGTTCCCGTCGGGTTACCAGGCCAACGTGGGCGCCATCACGGCGCTCGTCGGTCGGGGCGACCACGTTTTCAGCGACGCCCTCAACCATGCGAGCATCATCGACGGGTGCCGGCTCTCGCGCGCCTCCGTCCACGTCTATCCCCACCGCGACGTGCGCACGCTCGAGGCGCTTCTCGCCACCACCCCAGAAGGGGGCCGCCGCCTCATCGTCACGGACTCTGTCTTCTCCATGGACGGCGACCGGGCCCCCCTGGATGCCCTCGTCGCGTTGTCGCGTCTGTATCACACGAGCGTGTTCTTGGACGAGGCCCACGCCACCGGCGTGCTGGGCGCGCGGGGGGCGGGGCTAGCCGAGGCCGAGGGCCTCGGTGCCGAGGTCGCCGTCCACATGGGAACGCTCGGCAAGGCGCTGGGTGGGGCCGGCGCGTACGTGGCGGGATCGCGCGCCCTCGTCGACCTGATCGCGAACCGCGCGCGCAGCTTCGTCTACACGACGGGCCTGGCGCCCGCCGCGGTGGCCGCCGCCGGCGCGGCGCTGCGGATCGTCATCGGCGAGCCACAGCGGCGCGCCGCGCTCCTGCGCAACGCCGAGCGGCTGCGCGGCGGGCTGGCGGCGGTGGGACTCCGGGTGGGTGGCGATACGCACATCATCCCGGTGCTCGTCGGCGACAACGCGCGCGCGCTGCGGTTCGCTGCCGCGCTGCTCGAGGGCGGCGTCCTGGCCCAGGCCATCCGTCCGCCGACGGTTCCGCTCGGCACCGCCCGGCTGCGCGTGACACCCATGGCGACCCACACCGACGCGCAGATCGACCGGGCACTCGCCGCGTTCGCCGGGGCGGTGGACACCGCCGGGGTGGCACCGTGATCGACCCCCGCACCCTGGCGGCGATGGACCACCGCCATCTCTGGCATCCTTTCACGCAGATGACGGACTGGCTGGGCGAGGAGCCACTGGTCATCGCGGAAGCCGAGGGCTGCTGGCTGATCGACACGCACGGCCGGCGCTATCTCGATGGCGTGTCGTCCCTGTGGTGCAACGTGCACGGCCACCGGCACCCGGTGCTCGACGCGGCGCTGCGCGCCCAGGTCGAGCGCGTAGCGCACACGACGCTCCTCGGGCTCGGCGGCGTGCCGGCGATCGAGCTGGCGCACGCGCTGGCGCAGGTGGTACCGGCGGGACTCACGCGCGTCTTCTTCTCCGATGCGGGTGCGACGGCCGTCGAAGCCGCGCTGCGCATCGCGCTCCAGTACCACCAGCTGCGCGGCGCGACGGGTCGGACGCGCTTCGCGTCCCTGGTCGAGGGCTACCACGGGGACACGCTGGGCGCGGTCGGCGTGGGCTACTCGGAGACCTTCCACCGCTTCGTCGCGAGCGCCGTCCAGCCCGCCGTGCGGCTCACGCCGCCGCACGTCTTTCGCTGGCAGCGCGGGCTGGATCCCGAGCCGGCGCTCGGGGCAGCGCTCGACGACGCGGAGCGCCTCCTCGCGGCGCACGGAGCGGGGCTCGCCGCCATCATCATCGAGCCGCTCGTGCAGGGTGCCGCCGGCATGTGGACGCACCCGCCGGCCTACCTGCGTGCGCTGCACGAGCTGGCGCACCGTCACGGCGCGCTCTTCATCGCCGACGAGGTGGCGACCGGCTTCGGCCGCACCGGCCGCCTGTTCGCGTGCGAGCACGCGGGCATCACACCCGATCTCCTCTGCCTCGCGAAGGGCATCAGCGGCGGCTACCTGCCGCTGGCGGCGACGCTCGCGACGGAGGAGGTGTTCTCCGCCTTCCTCGGACCGTACGAGGAGTTCCGCGCCTTCTTCCACGGCCACACCTACACCGGCAACGCGCTGGCCTGCGCCGTCGCGCTGGCCAGCCTCGAGGTGTTCGCCGTCGAGCGCACGCTCGAGCGCCTGCAGCCGAAGATCGCGCGGCTCCAGGAGCGCCTGACCGGCGAGATCGCGGCCCTGCGTCACGTGGGCGACGTCCGCCAGCAGGGCGTCATGGTGGGCATCGAGCTGGTCGCCGATCGGGCGACCCGCGCACCGTTTCCGGCGGCGGCGCGCATGGGTCAACGCGTCGTCCGCGCCGCCCGCAGGCGCGGCGTGGTGCTGCGGCCGCTCGGAAACGTAATCGTGCTGATGCCGCCGCTCGCCATCGCACCGGCGGACCTGGACCTCCTGCTCGAGGTCACCGGCGAGGCCATCGGCGAAGCGACCGAGCGATGAGCGGGGTGCTCGTCACCGGCACCGATACCGGCGTCGGCAAGACCTTCGTCGCCTGTGCGCTGGCGCACGCCCTGCGCGCCCGCGGGCGCACAGTGGCCGTGATGAAGCCGGTGGAGACCGGCGTGAGCGATCGACCGAACGACGCCGTCGCGTTGCGCGAGGCGGCGGCCGACCCGGCGCCCCTGGACGACGTCTGCCCGTATCGCCTGCGTGCCCCGCTCGCTCCCGCCGTGGCGGCGCGGCTCGAGAACGTCACCATCGACCTCGCCCGGCTCGAGGCGCTGGTGCGGCGGCGGCTCGATGCAGCGGATGTCCTGGTGGTGGAGAGCGCCGGAGGGCTGCTGGTGCCGATCGCGGACAGCGTCACGTATGCAGACCTGGCGGCGCGCTTGCGCCTCCCGCTCCTGGTGGTGGCTGCGAACCGCCTCGGCACGGTGAACCACTGCGCCCTGACGGCCCGGGTCGCAGCCGCCACGGGGCTTACAGTGCTGGGCGTCGTCCTGTCGCAGCCGGCGCCGGAGACGGACGTGTCGGCCGACACCAACGCCGCCACGATCGCCGCGTTGACCGGGCTTCCGATCCTGGGTGAGCTGCCCCATTTCGCCAGTCCGCTCGCGGCGGCTGCTGCGCTGCGCCTCCCTGCGTCGCTCACCGACCCATCGCAAGAAGCTTGACGAGCCGTGCAGCCCGGCGGGACGGAACCCGCCGGTGCCGCGCTCGATGCGGGGCGCCACTTTCCCGACCCCGCCGATCGACCTGCTCGACACCCGCGCGCCCCCGGCTCGTCAGTGGACTCGCGGAGCCCCCGGAGGATAGCTTCCCCGGGGGCTTCGTCGCATGGGAGGACGAGGGTCGGGACCCTTGGGGAGGCGCATCGCATGCGCGCTCGTGCTGCTGGCGTTGGTGGTGGCGGCGCGCGGGCTCGAGCGGCGCAACACCTGGTACCTGGCGAGTGATCAATTCGCGTTCCTCGCCTTCGCCGATGACCTCCGGCGCGGCAGCGTCTTCCACGATCCGTCGACCGTCGCGCTCCTCATCGGCGCGGTGCCACGCGGCGAGACGGCCGACGCGTACTACCAGACCTATCTCTGGCGTGACGGGCGTCTCTGGTCGCGCTATCCGCCCGGGTTCCCCCTCCTGCTCGCTGCCGCGGGCGCGCTCGGCGGCGAGGGCGCGATGCATCTCCTGAACCCCATCCTGTATATCGGGCTCCTGTTGGCTCTCGCGTGCTTCACCCGCGTGCTGCTCGACGGCACCGCCATTGCGGCCGGCGCCGCCGCCGCCGCCCCCTGGGCCCTGCTCGTGATCCCGACCGAGGTGCATTACTGGGGCATCACGGTCGCGCGCGATCTGCCCGCGCACTTGCTGGCTCTCGGCGCGCTCGCAGCCGCCTGTGCGGGTCGCTTCGGGCTCGCCGGGCTCGCGCTCGGGCTCGCCTGCACGATCCGTCCCGACGCGATCCTCTACGCCCTGTCGCTCGGCGCCGTCGCGCAGCTCCTCCGGCCGCGCGCGCGGTGGCTGCTCGCGGGCACCGTGGCGTTCGTCGCGGGCACTGCTCCGCTCCTCGCCTACAACACGGTGACGCAGGGCCACCCGTTGGCGTTCACGCAGGGCATGGAGTTCCGCCACCTCTTCGGGCATGGACCGGGCGCGCCGCCGGTCGCGACGGCGGCGCTCCTGCCGCAGGTGCCACTCGTGTCCGGCGGCGCCTTCCGGCTCCGGAACCTGCCG
>JBKPDC010000162.1:0-7894 GCA_046727715.1 Thermodesulfobacteriota bacterium
CTGCTCGGTGACTTCCGGGTCTTCCTGCTGCTCCTCGGTGTGATGGAGCCGGAGCGGCCGCTCGTCGGCACGTTCGCTCGCGCGGTGGCGTGGACGCTGGTCGTGCCGGCCGTGGCGCTGACGCTCTACCGCCTGGCGCAGTGGGTGGCCGGTCCCGTGCCCGAGCAGGGTATGTGGCTGATCTACGAATGCGCGTTCGTGGTGCTCGCACTCTGGTGGCGCGCCCACGTGGCGCGCGCCCGCCCGCGGTCGGAACGGTTCCTCCGCGCGGTGCTGGCCTACGTCGCCGCCTACTACGGGCTCTGGGCGCTCGCCGACGTGCTCATCCTGGCCGGCCAGGACATCGGGTGGGCCGTGCGCGTGATTCCGAACCAGCTCTACTACGCCTTCTGGGTGCCGGTGGTCTGGGCGCTGTTCTTCGTGCCGCGATACGCGTCGACCAGCAGCTCGGTCCAGACCCGCAGGTAGCGCAGGCCGCGTGCCGCGTCCGCGCGCCGTGGGTCGCCCACCACGCCACCGGGGGCGTTGGCGCGCAGGTCGGGGTAGAAGAGCGCCTGCGGGTCATCGGCGTCGGAGAGCAGCCCGGGAGCAAGCGCGTCGTGACGGACGCGAGCCGCGTCGAGCGCCAGCAGGATGGACGTCTCGACCTCGCCCGCGTGGTGGCCGGCCTCCGTGCTCGCGACGCCGGCTGCCGCGCCCTCCGCATGGAGAGCGGCCATCAGGCCGCCCTGGTCGGTGAAGGCGGACACCGCGACGGGCGCGCAGTCCGCCGCCAGCACCGGCAGCATCGCGCGCAGCGGCGCGACGTTGCCGCCGTGGGCGGAGAAGACAAACACGCGGGCGATGCCGTGGCGGGCGAGCGCACGGATGACGTCGCGCACCACCGCCGCGAGCGTCGCCGGCTCGACGTGCAGCGTCCCGGGGAACGCCAGGTGCTCGCCGGCGCAGCCGACGGGCAGGGTGGGGCAGGCGACCGCGTCGCCCACCGCGGCGCACAGGCGGTCGGCGAGCGCGTCCCCGACGCGCGTGTCCGTGTCGAGCGGAAGATGCGCGCCGTGCTGTTCGGTGGATCCCAGCGGCAGGATGGCCGTCCGGCAGCCGCGCGCCACCAGCGCCTCGATCTCCGGCCACGCGAGGTCGCCGAGGCGGCGCGCGAGCGGTGGCGAGGCCAGGCGATAGAGCGGGGCGTCGTCGCCGCGTCCCGGCCAGCGCACCTGATCGACAGCGCGCGTCTCGAGGTCGCGCAGGAGCAGCGCGTTCAGCTGCATCTCGTGCTCGAGCACGGCCAGCGGTGCCGGCAGCGACGCGCGCAGTCGCACCAGCGCGTGCCGGGCGGGATCGAGCATCGACTCGAACCGCAGCAGCAACGGCTCGTCGTGTGGCGCGTCGGGACGCGTGAGGGCGAGGAACGTCGCCCGCCCCAGGGTGGCCTGCTGGAAAGGCCCGTGCGCGAGATGGAGCACGTCCCACACCGGCGGCAGCGGGCGCAGCATGCCCTCGAGCACCTTGAGGCGCAGGTTCGTCACCAGCTCGCCGTAGGTCCCCGACACGACGAAGGCGAGCGGCGCCGCTAGCATCGCCGGCGTGACCCCGGCGGTGGCGCCTGCTGCGGCGGCAAGCGCGGGCTCGATGCGCGCCGCCGGTACCTGGATGCTGGCACCCAGCGCGCGCGCGAGGCGGAGCGCGCAGAGGTGGCCGGTGACGGGTCCCGTGACCCGTACCAGCGTGTCGGATTCGTCCGCGCCGGCGAAGTGCACGACGACGATACCCCGGGCGCGCAGTGGCGCCAGCCGTGCGGCATCGGTGACCGCCGTCGCCAGCACCACGTGGCGCCAGCGCGGTGCGTGCGTGAGCACGAGCTGCGCATTGGGCGAGAGACCCTGCGAAAAGACCACGAGCGTGTCGGCCGTGCGCTCGGGGCCCGGCGTGAGGAACGCGCTGGGCGGCAGGAAGCGGGCGGGACGGGCGGTATGCTCGGCGACCACGGCCGCGAGGACGCGGGCGTGGGCCTCGGAGCTGCCGATGCCGGTGGTGACCAGACGCTCGATCGGCGCCGGGAGGACCGGCGGCTCGAGTGCTTCGGCCGCGCCGCGCGCGGCGAGCGCGGGCAGGGCGGCGATCCGCCGAGTCAGGCTGCGATGCCCCGCACGCCAGTCGGCGGCGGTCATGCGGCCGCCGGCTCGAGCCGGATGCCCGCGCGGACGAGCGCACGAACCACCGGGTCGCCGGCGCTCCCCACCCATCCTGCGCGCCGGCCGGGAAGATGGCGGGGGAGGAGCGCCAAGGTGGCGGCCTCGGGCGCTTCGCCCTCGGCGAGGAAGAGAACGCACCCGGCGCCATGCCGCACGATGGCCGCCCGGACACGCGACCACTGCTGCGCCAATCGTGGGCGCCGCAAGGGGAAGCGCTCGAGGAGCGCGTCGTGCTGGACGTGCACCAGCGGCGGGCGGCGGAGCCGGCGCCCCAGCCCATGGGTGAGCACCACGTGCTCGCGCCGCGCGACGACGTCCAGGTAGAGGTGGAGACGGAACCACGCGGGCGCCGGCGTGCGCAGCGGGAGCAGGTAGGACGCCAGCTCGAGGAAGCGCGGTGCCCCGCGCACCCGTCGGGGCCGGAGCCGCGTCACGGGCTCGGGCAGCACGGCGGCCGCGCCGTCACCCGCCGCCAGCAGGTGTCCCGAGCGCGACTTGGCCGCGAGGTAGTGGACGCTGAACGGCGAGGCCCCCACCGCGACGGGACGATGTCCTGCGACGACGACGCCGGCGGCACGCAGCGTGCCCAGCTTCTCGGGATTGTTGGTGAGCACGCGGAGCGGCGCGGAGATGCCGAGGAGCCGGCAGGCGGCGGCGACCTCGTCGTAGCGCCGCTGGTCGTGACCCAGGCCGAGCCGCTTGTAGGCCTCGAAGGTGGTGAGGCGGTCGCGGCTCGCCTGCACCAGCATGCGGTCACGCGCTTTGGCGGCGAAGCCCGCGCCGCGCCCCTCCTGCGTCAGATAGAAGAGCACGCCGCGCCCGCCGCGTGCGATGGCGGCGAGCGCGGCGTCGAGCTGCTCGGCGCAGTCGCAGTCGCAGGCGCCGTAGACCTCGCTCGTGATGCACGAGGAGTGCACGCGCGCCAGCAGCGGGGCGCGGCCCCCGAGGTTGCCGATGGCGACCGCGAGGGCCGGCTGGCCGGTGGTCAGGTTGTGGAACCGGTGGGCGCGGAAGCGGCCGTGGACCGTGTCGAGCCGCCGCACGTCGAGCGCGAGGAGCGCGCCGTGCACGCCGGGCGTCATCGGGTGCCTCGCGGATCGTGCTTCTGCATCTTCATGACCTCGAAGTAGGCGATCAGCGCGTCGAGGTCGCGCGCCGTCAGGTGCTCGTGCGACGGCATGTTGCCGTAGCGGAAGGCGGCCGGGTTGCGGATGTAGCGTTTCAGCTGCTCGACCGGACGGTACTCGACGACGCTCTGGGGAATGTTCAGGTCAGGGCCCACCGTACCCCCCTCCCCGTTGACCGCATGACAGGCGATGCACTCGGCGCGAAAGATGTCGAACCCCGCCCAGGCGAGCGAGTCGTGCGCCACGTCGCGTGGCACGGTGTGGGGGTAGCGCCGGGCGAGGTCGGTGACCTCGATGGCGGCGAGCTGGTAGGGCCACGGGTAGGTATTGGGGTCGCGCTGCGTGGGCTTGGTCCACACGACGTAGAACGGGCCCGGATCGACCGCCTTGCGACCGAGCGGCGCGAAGCCGGCGGGGCGGTCGGCGTCGGCGAAGGCCACGTACGCGCCGTCCTCCGCCACGCGTGCGCCGCTGACGGGCTTGACGTAGCCGTCGAGGGCGCGGAACAGCACGTCGCGGCCGGCGAGCGCCGTCGCGTCTTCGCCGAGGCCGAGCCGCAGCACCTCCCGGAGGGGACACGCGACGTATCGCACCTGGCGCTCGTAGTAGGGATCGTCTACGGTGATGGTCTGCGGGCCGCATGTGCGCCGGAGGGCGTCGGCGTCGAGGCGCTTGACCTCGGTGTCGTCGCGCAGGAAGCGCAGAGCTGCCGCCCCCGTGGCGCTGCCGGGGGCCAGAAGACACCACGCCCAGCCGACCAGCAGGGCCGCGGCGAAATCCGGGGCCAGGAAGCGGCGTGGACGTCGCATCAGCGCTCATGTAGCGCAATTTCCCGAGCGAGCCGATACCCGTGACGACGGAGCGGACGCGGCATACGGCAGGTGCGCTCGTTGGCCTGCTGCTCTTCGCACTGGCCCTGGGCCTGCTCACTCACGAGCTGCGCCGGTACCACTGGCACGAGGTGGCGGCCGCGCTGCACGCGCTGGCCCGAATTCGTCTCGCCGCAGCGGCGGCGCTCACCGCGCTCAACTACCTGGTGCTCACCGGCTACGACGTGCTCGGCCTGCGCGTCGTCGGCCGGGCGCTCGCCTATCGCCGCACCGCGTTCGCGTCGTTCGTGAGCTACGTCATTGCCCACAACGTCGGCGCGTCCTTCCTCGGGGGCGCCGCCATGCGCCTCCACCTGTATTCGGGATGGGGTCTGTCCGCGCGCGAGGTGGCGGGCGTCGTCGCGCTCAACGCGGTGACGTTCTGGCTCGGCGTGCTCGTCCTCCTGGGGGGGTCGCTGCTCGTCTCCCCGTCGATCGTGACCGTCGACGCGGCGATCCCGGCCGCGGCAGCCCGGCTCATCGGGCTCGCGTGCCTCGCCGCGGTGGGCACCTACCTCCTCGTCGCCACGCGCCGGACGTCGCCACTCCGCTGGCGGCGCTTCCGGCTGCCGGTGCCGCCGCCGCGGGTCGCGGTGGCGCAGGTCGCGCTGTCGGCGGCCGACTGGATCCTCGCCGCGAGCGTCCTCTTCGTGCTGTTGCCGCCTGACCTTGTGGCATTCCCCCGCTTCGTCGCTGTGTTCCTCCTGGCACAGGTCGCCGGCGTCGTCAGCCACGTCCCCGCGGGGCTCGGGGTATTCGAGGTTGTGATGCTGCACCTCATCCCCCGGGGCACGGCCGGCGCCCCGTTGCTCGCCTCGCTGGTGGCGTACCGGCTGGTCTACTACCTGCTGCCGCTGGTGGTTGCCGCCGCATTCCTCGCGGCGCGCGAGCTGCGCCGGCGGCGAGCGCACGTGACCCGAGCGGCGGGCATCGTCGGCCGCTGGCTGCCGCTCCCGCAGATCCTCGCCGCGACCTGCTTCATCGCCGGTGTCGTGCTGCTCGCGTCGGGGGCGACGCCGGCCGCCGCGGGCCGTCTCGGCCTGCTGGCGGACGTGTTGCCGCTGTCGGTGGTCGAAGCGTCGCACTTCGCGGGCAGCGTGACGGGCGCAGCGCTGCTGGTGCTCGCTCGCGGCATCCAGCAGCGTCTCGACGGCGCGTGGGTGGTCACGGTGGCACTGCTGGTCGTGGGCATCGCGGCCTCGCTGCTGAAGGGCTTCGACTACGAGGAAGCGATCCTGCTCTCCCTGGTGCTGGCCGCGCTGCTGCCCTGTCGGCGGCAGTTCTCCCGGCGTGCGTCCCTGCTCGACGAGCGGTTCAGCGTCGAGTGGATCGCCGCCATCCTGCTCGTCGTCGTCGGGATCGGCTGGCTCCTGCTCTTCTCGTACAAGCACGTCGAGTACTCGCGCGACCTCTGGTGGCAGTTCGAGCTGTCGGGCGAAGCGCCGCGCTCGCTGCGCGCCACGGTCGGCGCGATGCTGCTCCTCGCCGTGTGGGGCGGCTGGCGGCTGTTGCGCCCGGCCGAGCCTGTGCTGCCCGCCCCGACGCCGGACGACCTCGCGCACGTCGCCACGCTCGTGACGCGCTCGCCGCGCGCGTCCGCCTGTCTCGCGCTGCTCGGCGACAAGCAGTTCCTCTTCGACGCCGCCCGGCGCGGCTTCGTCATGTACGCGATCGAGGGGCGGAGCTGGGTCGCGCTCGGCGACCCCGTCGGGCCCCGCGAGGTGCGGAGAGAGCTGGCCTGGCGGTTCCGGGAGCTGAGCGACCGGCACGGCGGCTGGACGGTCTTCTACGAGGTCGGCCCGGAGGAGCTCCCGCTGTACCTGGACCTCGGCCTCGATCTGCGGAAGCTGGGCGAGGAGGCGCGCGTGGCGCTGCCGGCATTCTCGCTCGAGGGCGGGGCGCGCAAGGGGCTGCGCACCGCGCACCGGCGCGCCCAGCGCGACGGCCTCGCCTTCGACGTCGTTCCGCCCGCGAGCGTCGAGCCGCTGCTGCCGGACCTGCGCGCGATCTCGGACACCTGGCTGGGGCAGAAGCAGACGCGCGAGAAGGGCTTCTCCCTGGGATTCTTCGCGCCCGATTACCTCGTGCGCCTTCCGCTCGCCGTCGTGCGTCGCGATCGGGCCGTGATCGGCTTCACGAACCTCTTGCCGGGCGGCGAGCGCGAGGAGCTGTCCTGTGACCTGATGCGCTACCTTCCGGGCGCGCATCCGAGCCTCATGGAATTCCTGTTCGTGAAGCTCTTCCTGTGGGCCAGAGCGCAGGGCTACCAGTGGTTCAACCTCGGCATGGCGCCGCTCTCGGGCCTCGAGGGACGTACGCTCGCGCCGCTGTGGCACCGCCTCGGCGCGCTGCTCTTCCGGCACGGCGAGGACTTCTACAACTTCCAGGGACTGCGGCGGTGGAAGGAGAAGTTCGCCCCCGTGTGGGAGCCGCGCTACCTGGCGTCACCCGGCGGTGTGGTGCTGCCGCGCGTGCTCGCCAACGTGGCCGCCCTGATCTCGGGCGGCATGAAGGGGATCGTGACGCGATGACCCGCGGACTCTTCCTCGCGCTGGCGATCCCACTGTGCTGGGCGAACGCCGGCACGGCGTCGCAGACGCTGCGCTACGATCCGGTGGGCGAGATCACGGTGGTGCGGCCGGCGCACGCGACGACCGGCGTCGTCATCCTCGTCTCTGGCGACGCCGGCTTCGACGGGACGATGCGGGCGATGGCCGACCTGCTCGCCGGCGCCGGCGCGCTGGTCCTCGGCATCGATCTGCCGCAGTACCGCGCGCGGATCGCGACGGCAGCCGGCGACGAGGTCTATCCCTCGGCCGACTTCGAGGTCCTCAGCCAGTTCGCCCAGCGCGCGCTGGACGTGCCGGCGTACGAGCTGCCCGTCCTCGTCGGGTGGCAGGCGGGCGCCGCGCTCGTGTACGCGGCGCTGGCCGAGGCCAACCCGGACACATTCCGGGGCGCGGTGAGCGTGGACTTCTGCCCGGTCCTCGCACTGCCGAAGCCGCCGGGCCGCCTGCGCGGGCTCGCTGCGACCCGCGGCGCCGGCGACACCTTCCGCCTCGAGCCGTCGCAGCGGGTGCAGGGACGCTGGATCGCGGTGCAGGGCGAGGACGGCGGGACCTGTCCCGTGGCCGCCACGCGCGACTTCGTGCGCACCGTCGCGCACGCGAAGCTGCTGCTCGTCGGGAGCGGCGATGCGACGGCCGCGCTGCGCACCGCGTTCCTGGGCGTTGCCGGTGTCGCGCCGGCGGACGACCGCGTGCCCGCCGCGGCCGACGTCGCGGACCTGCCGCTCGTCGAGGTCCCGGCGACGGGCACGCCCACCGGCATGCTGGCCGTCATCCTCTCCGGCGACGGCGGCTGGGCGAGCATCGACCGCGACATCGGTGGCCAGCTCGCGGCGCGCGGCGTCGGCGTCGTCGGCCTGAACTCGCTGCGCTATTTCTGGACGCGGCGTACGCCGGACGGCGCGGCGGCCGACCTCGCGCGCATCCTGCGACACTACACCGCGGCCTGGCATGCGCGGCGCGTGGTGCTGCTCGGCTACTCGCGTGGCGCCGACGTGCTGCCGTTCATGGCGAGCCGGCTGCCGCCCGACGTGCGCGCGCGCGTCGCCCTGGTCGGACTGCTCGGACCGAGCACCACCGTGGACTTCCAGTTCCACCTCTCCGACTGGGTCGCCGACGCCGCCCGCGCGAGCGCGCTG
>JBKPDC010000163.1:0-21455 GCA_046727715.1 Thermodesulfobacteriota bacterium
TCAGAACGTCGTGAGACAGTTCGGTCCCTATCCGCCGTGGGCGCAGGATGCTTGAAGGGAGCTGTCCTTAGTACGAGAGGACCGGGATGGACGCACCGCTAGTGATCCGGTTGTGGCGCCAGCCGCACCGCCGGGTAGCTACGTGCGGACGGGATAACCGCTGAAAGCATATAAGCGGGAAGCCCACCCTGAGATGAGGCATCCCTGGGCCGCGAGGCCCCTGAAGGCCCCTCGAAGACGACGAGGTTGATAGGCCGGGTGTGGAAGCGCTGCAAGGCGTGAAGCTGACCGGTACTAAATGGCCGTGCGGCTTGACCATGAGACTTCCGCCTGCGGTGAGCTACCATGCGCTTGCTCTCGAGAGGGACCCCGTCCGGATTGTGTCCCGGTTTCCGGCGGTCATGGCGGAGGGGCAACACCCGTTCCCATCCCGAACACGGCCGTTAAGCCCTCCAGCGCCGATGGTACTGCATGGTCGCCATGTGGGAGAGTAGGACGCCGCCGGATCATTGTCGGAGCCTGGCTCGTCGTGCACGAGCCAGGCTCGTCCCGTTTCGGCAGCAGGCGCCCGGTCAACTCGGTGTGAGCTCCTCCGGTCTCAGGTCGAGACGGTCTCGGAGGGTGCGCAGGTCACGCGCGACGGCCACGATGGCGTCGCGCCAGCGCGCTATGGCCTGACGGCCTTCCGCCAGCTTCGCCTGCTCACCGGTTTCGAATCCGCTGGCAATCGATTGGTACCCGCCCAGCAAGGTCCGCCAGGCGCCGGAGTAGGTGTCGTGGATCTGTCGGATTTCGGCGGTCCGTGGCTCGTAGCGCTCGGCCTCCGCGAGCTGTCTGCGCACCCGTGGCGTGCTGTCTGCGATCTGTCGCAGGACCTCGGCCTCATCGACGAACTCCGTCGCCAGGATTCGCTCGATCGTACGGGCCGTCTCGGCCTCGATCGGTGCCCAGGATGACATCTTCTGGAGGTACGCGAGTGTATCCGCACGGAGCGCCGCGGGTGGCGTCGAACACGCCGCCAAGAGGGCCGACGCGGCGAACAGTCCGCACGCCGCCCGCCGAGCACGTCTCGGCCGGTCCACGAACACGGCCGATCACCTACCACGAGGCCCAGCCAGGATCGCAAGCCCGTATCCGCCGAGTGCTCCGCGGCCGCTCGCGTTGGGGTGTGTTCGGCGCTGTGGCAGTCCTCGTCTCGGCGACGAGCGGCTGCGTCAGCTGGCGAGCCCAGGTGCCGTTGGTCGCATTCGACGCCGAACGCGCAGGGACCAAGATGCTACGACCGGGCACGAACAGCACAGCCTGCTGCACGCGGATCCTCGGCATGGCGGTTGCCTGCACTGCGCCGCCGCTCGACACCGCGCTGCGGGACCTGCTCGCCGTCGACGCCGAGGCCAACGCGCTCACCACGGTCGTCATCGAGACGCGGACATTGGCCCTGGGCGTCCTCGATCGCACCTGTGTCACCGTCCACGCGAACGTCGTGCGGACGACATCGGTCGTCCGGCTGCCCGCGCCGGCCGGGCACGAGGGCCATCATTGAGTCGCCTGCCCCGCCGAGGGTTGCGGCGTGGAGCCCGGTGTGAGATCAGGCCCGAAACACCCGACAGGAGGTAGCGGATGATTCGCCGTATGATCCTGGGTGCGCTCGTCGCCGGCGCGCTCACCGCGGCCGGCCCGACCCAGGCGACCGGGAAAGGAAATCCGATGGTCGTGCTCTCGACGTCGCTCGGTGACATCAAGGTGGAGCTGTACCCGGACAAGGCGCCGGAGACGGTGAAGAACTTCCTCGCGTACGTGAACGCCGGCTACTACGACAACACGATCTTCCACCGGGTGATTCCCGGCTTCATGGTCCAGGGTGGCGGGCTGACGGCCGACATGAAGGACAAGCACGAAGGGCAGAAGCCGCCCATCAAGAACGAGTCCTCGAACGGGTTGAAGAACGATGTCGGCACGCTCGCCATGGCGCGCACGTCGGTGCCGGACAGCGCGACGTCGCAGTTCTTCATCAACGTGAAGAGCAACGACTTCTTGAACAAGGAGAAGGCGCAGGATGGGGTGGGCTATGCCGTCTTCGGCAAAGTGGTCGACGGCATGGACGTGGTGAAGAAGATCGAGCAGGTGCAGACCACGTCCAAAGGCATGCACCAGAACGTGCCGGTCGACGCGGTCGTCATCAAGTCGGCGAAGGAGGTCAAGAGCTGAGCCTCCTCGCCGGGGTGGGGGATCAGAGCGGCGGCGGCACGAAGCCGCCGTCCTTCTTCTCCCCCTCGGCGGGCGGTGGCGGCTCGGGGAGCAGGTCTGGCTTGGTTTCGCCCGCGATGTCCCTAGGGGTGACAACCCAGTCGCCCGAGAAGCCGCGGTAGAGCACGGCCTTCGGTTGCGCGAGGTCTCCGCCGCCTGACAGCACCAGCGATTCCCCCGCGGCGATCACGCTGAAGGCGGCGAACGTGAGCTTGCAGAGGATGTAGCCCTGCAGGCACTTCGGCTCCATGAGGGCAGAGGCGACGGGCAGCGCGTTCACCGCAGCCGCCTCGGCGGTGTAGCGGGCTCGCCGCCCCCCGGACAGCTCCTCGAACGGTACCGCGTACGCCAAGGTGCCGCGTCCCACGGCGAACGTGAGGAGCAGCGCCGTCATCAGCCGTCGCGCGATCGTCCGCATCCCGACCTCCTTGCCTGGGCTTGCGGTCGTCTAGCGCGGTCGGAGCTCGCCCTGCAAGCCCGTGTCGGCGGCTCGAGGCTCAGCGCTTCTGCTCGATCTTCTTGCCGTAGGTGACTTCGCCCTTGTCGACGCGCAGCGAGAAGCCACACTCCGGATCAGAGCAGGCCCACGCCTTGAAGATCACGGCCGCGCCTTCCTGTCCGTAATCGGAGAGCGGGATCAAGACCCCGTCGCGACACTTCTGGCATTTGGGAAACTCCATCAGCCGCTCCTCACGCCGAACCGACCCCGCTCTGTCAGGTGGTCGCCAAGGTCCCGAAAATAAACAAACGGCTGCCGGGAAAGCAAGCGGCGGTGGGTGGCGCTCCCCGCAGTGCCCCCGAGAGGAATCGAACCTCTACCCCAGGCTCCGGAGGCCTGTGTGATATCCATTTCACCACGGGGGCCGAGGGGCGACGCGACCCGGAGGCCGGTCGGTATCACACGGACCTTGATGGGTCCACACGCCGGACCCGGGTGCTCACTCACCCCGGACCACTGGTCGTCTGGCCGTGCGGCTCGACGCACGAGCGCTGGTCGCGCTGAGCCGCCCGCCACGTGGTGGCCACGGACCGCGTCGGACGAGCGGGCAGGATGCGGTCCATGGGCTCGCGTGCCACGCGCGAACCCCGCCCGCGCGATGCTCAAGCATGAGCGTGGAATCGCGGTTGCGCCGCGTCGTGTTGACATCCCCGGGACCGAAAACTAGTCTGCGGCGTTTTCCGAGGGGTCGGTCTTGAGCTGACGACGAGGCCTTGGGCGGTAGCCAAGCTGGCAAGGCACCGGACTTTGGATCCGGCAGCGAAGGTTCGACTCCTTCCCGCCCAACTCGAGGACACGGAGGCGCAGCGCGCTCGGTGAAAGGCGAGATCAAACTGTTCACGGGGAACTCGAATCGTCCCCTCGCGGACGCGATCAGCGCGAATCTCGGCGTGCCACTCGGCGGCGCGGAGATCGGCCGCTTCAGCGACGGCGAGGTGCAGGTCGAGATCACCGAGAACGTGCGCGGCGGGGACGTGTTCGTCATCCAGTCGACATCGACGCCCACGAACGACAACCTGATGGAGCTGCTGCTGATGCTCGACGCGTTCAAGCGCGCGTCGGCCAAGCGCATCACGGCGGTAATCCCGTACTACGGATACTCGCGGCAGGATCGCAAGGTGGCGCCGCGCGTGCCCATCAGCGCCAAGCTGGTCGCCGATCTGATCACCACCGCCGGCGCCTCGCGCGTGCTCACCGTCGATCTCCACGCCGGGCAGATCCAAGGTTTTTTCGACGTGCCCGTGGACAACGTCTACGCCAGGCCCGCCCTGCTGCAGTACCTGCGGGAGCGCCTGGGGACCCGAGAGGCTACCGTCATCGCGCCCGATGCGGGAGGCGTCGAGCGGGCCCGCGCCTTCGCGAAGCGCCTCGACGCGCACCTCGCCATCATCGACAAGCGTCGCATCCGCGCCAACGTCGTGGGCGAGATGCAGATCATCGGCGAGGTCGACGGGCGAGCAGCCGTCATCGTCGACGACATGGTCGACACCGCCGGGACGTTGAGTACGGCGGCGGAGGCGGTCCGCGCGGCCGGCGCGCCGCTCGTTCTGGCCTGCGCCACGCACGCGGTGCTGTCCGGTCCCGCGGTGCGGCGGCTCCGAGAATCGCAGCTCGACGAACTCGTCGTCACCGACACCATTCCGCTGCGTCCCGACGCCGGCGAACTCGCGAAGATCACGGTCCTCCCGGTCGCGCCGCTCCTCGCCGAAGCCATCCGGCGGACGCACGACGAGGCGTCGATCAGCTCACTCTTCGTCTGAGGGGGGTCCCCCATGGAAACCGTCGAGATCACCATCCAGCGCCGCAGCGGCACCGGCAAGGGCGCCGCGCGCCGGCTCCGCCGCGCCGGCGGCGTACCCGCGGTCCTCTACGGCCCGAAGCGCCCGCTGGCGCTCTTGACCCTCGCGGCAGAGCAGGTCGAGCGCCGGCTGGTTCACCTCGAGGGGTCCCGTCTCATTCGCCTGGTGCATGCCGACGGCCCCGACGCGGAGCTGCATGAGCGCATGGTGCTGGTGCGCGAGATGCAGCGTCACCCCGTCACGGGGGAGGTGCTTCACGCCGACTTCTATGAGGTCGACCTCGCGGAGCGACTGGTCGTTTCGGTACCGCTCCACTTCGCCGGCAAGGCCGCCGGGGTCGTCGCGGGTGGGATTCTGCAGCCGATTCTTCGCGAGATCGAGGTTCAGTGCCTGCCCACGGAGATACCGGAGTTCATCGAGGTCGACGTCACCGGGCTCGGAATCCACGACGCCGTCCACCTTGCCGACCTGAAGCTGCCGGAAGGCGTGCAGGCCGTGGGCGAGCCGACCCAGACCCTGGTCACCGTGCTGCCGCCGACGGTCGAGGCGAAACCGGCCGAGGCGGCTGAGGTTGCGGAAGAGGGTGCCCCCGCCGAGGCGGCGGCGGCACCGCCTGCGGAGCCAGGACCCAAGAAAGGCCAGGAGAAGGGTGGAGAGGGTTGACCGCCCAATCAATCAACGGAGGCAGTGCATGGCGGATCGCCGCTATGAGACGCTCGTCCTGATCCATCCGGAGCAAGGGGAACCCGGCTCGAAGGAGCTGGCAGCCCGCATCCGGACGCTCATCGAGGAGCAGGGCGGCATGGTGAGTCAGGTGCAGGAGTGGGGTCTGCGTGACCTCGCGTATCTCGTCGAGAAGCAGCGGCGCGCGTTCTACGTGCTCTTCGAGTACCGCGCGACGCCAAAGGCGCTCGACGAGATCGAGCGCAACCTGAAACTGATGGACCCGGTGCTCCGGTTCATCGCGGTCCGACAGGCGGAGAACGCGCCGCCGGCGGCGCTGCGTCCCGCCCGCCGTCCGGAGCGTGACGAGACCGAAGCGACCGACGACGGGGGTGGGGACCTCGACCTCATGGGCGAAGGGGAGCTGACCTGATCATGGCACGCGAACGCACGGGAGGCCCGCGGCCTCCGCGGCGGCGGGGCATGGGCCGGCGCAAGGTCTGTCGCTTCTGCGCCGACAAGACCATGCTCATCGACTACAAGGACTCGCGCACCCTAGCGACGTTCCTGAGCGAGCGCGGCAAAATCATCCCCGCACGCATCACCGGCACCTGCGCCCGGCACCAGCGCCGCCTGACCATCGCGATCAAGCAGGCGCGCACGGTGGCGCTGTTGCCCTACACCAGCGTCTATCCCTGAGGAGAGCCACCATGGCGGTCGAGGTCATCCTGCGCGACGACGTCCCCAACCTGGGCAAGATCGGCGACGTGGTGCGCGTGAAGCCCGGTTACGCGCGTAACTACCTGCTGCCGCGAGGCCTCGCCATCGAGGCGAACTCGAAGAATCTGCGCGTCCTCGCGCACCAGAAGCGGGTCATCGGGGCCAAGGCCGACCGCGACCGCAAGACCGCCGAGGTGCAGGCGAAGCAGGTCGATGGGCTCGAGCTCCGGGTGCAGGCGCGCGCGGGCGAAGAGGGCCGGCTCTTCGGCTCCGTCACCAACCTCGACGTCGAGCGCTTGCTGGCCGCCCGCGGCGTCACCGTCGACCGGCGCCGCATCCAGCTCGAGGGGCCCATCAAGCAGCTCGGAACGTATCCCGTCGTGGTGCTGGTGGGTCGCGACGTGCGCGCGACGGTCCAGGTCGTCGTCGAAGCGAGCGACTCCGAGCCGGAGTAGCGCGCGGGACGCGGCGGGTGGCGGTGAGCCGGCAGGCGCTCGAGGACCGGGAGGCCGCGGCGCTCGCCCCTTATGCGATGCCGAGCCGGGCGTCGCGCGGGCGCCGGCACCCGGAGCCGGAGCACCGCTTCCGGATGGTGTTCCAGCGCGACCGCGACCGGATCATCCACTCGACGGCCTTCCGGCGCCTCGAGTACAAGACGCAGGTCTTCGTCAACCACGAGGGCGACTACTACCGCACGCGGCTCACCCACACGATGGAAGCGGCGCAGGTGACCCGCACGCTGGCCCGCACCCTCGGCCTGAACGAGGATCTCGCCGAGGCCGTCGCGCTGGCGCACGACCTGGGCCACACGCCCTTCGGCCACGCCGGAGAGCGCACCCTGGATCGCCTGATGCAGCCCCACGGCGGCTTCGAGCACAACGGGCAGAGCCTCCGCATCGTGGAGACGCTCGAGGAACGCTATCCACGATTCCGCGGCCTCAACCTGTCGTGGGAGGTCCGGGAGGGTATCGTGAAGCACTCGACGCGGTACGACCGCCCGCAGGTCGCCGAGTACGATGCCAGCCTCGCCCCGTGCCTGGAGGCGCAGATCGTCGATTTCGCCGACGAAATCGCCTACAGCGCCCACGACGTCGACGACGGCCTCAAGTCCGGCATGCTCGACCCGGACGATCTGGCCACCGTGCCACTGTGGGCGGATGCGCTCGCCGCGGTGTCCGCCGACGCTCCCGGGGCGTCCCCCACGATCCTCCACTACCAGGCGGTGCGCCGGCTCATCGACGAGATGGCGTCCGATCTGGTCGAGACGCTGTTGGCGAGGATCGTGGACCAGGGCATCGACAGCCTGGACGCGGTGCGCGCGGTGAAGCCGCGCCTCGTCGAGTTCTCCACGCCCATGACGGCGCGACAGCGCGCGCTGAAGACGTTCCTGTACGACCGACTCTACACCCACCACCGCGTGACGCGCATGACGCAGAAGGCCGACCGGATCATGAGCGCGCTCTTCGAAGTCTACATGCAGGAGCCGCGGCAGCTCCCGCCGCACGTGCTGCGCCGCGTGACCGACGACGGGGAGACGGTGGCGCGGGTCGTGGCCGACTACATCGCCGGGATGACCGACCGCTTCGCGCTCGAGGAGTACAAGAAGCTCTTCGACCCCTACGAGCGCGTCTGAGCGCGGCGCCGCCCCGCTTCACGACCGCCGGGCGCGCCAGCGGGCAGCCAGGTCGCGCAGGTGGAGACCAAGCGCCTGGCGGATCGCCTCCGCCGTCGCGACCAGCTCGCGGGGACGCCCCTCGAGCCACGCGCTCATCCAGTGCCGCCACGCGATGCGGTAGAGGTGCCGACGCTCGCGGCGCCCGAACCATCGCGGGCCCAGCTGGACGAGCACCTCCGGATGACGGTCGCGCAGCCGCCGCATCACGGCCAGCATGCCCTCGCGCAGCTTCAGGCGGTCCCGGGTCTGGTTCTCGCCGTGCAGCCGGTAGCGGAACACGGGGACGTCGAGGAAGACGGCGCGTCCCGCGAGCGCGAGACGGCACGCGAGATCGAGATCGGCGTGCCGGGGCAGGGTGACGTCGATGCCGCCGGCGTCGTCGAACGCCCGACGCCGGATGAGGGTGGCCTGGAGGAACACGGGGAGACCCTCGCGCACGATCTCGCGGACTCCGAAAGGGCGGCCGTCGAGACGCCGGGCGAGCGGCCGACACACCACGGGTGCCCCCGACTCCACCCCGTTGCGCGCCACGATCCCGTTGGCGAAGACGGCGTCGACCTCGGGATGAGCCTCGAGAAAGGCCGCCAGATGCCCCAGACGGCCGGGAAGCATCAGATCATCGGAATCGTGGAAGGCGAGGAGGGTGCCGCGCGCCTGGTCGACACCGGCGGCGCGTGCCCGCGCGACACCGCCATTGCGCTCGAGGCGCACGACGCGCAGTGCCGGACCGTAGCGCGCCAGCAGAGAGGGGGTGGCGTCTGTCGACCCGTCGTCAGCGACCACCACCTCGTACGACGGGCAGTCCCCCTGCGCCAGCACCGAGTCGAGCGCTGCACGCAGGAGGTGCGCCCGATTGAAGGTCGGCAGCACGACGGAAATGATCGGCGCGGGCAAGTCGGCCGGCATGCGGGATGTGGCCCCGTCTAGCGAAGAGGGGGCGCCGCAGTCCACCGGCCAGACGGCACGGTGCTGTCAGGGCACGTACCCGAGCGCTCGTAGCCGGCGGAGCTGCGCCTCGTCCGGCGCGGGGGGCTCGGGCGCGGGGACGACGCCCTCGGGGGACATACGCAGCCCGACCACGTGGGCGCGCAGGGCGGATTCGGGGGGGAGGACGACACGGAGCCGCCCGCCGGTCGCACGGGCCGTGCCGAGCGGGACGAAGGCCATCGGCTCGTCCTTCTCGAACGCGGCCTTTCGCCAGCGGGCGAAGCCGAACAGCCATGGCATGCGGGGGACCGGGACCGTCGCCAGTTCGATGCCGTACGAACCGTCGGGCAGGTCGACGGAGGCTTCCATGGGGCCGGCTCCCCCGCGCTCGAGCAGAGCAAGGCCCCGACCCGTTGCGAGCCAGCCGGGGGTGCGGAGCGCCGAGGCCGTCGTCTCCTCGCCGACTGGGACGCAGGCGAGGACGGCGTCGCCGTCCACACGCCAGAAATCCGAACGCACGACGACGCGGCGATCCGCCGGGCCGTAGCGGGTGGCGACGAACGCTCGTTCCAGCCGGTGAAGCCGATGGTCGAGCTGGCGGCGCAGCGCCGCGACCGGGCCGCCCGCGGCCGGAAGCGCCGTTCGCCCGCCGTCCTCGCGGAGCGCGAAGGCCAGCTCCGGCCCCTCGCAGCGCGCACGAAGCGACCCGGGGAGGTTGCGGCGCAGGAGATGGTGCCGCCGGCGGATGGCCTGGTAGTCCTCCCACGCATAGTAGGCGGCCGCCTTGGCGCACCCGGTGCACGCGACCCCGTCTGGGTCGAGCTGCGAGCGCCCGTCGACATGCGTCCCAGGCGGCAGGGCGATGCCGACGCGGGCGAGCAGCGTCGGCACGACGTCCACGTTCTCCGTCACGCGCTCGACGACCTGGCCCGACCGGATGCCGGGTCCTGCCATGATCCAGGGGATGTGCTGGACGGCGTCGGCGAGCGAGTCGCCATGGTCGATGCGACCCTCGTCACCCAGCTCTTCGCCGTGGTCCGCCACCACGACGACCAGCGTCCGTGTCAGCTCCGGATCGTCCACGCGCAGCGCCGTGAGGAGGCGGCCGATCTGCTCGTCCATGAACGCGAGCAGGGTGTCGTAGACTGCGGCGAAATGTCGCCGGTCGTCGGGCGCGAAGTCGGTGGCGTCGAAGCGACTCCAGCTCCGCCGTTCACGGTCGAAGGCCGGCTCCCCATCCGGGCGGAAGCGGCGCCGCCAGTCATACCCGGGAACCGGAAAGCGCGGCTCTGGCTCGGGGAGGAAGCGCGGCATGTGGGCATCCATGAAATGGACGTAGAGGAAGGTGGGCCGCCCCTGGTCCCGGCCGCGCCAGAGGGCCAGGGCGCGATCCACCACCTCGGCCGCACCCGCATGCCCGCGGCTCGGGGCTGCAGGAACGAGGTCGAAGGTTTCGAACGGCTCCCCGAGTGCGCTCTCCCGCGCCACCCAGGGGTGCGCACTGACCGCCAGCAGCTGAAACCCGACACTGCGCAGCACGTTCGGCAGGAGAAGGGCCGTCGCATCCGGCCGACTGAACGGGAACTCCCGCGGATGATCGTCCGCGCGGAAGGCGCGCAGGACGTTCTGATGGTAGTAACGCCCGGACATGAGCTGCGGCATCGACGGGCGGGTGGCGTGCGAGTTCGCGAAGTGGCGCGCGAAGCGGACGCCCGACGCCGCCAACGCGTCCAGGTTGGGGGTGGTCGGATTCGGGCCGCCCCAGGCGCTCAGGCGATCAGCGCGGGTGGTGTCGAGGAGAAGAAAGACCACCGACGTCGGAGCGGCAGGGGCCGCCGTGCGCGCCAGAGAAAGCAGGACGAGAACGGCAAGGCTGGCAGCGGAGCGAGTCGGGCCAAAGTTAACATAACGAATCTTATCAGACGTTGGTCCGGCTACGCACCGGCGCTGGGCGCCGCCGGGCCGGTGTCGGCTGCTAGTGGCCGGCGCCACCCGCGGTGGCGACTTCGGCGGGGATCTTCGCCTCGAGCACCGTGCGTGCGAACCCGCTCGGCGACTCCTTCAGGACGGCGAGATACAGCTCCTTCGCCTTTTCGGGCTGGCCGCCGGCCTCGTAGAGGCGCGCCAGCGAGAGCCGGGCGTCGCCCCGGAACGGGCCGTCGAGCGCCGCGGCCTGCTCGTAGGCGTCGCGAGCACCGGCGGCGTCTCCGGTTGCCTCGCGGGCACGCGCCAGGCCCAGGAGCGCCTCCTGGCGGAGGTAGTCGGTCGGGGGCGATCCCGCCAGGAACTCGCCGTACGCCGTGGCCGCGCCGGCGGCATCTGGCTTCCGGGACAGCGCGTGACCTTGGTAGAGGATGGCGAGCCGGCCGTAGCTGGTTTGCGGGTAGTCGCGCGCCAGCCCCGCGAAGGCGTCGGCGGCCTCGGGCCAGCGGCCGGCCTGGAAGACGTCATACGCGGACTGAAAGCGCACACCGGCGGCGGCCGACTGGCGAGCCCGGTACCAGTTCACGCCAGCGCCCACGGCGGCGATGGCCAGCGCCGCCGCCGCGACCGCCACAAGCGCGGTCCGGTTGGCGCGGGCCCACGCCGCGACCTGCCCCGTGAGCGTCTGGAACTCGTCGGGCTCGCGCAGCGCCTTGCGGTTGAGCTTGATGCGTCCTGCAGGCGGCGCCATGCGCTACATCTTGTACTTGAAGTCGTCCGGCGACATCTTCTCGAGGATCTCGGCCCACTTGTCGCGTGACACGTTGGAGAGGTCCTGTTCCTTGCCCTCGTCCATCTGCTGGAGCACGCTCGACGCCTCGAGAACCGCCTTGGCGACGTAGATGGGACTCTTGGTCCGGAGCGCCAGGCTGATGGCGTCCGACGGGCGGGCGTCGATCTGGAGCTGTCGATCCCCGACACGCAGATAGATCAGCGCGAAGTACGTGTTCTCCCGGAGCTCCGTGACCTCCACCCACTCGACCGCGGCGTCGAGCTCTTCGAGCACCGTCCGCAGCAGGTCGTGTGTCATCGGGCGCGCCATCTTGATGCCCTCGAGCTCCGTTGCCATGGACGTCGCCTCGAGGAGGCCGATCCAGATGGGCAGATTCAGCTTGTTGTCCGGGTCGCGCAGGATGACGATCGGCGTCTTGGTCACCGGGTCGAGGGTCAGCCCCCCGACGGTCATCAGGATAAAGTCCTCCCGATTCATGTTGTGGGGATCATGAAGCAGCCCTTCCGGGACGTCAATCAGACCGTGACCAGGCGGTCGATGACCCGATAGAGCTGGTTCAGGTTACGGCACTCCTCCACGATCGTGCAGTACGGCGCGTAGCGGTCCATCTCGCTGTCGCCGAACCCCCACGTCATGCGGTTCTCCGGGTTCAGCCAGATGACCTGCTTGGCTCGCTGCTGGACGTCCCGGAGGACCCATTCGTGCGGCAGGTTGTAGTTGTTGCGGGCGTCCCCCAGGATGATCACGGTCGTGCGCTTGCTGACCGCGGCCAGATGGTCGCGGTGGAAGCTGCGGAACGCGCGCCCGAAGTCGGAGTGCGCGTAGACGTTGATCAGGTTGCCGTGGAGCGCCTCCTCGAGGGCCTGGTTGGCGTCGTACTCCGCGAACAGCTCGGTCACCTCCCCGATTTCCGCCACGAAGATGAAGCTGCGCACCTTCGAATAGAGGTCCTGGAGCGCATACACGAACTGGAGCATGAAACGTGACACGTTGCGCACCGAGTCGGACACGTCGCAGAGGACCATGACCTGCGGCTTGTCCTTGCGCTTGCGATCGAAGACGATCTGGAACGGGACGCCGCCGTATTGCAAGTTGTGGCGCAGGGTCTCGCTCGAGTCGAAGCGTCCCCGCTTGGCCCGCCGGCGCCGCACGGCCACCACGTTCTTCAGGCGCTCGGCGAGCTTCGTCACCGCTTCCTCCATGCGGTGGATCTCCTCCTCGGTGAGGTAGAAGAAGCTCTTCTCGGCGAGGTTCTGCAGCCCCTGGCGGTCCTGGCGCTGCACGTCCTGGCGGTCGAGCTCCCGGCGGACCATGGCCTTCATCAGGTCCTGGAGGTCGCGCAGCCGCCGCGCCAGGTACTCGTCGAGCCGCCGGGCGACGTCGGGCGCGGCGCCCGCCAGGTCACGCCGCAGGCGGTCCAGCTCGGCGCCCAGCTCGCCGAGACCGAGTGCCGCGGCCATGGCGTGCGTGAACCGCCCCTCCTGGAAGCCGTGCTCGATCTCGTCCAGCCGCGCCTGGCGGGCCGCGTCCCGCAGCAGCTGCTCGAGGCGGCCGGCGTCGGCGCGCAGGAGGGCCCGTGCCAGCGGCGACAGGTCGATCCCCTGCTCCGCGAGCAGCTGCTCGAGCTGCGCGAGGAAGCGCGCGAAGTCCTCCTCGTCGAGCCCGATGGCCGCCTGGGTGGCCGCGGTCACCTCGCGGATCACCTCGCCCAGCCCGGAGAAGAAGAGATCGAACAGGCGGTCGAACGTGGGCACGTCGACGGCGCGCTTGACGGCCGTCGCGCGCAGCGCGGCGCGCACCGTGTCCCGGTCGCCGAGCCCCACGGCCGCGAGGGCCTGAAACGCGTCCATGGTCTCGGCCAGCGAGACCCGCACCCCGTTGCGGCGGAGAAGCGCCGTGAACTCGACGACCTTGGTGTCCATCCGGCCCGCTCAGTGCAGGACGTCCTTGTCGCCGGCCGCTCGCTTCAGCTTGGCGCGCTGGAGCTCCAAGTGCTCCTTCAGCTCCTGCTGGGCCTTGCGGATGTCCCCCTCGTACTTGAGGACCACCGACAGCGTGTCCTGGACCAGCTCGTCCTCGAGCGTGTCGACGTTGAGGAGCGTCAGCGCCTTCGCCCAGTCGAGCGTCTCGCTGATGCTCGGCAGCTTCTTCAGATCGAGCTTGCGGATCCGCTGGATGACCGACACCACCTCCCCCGCCAGCCGCTCGCCGACACCCGGCACCTTGAGCTTCACGATCTCCAGCTCCTGGCTCTTGTCGGGGAAATCGACGTACAGGTGAAGACAGCGGCGCTTGAGGGCGTCCGACATCTCGCGCGCGTTGTTGCTGGTCAGCACGACGATGGGCCGGTGTCTGGCCTGCAGCGTGCCCAGCTCCGGCACGCTCACCTGGAAGTCGGAGAGCACCTCCAGGAGGAAGGCCTCGAACTCGGTGTCGGACTTGTCGATTTCGTCGATCAGCAGCACGCACGGCTCGGCGGACGTGATCGCGCGCAGCAACGGCCGCGGGAGCAGGAACTGGTCGCTGAAGAAGACGTCATCCTCGCTGGCGATGCGCGCGACGGCCTCGCGGAGCGACGGCGCGTCGCCCACGACCTCGCCGATCTTCTCGCGCAGGATCTGCGTGTAGAGGAGCTGCTTCGCGTATTCCCATTCGTAGAGTGCCTTGGCCTCGTCGAGCCCCTCGTAGCACTGGAGCCGGATCAGCTCGCGCCCGAGGGCCCCCGCGACGACCTTGGCCAGCTCCGTCTTGCCCACGCCCGCGGGGCCCTCGACCAGGACCGGTTTGTCCAGCCGGCTTGCCAGATAGACCACCGTCCCGATGGTGCGGCTGGCGATGTAGCGCTGATCCGCGAGGCGACCGATGACGTCGTCGATGCTGTCGAACATCGTTCGGCGCGGACGCTAACACACGGTCATTGGCGACGCCAACCACGGCACCCGCGCGGCGTCGCGCGGGGCTCGCGCCACCGTCAGCCCCGCAGCTGCGCGCGCAGCTCGGCGACGCTCGCCGGTGAGCCGGCGACTATGTCGCCCGCCGCGGGACGCCCGTCGAGCAGATCGCCGAGCCGGACGGGACCTCCGTCGAGCAGGTCGAGGGCTCCGCCGACGGCAGCGAGCACCGCCCCCGCCGCGGCCAGGTCCCACACCCGCACGTCCCCGAGCAGGGCCGCGCGGGCAACGCCGCGGGCGACCAGCGCCGTGTGATAGGCGGCGGAGCCGAGGGACCGCACCTTGGGGAGCGCGTCGAACCGGTGCCGGCGGTGCGCCTTCGAGTCCACCGCCACGAACGGGTCGCCGGCCGGCGGTGCATCCCGCAGGAGCGGGAGCCGGCTGCCGTTCCACCACGCCTCTCCCCCGGCGGCGCTGTAGGTCTCCCCCGCAGACGGCAGATGGACCACGCCTGCCACCGCCTCGTCGCCCGCGATCAGGCCGATACAGACGCACCAGGTCGGGAGCCCGGCGACGAATGCCGAGGTCCCGTCGATCGGATCGACCACGTACCAGCGTCCGCCCTCCCCCGCTCGCACCGTCCCCTCTTCGCCCACGATGCCGGCGGTGGGATCCGCCGTCGCCAGCGCCGCCGCCACGTAGCTCTCCACCTCGCGGTCCGCCAGCGTGACGAGGGTCCGGTCCGCCTTGCGCTCCGGCGAGACCCGCCGGAAGTGCGCGAGCGCGATCTCGCCGGCGCGCACCGCGATCGACTCGAGCTCGGCACGGCATGCGGTCGCCGTGGGAGCCGGCGCGCCGGTCGGAGTCACCGCTCGCCCCGCTCCAGGGCGCGCTGACTGAAGAGGTCGTCCTCGAGCCCCACGTTGAACGCCGCCTCCGACGACGCGATGACGGTCCTCGACCCCTTGGCCGGCGTCTCGACCTCGACCGACCGCGCGACGGGAATGGCACCGACGTCGTAGAGGTCGTGCTGGGCGATGCGTTTCAGCGGCTCGCTGCCCTCGCCGAAGAACTCGAGCCGTCGTGGCACGAGGTCGTCGTGGCCGAGCCACAGGACGATCTTCCGGTAGCCGATGTCGTCGCGCTGGGGGAGCAGCTCGATGACGTGCGTCGCCACGCCGTCGATGGTCTCCTCGCCCCGCAGGCTCGAGCGGGCGTCGTCCTCCGACCACGAGCTCATCTCCTGGATGATGTCCAGGTCCTGGTAGCTGAGATCCGTCCCGACGAAGCTCTCCGTCCGGCTGCGCGGCGTGATCTGCCGCACGCGCTTGAGCTCCGGCAGATAGAGCCACTGTTCCCCCGCCCGGCCCTTGTGGGTGTTCGCGAGGAACCCGACCCCCTTCACCTCGGCGGGGCTCTCGAAGAACACGATCGTCTGTCGCTCGTCGCCCGGGAGCCGGCGCTCGTAGAGCCGGAGCGCCCGCTGCCGCTCCCCACCGCGTCCGTCGCGGATCGACATCGCGAGCCGCTCCTGACGGTCGCTCCACTTACGGGTCGTGTCGTCGAGCGCTTTGCGGCGGTCGAGGATCTGCCGCGCCGTCTCCGCCGCGAGCACCGCCCGGGCGACAGCGACCAGCAGGAAGGCGACCACGAGCGCTCGGCGTGTCCTCATGGTGGACCACATTCCTCCAGGTGACCGCCACCCCGCAAGAGCAACCGGACTTCAGCGGGCCGGCGCGTTGCCCTGGCGCTGCAACCAGAGGAGCCCCCGGATCATGTACTGAAAGCCGGCGGCGGCGGTGACGAGACCGGTGACGAGAAAGAGCGTCGTCTCGGCCATCGGACGGACGGCCCCGGGGTACACCAGAGACACCAGCACCACCGTGACGGCGCTGATCTGCAGGAACGTGCTCAACTTCCCCGCCACGGATGGCCGCACCTCCATGGCGTGCTGGGTCATGGTGAAGAGGAGGAAGTATCCCACCACGACCATGACGTCCCGCGACAGGACGATCACGACGAGCCAGCGCGGCACCTCCTGCAGGAACGCCAGCGCCACGAACGCCGACATGAGGAGGAGCTTGTCCGCGGCCGGGTCGAGGTAGGCGCCGAGCGTGGTCTTCGTGTGCGTGAGGCGGGCGATGGCGCCGTCGAGGGCGTCCGTCACACCCGCCGCGACGAACACGCCGAGCGCCTCGCGGTAACGAAAGTCCGTGAGGAGAATGAGGAACACCGGGATCGCCACGAGACGCAGCAGCGTGAGGGCGTTGGGGACGTTGAGGACGCCGAGCACGCTACCCCCCGCGCGTGCTGTGGGGGAACTCCTTGTGGAGGCGTCCGGCGACCTTGGGCGGCACGAGCGCCGTCACGGTCACGACCCCGTCGCGGTAGTATTCCTCGACCACCCGGCCGGTGCGGCGCAACCAGGCGACCACGTCACCACGTGTCGACGGCAGCTCGCAGCGCACCCGCGCCAGTCCCGAGTCGAGCGCGTGCTCGAGGCGGGCGAGGAGCGCCGGGAGTCCCGCCCCGGTCCGTGCCGAGACCCAGACCGCGTCGCGTGGCGCCGCGGGTCGCCGTGTGCCCGGCAGCAGGTCGGCCTTGTTCATGACGGCGAGCACCGGGAGGTCGCCGGCGCCGATCTCGGCCAACACCTCCTCCGTCACCCGGACCTGCTCCGGCCACCCCGGATGCGACGCGTCGATCACGTGCAGCAGCACGTCGGCGGTGCGCACCTGCTCGAGGGTGCCCTTGAACGCCTCGACGAGCTGATGTGGCAGTTTGTGGATGAAGCCGACGGTGTCGCCGAGGAGCACGGTGAGCCCCTCGGGAAGGCGAAGCCGGCGGACCGTCGGATCGAGCGTGGCGAAGAGCCGGTCCTCCACCAGCACCCCCGCCCGCGTGAGGGCATTCATCAGGGTGGACTTGCCGGCGTTGGTGTAGCCGACGAGTGCGACCGTGGGCGTCGGCGTCGCCTGGCGCTCGGCGCGGTGCAGTTCCCGGGTCCGCTCGACGGCGGCGAGGCGGCGGCGGAGCTGCGCGATGCGCTCGCGCGCCCGCCGGCGATCGACCTCGAGCTGCGTCTCGCCGGGGCCACGCGTTCCCACGCCGCCGCCGCGCTGGCGCGAGAGGTGCGTCCACTGGCGTGTGAGGCGCGGCAGCAAATACTGGAGCTGTGCCAGCTCGACCTGGAGCTTGCCTTCGAGGCTGCGGGCGTGCTGCGCGAAGATGTCGAGGATGAGGGCGCTGCGATCGATCACCTTGACGCCCAGGGTCGTCGCGAGATTGCGCTGCTGTGCCGGCGTGAGCGGATCGTCGAAGACGACGACGTCGGCAGCCGTCGCAGTCACCAGCTGGCGCACCTCCAGGACCTTCCCGGCGCCCACGAAGGTGGCGGGATGCACGCGCCGCAGGGGCTGTGCCGTCCGGCCCACCGTCGTGAGGCCGGCCGTGTCGGCGAGCCGGTCGAGCTCGACCAGCGACTCGGCGACCGGGATTCGGGTGTGCGGCAGGTCGGCGCCCACCAGGATCGCGCGTTCGGGCACGGATGTCGTGGCGTGCGGCTCGTCAGTCAACGGAACGACAGCATGCCGGCGCCGAGCACGCGCTCGACGGCTTCGAGGACCTCGGCGCTCGCCGCCACGCGGATCGTGTCGGGGAGTGCAAGGATCGTCTCCGTGGCGTCCGGGCGCAGGAGGTGCAGGAACGCCGCGCACGGGCCGGGATGCTCGGCGAGCACGCTGCGCAGGCGCTCGAGGTCCTGCCGGCCGACCTGCGCGAGCGCGACCCTCACGTGGACCTGTCGGATCGCCTCCGCGCGTGCGGCGTCGAGCCGCGCAATCTCGTCGGCGATGATCTGGCAGCGATCGTCGCCCAGATCGAGCCCGCCGGTCACCACGACCGGCGTGCCGCCGGTGACCACCTCCTCGTATCGCCGGTACGTGTCCGGCCATGCGATCACCTCGACCACTCCCTCCTTGTCCTCGAGCACGAAGGTGGCATAGCGGTCCCCCTTCTTCGAGTTGCGCAGCCGGACGGTGTGGATCACGCCGCCCAGCCGCACCCGCGGTCGTCCGTCCGGCCGCCCGGGTCGCGACGGGAGGGCGGGGAGCTGCGGCCCGCGCGTGCGCAGCGTGCCGACGGTGACGTTCGTGAACCGGCGCAGGTCATGCTCGTAGCGGTCGAGCGGATGGCCGGTGATGAAGAACCCGAGCGTCTCGCGCTCGCGCTGGAGCTCCTCCTGCGCCGTCCACGCGGCCGCGGCCGGGAGCGCGGGCGGGGTGACCTCGCCGGCCCCGACGCCGCTCGCGAAGAGCCCGAGCTGCGGGCTCGTACGCTCCTGCGTACGCAGACTCGCCCACCTGAGCACGTCGTCGAGCGCGGCCCACAGGCGTGCGCGGTCCCGCTCGACCGAGTCGAAGGCCCCACAGGCGACCAGGCTCTCGATCACCCGCCGGTTCACCTGCTGCCCGCGCACCCGCAGGCAGAAGTCGTGCAGGCTCGCGAACGGCCCCTCCTCGCGCGCCGCCAGGATGGATTCGATGGCCTTCGAGCCCACGCCCTTGACGGCGCCGAGGCCGAACCGGATGGCGTCGCCGACGGCGGTGAAGTCCTCGCGGCTCTCGTTCACGTCCGGCGGCAGGATCGCGATGCCGCTCGCCCGGCACTCCGCGATGTTCTTGTACGTGCTGTCGGTGTCGCCGGCCTCCAGCGACAGGAGGCCGGCCATGAACGCCACACGATAGTGCGCCTTCAGGTAAGCCGTCTGGTACGTGATGACCGCGTACGCGGCCGAATGGCTCTTGTTGAAGCCGTAGGCGGCAAACGTTTCCATCTGATCGAAGATCGCCGCCGCCGTGCGCTCGTCCGCCGTCCCCCGCGCGGCGACGCCGGCCAGGAAGCGGTCCCGCTCCTTGGCCATCACCTCGGCCTTCTTCTTCCCCATGGCGCGGCGCAGGTTGTCCGCGTCGCCGAGCGAGTAGCCGGCCAGCGCCTGGGCGATCTGCATCACTTGCTCCTGGTAGACGATCACCCCGTACGTGTCGTCGAGAATCTGCTCGAGGGCCGGATGCAGGTACCTGATGGGCTCCTTGCCGTGCTTGCGCTTGATGAACTCCTCCACCATGCCGCTGTCCAGCGGCCCGGGGCGATAGAGCGCGAGCGCCGCGACGACGTCGCCGAAGCAGGAGGGGCGGAGGTGCGTGAGCATGCGCCGCATGCCGCCGGACTCGGCCTGGAACACGCCGACCGTGTCGCCGTCCTGGAGGATCTTGTACGTGGCGGCGTCGTCGAGCGGCAGCCGGTCGAGCGCCACCGTCACCCCGCGGCTCTGACGGATCAGGCGCACGATGTTCTCGATCAGGGTCAGGTTCTTGAGCCCCAGGAAGTCGAACTTGATGAGTCCGATCGCCTCGACGTCGGTGAACGTGTACTGCGTGACGACGGCGCCGTCCTTGTCCACCCAGAGCGGGAGGTCGTCGGTCAGCGCCTGCGGGGCGATCACGATGCCCGCGGCGTGCTTGGACGCGTTGCGCAGCAGACCCTCGAGCCGCAGCGCCAGGTCGAAGAGCTGCCCTTCCCGCTCCCCGGTGGTCCGCAGCTCCTCGAGTCGCGGCTCCATCCGGAGCGCTTTGGCGAGCGGAAAGTCCTTCCCCTGCTTGGGCTCCGGATACAACTTCGTGATGCGATCGGTCTCGGCGAACGTGAAGTCCAGCACGCGGCCGACATCCTTGATGGCCTGCTTCCCCTTGAGGGTGCCGAAGGTGATGATCTGCGCGACGCGGTCGGCGCCGTACTTCTCGCGCACGTAGCGGATCACCTCGTCGCGCCGCACGAAGCAGAAGTCGACGTCGATGTCCGGCATCGACCGGCGCTCCGGGTTCAAGAACCGCTCGAAGAGAAGCCCGTGCTCGATGGGGTCGAGATCGGTGATGCGGAGCGCCCACGCCACCAGGCTCCCCGCCGCCGAGCCCCGTCCGGGTCCCACCGGAATGCCCTGTCCCTTCGCCCAGTTGATGAAGTCGGCGACGATCAGGAAGTAGCCGGCGAAGCCCATCTGCGTGATCACGTCGAGCTCGTAGGCCAGACGCTGGTCGTACACCGACTCGTCGGCCACGTCGCTGCCGAGCGTGCGCCGCGTGTTCAGGCGCTCGTCCAGACCCCGGCGTGCGGCGTGCTGGAGCGCCGACTCCAGCGTCTCCTGGGCGGGAACTTGGTAGACGGGGAAGCGCCACCGCTGCTCGAAGTCGAAATCGCACCGGCGAGCGACGTCCACCGTGTTCGCGACCGCTTCGGGGACGTCCGCGAACGCCGCCGCCATCTCCGCCGGATCCTTCACGTAGAGCTGGTCGGTCTCGAACCTCCACCGGCGCTCGTCGGAGAACGTCTTGCCGGTCTGGATGCAGAGCAGCACCTCGTGCGCCGCCGCGTCCTCGGGGCGCAGGTAGTGGCAGTCGTTGGTGCCGAGCAGCGGCAGACCGAGGCGCTTCGCCAGCGCCTTCAGCTCGCCGTTCACCTGCTCCTGCTTCGCGAGCCGGTTGTCCTGGACCTCCAAGTAGTAGCGCCCGTCGAACACGGCCGCCATCTCCGCGGCGGCGGTCCTGGCGCGGTCGAACTGGCCGAGCAGCAGGTTGTGCGGCACCTCGCCGCGCAGGCAGCCCGAGAGGGCGATGAGGCCGCCGTTCAGCTCGCGCAGCAGCTCCTTGTCGATGCGGGGCTTGTAGTGGAAGCCCTCGCGGAAGCCCCCGCTGACCAGGCGGCAGAGGTTGCGGTACCCGTCGCGGTTCATGGCCAGCACAACCATGTGGTAGTTGCCGCCGGCCTCGTAGTCGTCGATGCGCCCCTGCTTCTCGAAGCGGCTGCCCGGCGCGACATACAGTTCGCACCCGACGATCGGCTTGACGCCCACGCTCTTCGCCTCGGCGAAGAACTGCACCGCGCCGAACATGTTGCCATGATCGGTGATGGCGCAGGCGTCCATCCCGGCCGCCCGTACCCTCGGCAACAGCTCCTTGATCTTGTTGGCTCCGTCGAGCAGCGAGTACTGCGTGTGCAGGTGCAGGTGGACGAACGACATCGCCGCGTGAGCCCCTCCTCTCGTCCTCCGGTGCGGGAACGCACGGTAGCGCGCACACCGCGGGACGGTCAACTCGACGGCACGACGATACGGAGGTGGGAGCGCCTCGCCTCGGATCGTCAGGCCCTCGCTCGCGTTCGAGCCGCTCCGCGAGCCACGGCCGGACAGCGCGTCACGGATTCCCCACCAACCGGTCGAGGAGCACGTCCTCGAGATCCCGGGCCCAGGCGGACGACCAGGTCC
>JBKPDC010000164.1:0-9576 GCA_046727715.1 Thermodesulfobacteriota bacterium
CGGCAACTACGGCTGGCCCACCACCGAAGGCGACTTCAGCCCCGCGTCGTTCCCGCAGTTCGTCCGGCCGCTATACGCCTACGACCACAGCGCCGGGGGATCCATCACCGGCGGGGACTTCGGCTCCGAGACCGGGTTCCCCGGCGACTATCAGCAGAGCTACTTCTTCGGCGACTACGCCTGGCAGTGGATCAAGCGCGCCGTGCTCGCGGCCGACGGCGTGACCGTGCTGTCGGTGACGGACTTCGCCAATCCGGTGGGTGGCATCGTCGATCTGCTGGCCGGCCCGGACGGGGCGCTCTGGTATGCCAACATCTCCGACGGGACGATCCACCGCATCGCCGACACGGGCGCGAACCGACCGCCCGTTGCCCACGCCACCGCGACGCCGTCGCAGGGCGCCGCGCCGCTCGTCGTGCAGTTCTCCGGGGCCGAATCCACCGATCCCGACGGCGATCCGCTCACCCTGCGGTGGAACTTCGGCGACGGCACGCCGACCTCGACCGCGACCGCCCCGCAGCACACGTACGCGGCCCCGGGTGGCTACACGGCCACGCTCACCGTGAGCGACGGCCGCACCCCGACGCCGGGCACCGATATGGTGAGCGTGCCGATCGCCGTCGGCACCCCCCCGGTGGTGACGATCACCGAGCCCGTCGCCAACGCGCTCTTCCAAGGCGGCCAGACGATCAATCTCGCCGGGACCGCCACCGACGCCGAGGACGGCCCGCTGCCGGCGTCGGCGCTGCACTGGGAGATCCGCTTCCAGCATGCCGACCACTGGCACCCCTTCCTGAACGACCTCGCCGGGTCTCCGCAGGCGTTCGTTACGGCCACCACCGGGCACAAGGAGACGGACGTGAGCTACCTGATCATCCTGCGCGCCACCGATTCGTCGGGGCTCACGGGTGAGACGTCGCTCCACATCCTGCCCCGGATCGTCACGCTCCAGCTCGAGACCAGCCCTCCCGGCCTCCAGCTCACACTCGACGGGCAGCCCGTGGCGACACCGGTGCAGGTCCCGAGCGTGGTGGGCGTGGTACGCACGCTCGGCGCTCCCTCGCCGCAGGGAGCGAACACGTTCAACCGCTGGTCGGACGGCGGCGTGCAGATCCACACCATCAGTACTCCCACCGGCAACGCGACCTATACCGCTGTCTTCAACGGGCCCGCGCCCACCACGACGACCACCCGACCACCGACGACGGCCACCACCCAGCCGACGACGACGACCACCATGGCGGTGCCGCCCCCGACGACCACGACCACGCTGCCCCCCAGCGGCGCCAACCTGATGCCCAGCGGTACGCCGATCGCCTACGTCATGTCCCCCGGCGGGGGCGGTAACCGCGACATCAACGTCATCCGCGACGGCGTGAAGCCGCCCCCCGGCTCCGACGACAGCCAGCTCCAGTACGACACCTACGACGGCATCCCCACCCGCCCCAACGACTGGATCGGCGCCACCTGGGCGACCCCGCAGGTCTTCGGCAGTGTGGTCTTCCAGGAGGGCAAGCACTTCGACGGCGGCGGCTGCTTCGTCACCATCCAGATCCAGGTGCGCGAGAATGGCACCTGGGTCGACGTGCCGAACGTGGCTTGGTCGCCCGCCTACCAGGGATGCGACGGCGTCAGCTTCGAGACCTACACGGCCACCTTCCCCGATGTGGCCGGCGACGGCATCCGGGTGTGGGGGACGATGGGGACGGACATGAACGGCAACCTGACCACGTTTCTGTCCTGCGCCGAGCTCGAGGTCTACCCGGGGACGGGCTCGACGCTGCCCGCCGCTCGTTGGTTCGGCAACCGCACGGCGGGGAGCCAGCGCACCCCGAACACCCCCGACAACAAGCGTCTGTCGCCGTTCCCGCTTGCGGAGCCCGGCAGCGTCACCAATCTCGTCATGCTCCTGGCTGGAACCGACGGAGGATGGCAGCGCACGCGACCGGTGATCTACCGTGACGATGGCGGCACACCCGGCAGCCTCGTCGCCATCGGTCCCGAGACCGTGGTGGCAGCCTCGCCCGACGGGGAGTGGATTCCGCTCGCCTTCACCACCCCGGTGGCCCTCACGCCGGGCACCTACTGGCTGGGGACGATCAGCGGGACGACCAGCGGCGCGACGTATCACTACATCGGGACGACGCCGAACTCGCGCGTGTACGCCTGGGATCCCTACGTCGACGGCGCGTCCGATCCCGCGGGCACCGCAACGTCGAGCTCCGGTCCGATCTCGATCTACGCCGAGTACGTACCGTGAACCACACGGGCATGGGGGAGCGCGTACGGCGGATGTACGCGGCTCTTCACACCCCGACGATCGACACGAAGCTCACACACCGCCCCGGCGCGCCGCCCAGGTTGTGCGTGAGGCCGAGCTTCGGGTCCTTGATCTGCCGCGGACCCGCCTCGCCGCGCAGCTGGAGCCACATCTCGTACATCATGCGGAGCCCGCTGGCACCGATCGGATGGCCGAAGCTCTTGAGCCCGCCGTCGGGGTTCACGGGCTGCAGGCCATCGCCGTCGAAGCGGCCGTCGAGCACGTCCTTCCAGCCCTGCCCGCGCGGCGAGAAGCCCATGTCCTCCATCAGGACGAGCTCGGTCGGGGTGAAGCAATCGTGCACCTCGGCCATGCTCACTTCCTCGCGCGGGTTCTTGATGCCGGCCTGCTGGTAGGCGTCCTGCGAGCTGGCGACGACCTCGGGGAAGGTCGTGAAGTCGTAGTCTTGGCTGTAGTAGCCCTCGGCGGGACCGGCGGCGAACGACAGCGCCTTCAAGAAGATCGGGTGCTTCGAGTACTTGTGTGCGTCCTCGGCGCGGCAGAGGATGGCCGCCGCCGACCCGTCGCTCACGCCCGAGCAGTCGAAGATGCCGAGCATGCCGGCGACCGGCGCCGACTTGACGATGGTCTCGATCGGCACTTCCTTGCGGAACTGCGCCTTCGGGTTCTTGGCGCCGTTCTTGTGATTCTTCCAGGCGATGTGCGCGAGCACCTGCTTCAGCTCCCCCTCGTCGACGCCGTACTTCTTGGCGTAGGCGGGCGCGAGGAGCGAGAAGGTCGCAGGTGCGGTCATGCTGGAGAGCGTGCCGTCGTTCGGCGGATTCGACATGGTCAGGCCCGAGTAGCCCGAGTCCTTGAGCTTCTCGACGCCGATGGCCATCACGAGGTCGTAGGCGCCGCTGGCGACGGCGTACGCCGCGTTGCGGATGGCCTCGCTGCCCGTGGCGCACATGTTCTCCAGGCGGGTCACCGGCTTGTACGGGATCTTGAGGGCCTCGGAGAGCATGAGGCCCGAGACCCCGCTGCCCATGGTGCCGAGCCAGTAGGCGTCGACCTGCTCTGGGGCGATGCCGGCCGACTGGTAGGCGTCTTTGGCGGCGTCGATCAACAGATCCTCGGGCCCCTTGTCCCAGTGCTCGCCGAACGGCGTGCAGCCCATACCGACGATCGCGACGCGGTCCTTGATCCCGTTGCTGGCCATGCGGGTCTCCTTCGCGTCCCCGTATAGCGCGCCCCGTGCAGCCGATGCCATCGCGCGGGGCCTGCCCTGCCGATTCCCTCAGCCCAGCTGCGCCATCAGGCCCGCGAAGTCGGTGAGGTGGACGTCCTCGACGACCAGGCCGTCGGCGCCGAGGCGGGTGAAGGTGGCGCCCTCTACGCGCACCGCGCGCCCGGTCGGGGGGAGCCCGAACAGCGGACCCCGGTGCGTGCCGGTCATGACCCAGCGGTCGGCGTGCCGGTCGCCGTCGATCACGAGCTCGATGCGCTCGAGACGGAAGTCGGGGAACGCCTCGAGGAGCATGGCGGCGCGCTCGCGGATGGCGGCGCGCCCGTGCACACCGCCAGGCCGGCCGACCTCGCAGAGCACGGCGTCGTCGGCGAACACGGCCGCGACCGCATCCGGGTCATGCGCGTTCCAGGCGGCGTAGGTCGCGTCGTTCACCTCGAGGGTGCGGGCCCGATGGTCGATCATCCGGAGACAGTGAGCCCGCAGGCCGCTCGGCGTCAACCCGTGTCACGCCACCGCGACGGTCTCCGTGATGATCAGGCCGCAGATCACCACGACGGTGATCGGCTCGCTCGAGCCCGGCAAGCGCGCCGACGTCGTGATCGTCGAGCTCGACGAGGACAACCTCGTGCCGCTCTACGATCCCGTGTCGCACCTGGCGTACGCGGTCGAGGCGGCCGACGTCCGGACCGTGCTCGTCGACGGGCGTGTCGTCGTCCGGGACCGGGTGCTCGTCACCGCGGACGACGCGAAGATTCGCCGGCGCGTACGCGAGCTGGCGACGGAGATCGGGAGCCTGCGGGGTGGCGGCAGCGCGTGACCCGTGCCCCGCAGGCTCACACGACCCAAGGCCTGCCCGTGTACGCCATTTCGGCCACGAGCCCGCACGCTCGGTCCGTGGACTTTTGCAGCTTAAGCTTGGCCCTGACGCGGTTTCCCCGGCCGGGCCGTTTTGATGTCACGAGACCCACCGAGTCAGCGCCCTGGCCGCGCCTTCCAGAAGTAGTTGTGCACCCCCTGCGCCGTGAAGAGTCGCCGGAAGGTCATCTCCAGGTGGTTGCCGATCGCGACTTCCTTCGGGTCGACGTCGGTCAGCTCGCACGAGAAACGGCCGCCGCCTTCATAGTCCACGAATGCCGCCACCACCGGCGGCTGGAGCGAATACGCCAGGTGGTCGAGGGTGTACGTGGCGACGCGACACGACGTGTCGGCGAAGCGCTCGTCCCGCATCTGGTCCACCGCGCCGCACTTGACGCACACGCGCTGCGGCGGGAGGTGCCCCGCCTGGCACTGCGTGCAGCGCGAGCCGACGAAGGCGAGCTTCCAGCGCTCGTGCCGGCGCATGGGCGGCGCGGCCGGCCGCTCGGGGTCGGGGCGGCGCGGCGGCTCGAAGGGCAGGACGCCGCGCCACTTGAGGTAGGTGTTGTACGGCAGGTCGTTGCGCTTCGACGCGATCCAGCGATCGACCTTGCGCACCGGCGGCATGTCCTTGATGGCCGGGGTCACCTCGAAGACCAGCGCGTCGGCGCCGTCGGCCTCGGACACCGCGAGGATGCGATCGCCGGGCGACGCGGTGTCGAGCGCGCGCGCGAGGAGCAGGCCGGCATGCGCCGTGCCCGCGCGTCCCACGGACGCCGCGAGCGGGTCGGCGAGCTGCTCGGGCTTCAGGCCGAGCGCTTTCGGCAGCCCGGCCATGCTGCGCGCGTTGGTGCCGTCGAGGATCACCGTCGAGAGCGATGCCGCCTCCACGCCTGCGCTCTGGAGCGCGCGCTTGGCAGTGTCGGTGATCGCCGGCGCCATCGTGTCGGCGGTGAAGCGCTCCTCCCACTGGCGGCCGAAGCGCTCCTCCGGGAGGCGCCAGACGTCGAGGATCTCCATGGTGGACGACGCGCGGCCGACCAGTCGCGCGATCGCCTCGCCGTCCGGGCCGGTGAGGAAGGCCGCGGCCGCATCGCCACCCTGGCTCTCGCGACCGCCGCCCGGCGCCCCCACTACGACGTCGCTCGCACAGACCAGGGCGCGCCGGCCCGCGGCCGCGAGATCGAGTCCCAGGAGCAGGGCCCCGAGCCCCATGCGCGACGAGCCGCTCAGCTCCACCGAGGCGATCTGTTCCGGCAGGTCCAGCGCCGCCTGGATCGTCGCCGCGTTGAGTTTCTCGGCGTACGGCGGGCTGAGGGTCGCGAAGAGGAGCGCGTCGAGCGCGATGCCGCCGCGCACGGCGTCGCGCGCGGCCTCGACCGCCATCGACACCGAGTCCTCGTCGAAGCTGGCGACGGCGCGTTCGCCCTTGCCGGCGCCGATGGCGGGGCGCGTCAGGCGGAAATAGGGGACGTAGCTTCCGTATCGCAGTATGCCGGCCACGGGCGCTTCTAGCGCGGCATCCCGGGGCGATGCCACTCCACCGGGATCGGGACTTCGCTGCCATCGCCCGGATTTCACCCCTCCGACACCGCCACCCCTGACCGGTGGCCAGGCGCCGTCGCGGCATGGCATCCTTCGCCGATGCACCCAGGCCTCCACGCTGAGACCCACCCCGGCAAACCCGCGCTGATCCTGCCCGCGCGCAACGTCAGCGTGACCTACCGCACCCTCGACGAGGGCTCGAACCGCGCCGCGCAGCTCTTCCGCTCGCTCGGCCTCGCGCCGGGCGACGGCATCGCCCTCCTGCTCGAGAACCATCCGCGCTTCTACGAGGTGGTGTGGGGGGCGCAGCGCTCGGGCCTCTACTACACGCCGATGAGCACGCGGCTCACGCCGGGCGAGGCGGAGTACATCATCGGCGACTGCGACGCGAAGGTGCTGGTCACCTCGGCCGCGATGGCGAAGACCGCGGCCGCGCTGCGCGACCGGATGCCGAACGTGCGCAGGCGCCTGATGCTGGACGGGACCATCGCGGGCTATGACTCCTGGGAGGCGGCGCTCGCCGCACGGTCAGCGACGCCGATCGCCGACGAGATGGAGGGCGTCGACCTGCTCTACTCGTCGGGCACGACCGGACGGCCGAAGGGCGTCAAGCTGCCGCTGCGGCGCGACCCACTCGGGAAGGAGAACAAGTTCGTCGCGCTCACCCAGGCGCTCTACGGCTTCGGGCCGGACACCGTCTACCTCTCGCCCGCGCCGCTCTACCACGCGGCTCCGCTGCGCTTCACTCTCACGGTGCAGCGCCTCGGTGGTACCAGCGTCGTCATGGAGCACTTCGACGCCGCCGAGTTCCTGCGGCTCATCGAGCGCCATCGCGTCACGGCGACGCAGGTCGTGCCGACGATGTTCATCCGCCTGCTGAAGCTCCCCGAGGAGGAGCGCACCCGCGCCGATCTCTCCTCGCTGCGTGTCGCCATCCATGCCGCGGCGCCCTGCCCCATCCCGGTCAAGGAGCAGATGATCGCCTGGTGGGGGCCGAAGATCATGGAGTACTATGCCGGCACCGAGGGGAACGGCTTTTGCGCCATCACCTCCGAGGAATGGCTCCAGCACAAGGGCTCGGTGGGGCGCGCGCTGATGGGCACCGTGCACATCCTCGACGAGGAGTTCCGCGAGCTGCCGGTCGGCGAGGCGGGCACGATCTACGTCGAGGGCGGCAACACCTTCGAGTACCACAAGGACCCGGCGAAGACGGCCTCGAGCCGCAGCCCGCAGGGCTGGTCCACCCTCGGCGACATCGGCTACCTCGACGCCGACGGCTACCTCTACCTCACCGACCGCAAGGCGCACATGATCATCAGCGGCGGCGTCAACATCTACCCGCAGGAGTGCGAGAACCTGCTCGCCACGCATCCAAAGGTCGCAGACTGCGCCGTGATCGGCGTCCCGAACGAGGACTTCGGCGAGGAGGTGAAGGCCGTCGTGCAGCCGGTGGACATGGCCGAGGCCGGACCCGGGCTGGCGGAGGAGCTGATCGCGTTCTGCCGCATGCACCTCTCGCACATCAAGTGTCCGCGCTCGATCGACTTCGAAGCCGAGCTGCCGCGACACCCGACGGGCAAGCTCTACAAGCGGCTCCTGCGCGATCGCTACTGGCAGGGGCACGCATCGCGGATCGTGTAGGGACGGGGCGCAATGGTCGACGACGACGCGCTGGCCCGGGAGCTGCACGAGCTGGAGGCACTGTACCAGAGCCTGCGTGCGCTGACGTCGACCCTCGACCTGGGCCAGATCCTGCGCACGGTGCTGGCGCGCATCCGCGCGCTCACCGCACCGCAGGCACTCTCGCTGCTGCTCTACGACCGGCCACGCGACGAGCTCGTCTTCGCCGCCACCGAGATGCTCCGCGAGGACGCGGTGCTCGAGCCACGCGTGATCGATGGCCTCCGCATGCGACTCGACCAGGGCATCGCCGGCTGGGTGGCGCGCCACCGCGAGGCGGTCCGTCTCGACGACGCGAGCGTCGATCCACGCCACGACCCGACGATCGCACGGCAAGCTGGACTCGTCCCGCACGGGATGATCTGCGTGCCGCTGGTCCACCGCGACCGGCTCCTCGGAGTCGTCCAGGTCATCAACCGTCTCGGCGGCCACGCGTTCACCGCCGACGACCAGCGTCTGGTGCAGGCGCTGGCCGACCACGCAGCCATCGCGATCGCGCACGCGCAGCTCTACCGTGAGGTCGAGCAGGCATCCCTCACCGACGACCTGACGGGGCTCGGCAACACGCGGCGCTTCCATCGCGTGCTGCCGCCGCTGCTCGAGCGCGCGCAGCCGCTCTCCCTGCTAGTGCTCGACCTGGACGGGCTGAAGGGGGTGGTGGACGGCCACGGCCATCTCGTCGGCAGCCGCACGATCGCGACGGTCGGTCGCCTGGTCGCCGAGCAGCTCCGCCCCGGTGACGTGGCGGCGCGCTTCGGCGGCGACGAGTTCGTCGTCGTCCTGCCCTCGACCGACACGGGCACGGCGCGCGACGTCGCCGAGCGCATCCGCGCCGCGGTGGCGGCGTGCCCGGAGCCCGACGGCCTCGCGGTCGACATCAGCGGGGTGACCGCGAGCCTCGGCGTCGCGACCGCCCCGCAGCACGCCACCGACTCCGACGGCCTCTTCCGCGCCGCCGACGCGGCGATGTACGTCGTCAAGCGGGGACGCAGGAACGGCGTCGCCGTCGCAGCCCGGTGACGCGGCTCAGTCGGCCAGCCCGGCGACCTTCTCGAACAGCGGGTCGAGCGGCAGGCCGAAGCTGACCGTCACCACCTGGCCCTGGAACCGCGCCCGCGCCGCGAACTCGTGCAGGTACTTGAGCGACACGCCGTACTTCGGGATGCCCAGCTGCACACCGGCGGCGTGGACCTCGTCGAGCGCGCGCGCGGCCGGCCCGATCCGCGACACGATTGGGCCGGAGTCCGCCTCGATCTGCCACTGGTCGTAGCCCAGGATCGCCGTGTCGAGCATACCGTCGAGCCAGATCTTGTCGATCGCCCAGTTGAACGAGAAGCGGCTGCCCGGGCGGACGTTGGTGTCCCGGACGTCCGAGTTGAACTCCCAGGTCTGCACGCCGATGACCGAGAACGTGCGTCCCGTGTCGAAGTACCACTCGCCAGCGAGCTGGAGCTGCTGGGTCCAGAAGCCGAGCCCGAGGTTGTCGGTCGCGCCCACCTCGAACCGGCCGGTCGGTGCGGCGAAGCCATAGGCGAAGGCGACGTCGGAACGGGACCCGGTGTACTGGAGCCAGAGCGGCTGGATGAAGATGTCCGTCAACCCGAAGCCGGTCGTGATGGCGAGGCCGTTGTCGACGTTCTGCACCTGGGCCGAGATGCTCGCGTTCGCCACCGGGATGACCGCGTACGCGCCATAGCGGATGCCGTGCCACGACCAGTCGGGCGCCCACATGAGCGCCGGCGCGAGACGAACTGATTCAGGTGGACGTCGAGGTCGAGCACCGTGCCGGCCGCGGGCCCCCGCCGGATCGTCACCGAGTTGACCGGTCGCCGTTGCGATCCTTGAACGTGTCGGTGGGGTAGAAGTAGAAGTACTGCGCGAAGTAGGCGCCCGGCGGCGGCAGGAAGAAGTCGTGCACGTTGGCGAAACCGGCGGAGTAGTGGCCGACGATCGCATGCACGCGCTCGGGCGATAGCGCCAACAG
>JBKPDC010000165.1:0-6563 GCA_046727715.1 Thermodesulfobacteriota bacterium
CGCGAGGCGTTCGGCGAAGCGGGCCGCGACGTATGGATCGTCGCGGCTCCAGAGGATGAGTGCGGGCCGCGTGACGCGCGCGACGTCGTCCTCCCACTCCTCACCCACCCGCACGGCCGAGCGATAGAGACGCAGGATGCAGTCCTTCATCACGTCATCGACGTGAGACGCCACGAGGCGCGCATCATCGGCCGGCATGACGCCCGCGAGCGCCTGGCCGAGCGGTTCGCCGCTCATCGTCGCCATGATCGCCTCTCCCACGCCGGGCGTTTGCCACTGCTGCGCGACGTCGTGCCAGACGTACTCGCGATCGATCGGCCCGTCGCCGCATGCCCAGGTGCGGATCAAGTCGGGGCGCACGGACACCACGCGCTGGACGAGCAGACTGCCCCAGTCGTGACCCACCAGGTCCACCGGCTCCCCAACGCGCGCGATCTCACCGAGCAGCCACTCGACGTACGCCTCCTTGGTCGCCTCGAAGCCTGCCGGCACGGGAGCATCGAATCCGGGGAGCGACGGGGTGATGACGTCGCGGCGTGCGAGATGGGCGCGCAGCTTGTTCCAGAGGCGATGCGTGTCGGGCACCCCGTGCACCAGAACCGCTGGCATGGGGGTCAGCGCTACACCGCGGACATGGCTGACGCCACAAGGCAACTCAGCCGGGCTCGCTGGTCGTCATGGTCGCAGCTCGGTCGTCGTGGGCGGCGAGGTGGTGGTAGTGGTGGTCGGCGGTGCGGTCGTGGTGGTCGACGTCGTCGTGGTCGTGCTTGGTCCGGATGTCGTGGTCGAGGAGGACGTCGTGGTCGAGGTGGTGACGGAGGAGGTCGTCGTCGTGGTCGTGGATGTGGACGTGGTCGAGGTCGTGGTCGGCTCAGTCGTGCTGGTGCTCGTCGTCGTGATGGTCGACGTCGTCGTGGTCGTGCTTGGTCCGGATGTCGTGGTCGAAGACGACGTCGTGGTCGAGGTGGTGACGGAGGAGGTCGTCGTCGTGGACGTGCTCGTGGCGGTCGTGGTGGTGGTCCTGCGCGTGGTCGTCGTGGGTGGGGCACTGGTCGTCGTGGTCGTCGGCGGTGGCGGACAGGCGCCGAAGCGCGGCGCGCACGCCAGGATGAAGCGGTCCCGGTCGACTCCCCGTGGTCCTCGCGCCGAGACCCGGATCACGAGTCTGCCCGGGCGCTGGCGCAGCAGCGGACCCTTGACCGGCACGGTCACCTCGGCGAAGGGCCCACATCCCGGTCCGACGAGGGATGGCGGCACCGGGATGAGGTCGTCGCGTATCTTGACGGAGCGCAGTGCCTGCGGAGGCCGGCACCCGCCAACGCCTTCGTCGTTGACGCATACGCGAGCAGCAAACCGGCAGGTGCCGTCGCACAGTCCATCGTGATCGCAGCTGGGATCGCCGTCGACGCAGGTGACGATGCGCCCGCGCTGCGCCGGCAGGGGGTTCTCGACGTCGAGCAGGGCGTAGCAGTCGACCCGCCGGCTACCGCCTCCGGGCAACAGGACCGCAGCGGCATCCCGGGGTATCACCACGGACAACAGCGCGAGCAGCGCGGATGCGGGCCACGCCCGTTCGGAGGTGCTGGTACGAGGAATCACCCGTGCACTGATATGGACTGCGGCGCGGGCGTCAATACTCCTTCGGTACGAGACCGGTCGCACGGCCGCGACACTCCCCGGGGCCGCTGGCGTTTTCGGCTCGGTCCCACTAGGAAAAGGCGCCCGGGCGGGGCCCGCCCCAGGGCCCGAAGCGCCCCGAGAGGTTCATGGCGAAGCCCAAGACGAAAGCAACGACGGACGCACCGGTGATCCCGGCCCTCGACGACCCGCTCGCCGCGACGGGTCCGGACGCGGCCGCCACCACGAACGCGCAGGGGCCGTACGACGTGGCGCTCGCGGCCGGCGAGGAGCTGCGGCGGAAGCCCTACGTGGCGGCGGGCACGATCCAGACCATCCGCCAGCACGCCAAGGACCGGATGACGGTCTGGGAGCGCATCGAGGTCCTGCAGGATCCCGACACCCAGCCCACGGTCCTCTACCAGAACTGGGGCCCCAACCTCGACGGCGCCTCGATCGTCACCGCCGTCATCAAGATCGGCGGGCGCGACGTGGCACTCTACGGGCACGACTTCACCATCCGTGCCGGGTCGATGGACGCCACCAACGGCCGGAAGCTCGCCAACCTGATCTACCTGGCCGGTGACCGCGGCATCCCCTGCATCGGCATGAACGACAGCGCCGGCGCGTTCGTGCCGGCCGGCATCGGCGGGCTCGACGGCTACGCCGAGGCGTTCACCGCGCTCCGCAAGATCAGCGGCGTGACGCCCAGCATCATGTGCATGTTCGGCTACAACGCCGGCGGCGGCTCTTACCTGCCGCGTCAGGGCAGCTTCGTCATCCAGGCGGCCAACACGTTCTTCGGGCTCACCGGCCCCGGCGTCATCAGGAGCGTGCTGGGCGAGGACGTCACACCCGACGACCTGGGCGGCCCGAAGGTGCACGCGGCGAGCGGTGTCGCCGACCTGACGGTGTCCGACGAGGTGGCCGCACTCCGCACCGCGCAGCGCCTCCTCAGTTACCTCCCCAACTCGAACCGCGTGGCGCCGCCGTTCGAGCGCACGAGCGACCCCATCGATCGGCCCACGACCGAGATCGATACCCTGCTGCGCAAGGCCTTCAACTCGCCCACCGGGTTCAACACGCCGCTCGACGTCACCATCCTGATCGAGCGTGTCTGCGACCACGGCGACTACTTCGAGATGCAGCCCGACCGGGCCCGCAACGCCATCACCGCCTTCGGCCGGCTCGGCGGCCACGTGGTGGGCTTCGTCGCCAACAACAGCGCGGTGGCCAGCGGCCAGATCGACGTCGACGCCGCCTACAAGATCGCCCGCTTCGTCCGCTTCTGCTCGATCTACAACACGCCGGTCGTCTTCATCGAGGACACGACCGGCTTCCTGCCCGGTCGCGACCAGGAGGCGCGCGGCATCGTACAGGCCGGACGCGCGATGCTCGACGCCATCATCGACATCCGCACGCCGCGCATCCTGCTCATCCTGCGCAACGCGTTCGGCGGCGCGTATGCAGCGTTCAACAGCTACGCCACCGGCGCCGACATCGTGCTCGCGCTGCCCACCACCCGCGTCGCGGTCATGGGCACGGCGGGCAAGGAGTTCGTGTACAAGGCCGAGATCCGGAAGCTCCGCGAGGAGGCCGTGAAGAAGCGCAAAGCGGGCACCCCGGAGGTCGAGGTGGCGGAGTGGGTCAAGACACGCGAGGTCGAGCTGAACCAGCGCTACGAGCGCGAGCTGATGAACCCGCGCGAGGCATTGTCGCTGGGCTCCATCTCAGAGATCGTCATGCCCACCGACCTGCGCCGCGTCCTCACCTACCACCTGCGCTTCCTCCTGAACCACTACGTACCCGGTCCGATGGTCGAGCCGCAGCGCGAGTTTCACTGATGGCCATTCCCGCCCGTCCCCTCGACCCGGCCAAGGATCGCGACCGCCGACTGGCCGAGTCGCGGGCGGCGTACCACAACAACCCGTATCAGTTCCGCGACCGGCGGCTCGGCGAGTCACGCTCGGCGTGGGTGCGTTCCTTCGCCGCCGACGACATGAAGGTGCTGATCGTCTGTCGCGGCCCGATCCGCAAGGAAGCGATCGACGTCTTCCGCGAGATGGGCATGACCCAGGTGGGGATGCTGCTGTCCGAGAAGGATTCGATCGTCTTCCCGCGCGCGCTGTCGCCCGAGCTCCGCATCATGAACCCCCGGTACGTGCACCCCGTGCCCGACTACACGGGGGCCACCAAGGAGGAGCGCGACGAGCGGGTGCGGCAGATCATCCGCATCTGCAAGCAGCACGGCTACGACTCCGTCTTCGCCGGCTACGGCTTCATGGCCGAGGACGCCGGCTTCGTCCGTGCGCTCGAGGATGCCGGCATCACCTTCATCGGCCCGTGCTCCCACACGCAGACGGCGGCGGGCGCGAAGGACGAGGCCAAGCGGACCGCGATCGAGAACGGGGTGTCGGTCACGCCCGGCGTGAACGACGCCACGGTGCGGACGCTGCTGCGCAAGTATCCCGACCGGGCGGCGCTCGCCCGCGTGGTTCTCGAGCATGGGCTCGACGTCCCGGGGGCCGGTGATCCCGCGCGACCCCTCGCCGCCCTGGGCGAAGCGATCCTGGAGGCGTCATATCGCAAGCACGTCGATCTCTTCACCATCGACGAGCTGGGCGAGACGCTCCGGCTGGAAGTCGAACGCCTGCTGGCCGAGCAGCCGGAGCGCCGCTTCCGCCTGAAGGCCATCGGCGGCGGCGGCGGCAAGGGGCAGCGCATCTTCGGCGACGCGGCCCTGGTGCCCGGGCTCGTGCGCGAGGTCCTCGCGGAGGTGAAGGCCACCGGCCCCGGCGACAACAAGAACATGCTGCTCGAGCTGAACATCGAGCAGACCCGGCACAACGAGATCCAGCTCCTCGGCAACGGCGAGTGGTGCGTCGCGCTCGGCGGGCGCGACTGCTCGCTCCAGATGCACGAGCAGAAGCTGGTGGAGGTTTCGATCACGCAGGAGGGGCTGCGCGATGCCATCGCCGAGGCGCTGGTCGCGGGACGGACCGCGAAGGTCCGCGCCCTCGAGAGCGATCTCGCCGTGCTCACGCGCATGGAGGGCGAGGCCGAGCGGTTCGGCCAGGCGGTCAAGCTCGACTCGGCGTCGACGTTCGAGTGCATCGTCGATGGCGACCGGCACTACTTCATGGAGGTGAACACGCGCATCCAGGTGGAGCACCGCGTCTCGGAGCTGTGCTACGCGCTCAGGTTCACCAACCCGGACGACCCGAGCGACTGGTTCGAGGTGCACTCCCTGGTGGAGGCGATGGCGCTCATCGCCCGCCACAAGGACCGGCTGCCTCGACCCACCAGGGTCCGGCGTGACGGAGCGGCCGTCGAGGCGCGGCTCAACGCCACGGACCGCGCCCTCAGCCCTGCCGCTGGCGGGGTCATCGTGTCGTGGTCCGATCCCATCCCGGGTGAGATCCGCGACGATCAGGGCATCTCGATCAAGAACCCCGACACGGGGCTGTTCATGCGCTACCGGCTGGCCGGCGCCTACGACTCGAACGTGGCGCTGCTGCTCGCCACCGGGGAGGACCGCGCCCGCGCCTGGGAGCGACTCGTCGACATCTTCCGCCGCACCACCATCCGCGGCATCGACCTCGCGACCAACCTGGAATTCCACTACGGCATCCTCACCTGGTTCCTGGCGCGCGACCCCTGGGCCAAGCCCACCACCAAATTCGTCGTGCCGTACCTCACCCTGGTGGGTGAGGTGGCACAGGAGGCCCACGGCATCGACCTCGACTACGCCTTCCAGCAGATCGCCCGGCGCGCGACGGCCGCGGCCGCACCCGAGGCCCTCGAGGCCACGCGGCAGGTGATCGAGCTGAAGGAGACGCTGCTCGAACACCCGATCCGCATGCTGTTCGACGAACCGCACTTCCTCGCCGCCTGGCTCTCGCAGCACCGGCTCGACTTCGTGGTGCGTGACGATCGCGTCGAGTGGCAGCGCAACCCGGTCGAGGTGCTGGCCGAGACCTACCGGCTCCTCAACATGGACGCCGCGCACATCGGGGCGGTCCACCGCATCTGGGACCATGACAAGGCCCTGCTCGCCCGGGCGCTGGCCTTCTACGAGAAGCTCGCGACCCGCGTGCCGGGTGGTACGACCTGGCAGGACCTCGATGCCACGCTGCGGGGCGAGGAGCCCGCGTTCGGGTTCGACGACGTCACCTGGACGCGCGTGCGCGCCGCGCATGCCGGCCACCAGCTGGGGCTCGACATCCTGGCGCTCCTGCCCCTGATCGCGTCCCGGACCGGCTTCTACGATCTCGAGCTCGCGGAAGACTTGACGGTCCACATCCCCGAGCGCCTGCACGACCCGAAGCACCAGGAAGCCATGCGGAAAGTCCTGGTGCCGCCACCGGTCACCAAGGCAGACGAGATCGTGGCCGCGATGGGTGGGACGTTCTACGGCCAGGAAGCGCCCACCCTGCCGCCGTTCGTGGCGCAGGGCACGCACTTCGACAAGGGCGACGCCCTCTACATCATCGAGGTCATGAAGATGTTCAACAAGGTGTACGCGAGCTTCGCCGGCACCGTGACCGAGGTGCTGGTGGAGAACGGGACGGTCGTGCGCAAAGGCCAGCCGCTGTTCCGCATCCAGCCCGACGAGGTGTTCGTCGAGGAAGATCCTGCCGAGCGCGAACAGCGACTGCGCGCGAACACGGAAGCATACCTCGTCCGCCTCGGGGAGCCGCCCGTCAGGGGGGAGTCGGACTTCCTCAGCGCCGGGCGAGCACGACGGTCAGGGTCCAATCCTCGAACGCGTCCGCCGCGGGATCGGTAGCAAACCGCGCCTCGAGGCGCGCGAAGTACTCGTCGAGCAGCCGCCCGGGCTCCACGCCGGCGCGGGCCGCGGGGACGAACAGGTGCCGGCGCAGCGTCGATTCCGCGAACCCGCGCACGAACGCGGCGTACGACCGCGCGTATCCGGCCGTGACGGT
>JBKPDC010000166.1:0-5755 GCA_046727715.1 Thermodesulfobacteriota bacterium
CAGCCTGCAGTCCCAGCTCGCGGTGAACTACTTCCAGCTGCGGACGCTCGACGCCCAGCGCAAGCTGCTGATCGACACGGCGCGCGGCTACGAGCGCTCGCTCCGGCTGACGGAGAACCGCCACGAGAACGGCATCGCGTCCGGAGCCGACGTGGCGCAGGCCCAGACCCAGCTGGAGACGACGCGGGCCCAGGCGGTGGATCTGGGCGAGCAGCGCGCGGCGCTGGAGCACGCCATCGCCGTGCTCATGGGCAAGCCGCCGGCCGACTTCTCGCTGCCGGAAGCCGAACTGGCAAGCGCGCCGCCGCTCATCCCGGTGGGGGTGCCGTCCGCGTTGCTCGAGCGCCGGCCCGATGTGGCCACGGCGGAGCGCGACATGGCCGCGGCCAACGCCTCGATCGGCGTTGCCGTATCGGCCTATTACCCGACCGTCACCCTCAGCGGGTCGGGTGGCTTCGAGTCCGGCGACGTCGCCAAGTGGCTGATGTGGCCGAGCCGCTTCTGGTCGGCCGGCCCGTCGATCTCCGAGACGATCTACGACGCCGGGCGGCGCTCCGCGCAGACCGCTCAGGCGCGCGCGGCGTACGACGAGACCGTCGCCAACTACCGCGAGACGGTGCTCGCTTCGTTCCAGCAAGTGGAGGACCAGCTGGCCGCGCTGCGCGTCCTGGAGGAGGAAGCGGACGTGCAGGCCCGCGCCGTCAAGGCGGCACAGGACTCGGTGCGGCTCACGACGAACCAGTACGAGGGCGGGATCGTGAGCTACCTGAACGTCGTGGTGGTCAACGCTACTGCCCTCGCCAACGAGCAGACGGCGGTGAACATCCAGGGCCGCCGGCTCGCCGCCAGCGTGCAGCTGGTCGCGGCGCTGGGCGGCGGGTGGAGCGCCGGGGAGCTGCCGTCGACGAGCGACCTCGCCGAATCGGCGCCCCGGTTCTGACAGGAGTCGGCGCGGGCGACGGGCCCTCTCCCGCGCCGTCACGTCAGCGCCGCGGCCAGGCGTGCGACCCCCTCGCGGATCTGCCGCTCGCCGAGCGGCCCGTACCCGAGCAGGACCCCGCTGCGGCGCGGCGGGCACAGGTAGTAGGGGGCGACCGGATACACGCCGACACCCGCGGCCGCCGCCTTGCGGGTCAGCGATCGGATCGGCCTTCCGTCATGGCCGCGCAGCCACACCAGCACGTGCAGGCCGGTGGCAGCGCCACAGACCTCGGCGCGATCGCCGAAGTGCTCGTGAACGGCGGCGAGCAGGGCAGCGCGGCGGGCGGCGTTGCGCGTGCGGGAGCGGTTCAGGTGGCGCTCGAAGTGGCCCTCGCGAAGGAAGTCCGCCAGGGTGAGCTGCTCGAGCGCCGGGCTTCCGGTGTCGGCGAGCGCCTTGGCGGCGACGATCGGCTCGACGAGTGCGTCCGGCAGGACGAGGTAGCCGAGGCGAAGCGCGGGGAACATCAGCTTCGAGAACGTCCCCACGTAGAGCACGCGCCCCTCCGCGTCGAGGCCGGCGAGCGCCTGGAGGGGCCGGCCCGCGTAGCGATACTCGCTGTCGTAGTCGTCCTCGACGATGAAGGCTCCGCTGCGAGCCGCCCAGTCGAGGAGCTCGAGCCGGCGCGCCAGCGGAAGCACGACGCCGGTCGGGAACTGATGCGAGGGCGTGACGTAGGCGAGCCGTGGCGCGCGCCGGGATGCCAGCGGTGTCGGAACCCGCATCCCGTCGTGGTCGACCGGCGCGGGCACCAGCTCGGCCCCGCCCGCGACGAACACCCAGCGCGCGCCGAGGTAGTGCGGCTCCTCGATGAGCACCCGGTCACCCGGGTCGAGCAGCACGCGAGTCACCAGGTCGAGCGCCTGCTGCGAGCCGTTGACGACCACGATCCGCTGCGGGGTCGCGTCGATCCCGCGCACGCGTCGCAGGCGCTCGGCGAGCGCCTCGCGCAGCTCGCGCCTACCTTCCGGCGGGCCGTAGTCGAGATCGCGTCGGCCCGCACTCCGCGCCCGGCGCCCGAGCAGCCGGCACCAGACCGCGCGCGGGAAGTCGGCGACGGCCGGCCGCCCGACGCGAAAGTCGTGCGACAGCCCAGCCCCAGACACCTCCCAGCGCACCGGGGCGCCGCGCGCGATCTCCACGGCCCGCGCCCCGGCGCCTGCCAGTCGCGGTCGCGTCCGGCGCGCCACCTCGCCACGGCACGGCTCGGCCGCCGTGACCGCCACGGCCCACGCCGCGGGCAGGGTCGGGGCGACGATCGTCCCGGAGCCGGTCCGGGCCTGCGCGTAGCCCTCGCCGCGGAGCTGGTCGTACGCCTGCAGCGCGACGTTGCGCGACACGCCGAGATGGGCCGCGAGCGTGCGCGTCGAGGGGAGCCGGGCTCCCGGCGCCAGGTTGCGCGAGAGGATCTCGGACCGCAGCGCGCGATAGACCTGGTGATGGAGCGGCCCCTCGCCGTCGAGCGTGAGGAACATCAGACTGGCCCTAGTGGATTCAACAAAAGTGGCTCTTTGCGAGTACCACTTGTGTAGCGTAGTGCGGCGAGTGCGACAAGTCGTACGCAGGAGGGCCGAATGACCAAGTTCTTCGGGGAACGCGCCGGGTCGGGACACGGCGATCGCCGCATCGTGCACCGGGTCTGTCCGTTCTGTGAGGCCACCTGTGGCCTCGCCGTCGAGGTGGAAGGGGACTCGATCGTCACGGTGCGCGGGGACAAGGAGGACCCGTTCTCGCGCGGCTACATCTGCCCGAAGGCATACGGGCTGAAGGAGCTGTACCACGATCCGGATCGGCTGCGGCAGCCCGTGCGACGCACCGCGAACGGGTGGATGGAGGTCACCTGGGAGGAGGCCTACAACGAGGTGGCCTCGCGCCTGATCGCCATTCGCGAGCAGTACGGGAACGACGCGATCGGCATGTACCAGGGCAATCCCGTCGTGCACGACCTGGGAGCGCTGCTGTATCGCGCGGTCCTCCAGCGCGCGCTCTCGAGCCGCAGCCTGTTCAACGCGTCGGCGATCGACACGTTGCCGAAGATCGTCCAGACGGGCCTGATGTTCGGGCGTCACTTCCCGACCGGTGTTCCCGTCCCCGACATCGACCGCACGCACTACCTGCTGATCGTGGGCGCAAACCCCGTCGTCTCGCACGGCAGCCTCATGACGATGCCCGACGCGCCGGGGCGCTTGAAGGCCGTCACCGCGCGGGGCGGCAGGCTCGTCGTCGTCGATCCGCGTCGCACCGAGACGGCGAAGATCGCGAGCGAGCACCACTTCATCCGGCCCGGCAGGGATGCGGTGTTCCTGCTCGCACTCGTGCACACGCTGTTCGAGGAGGGTCTGGTGGATCTCGGGGCGGCGGCGGGACTGGTCGGCGGGCTCGATACCGTGGAAGCCGTCGCGCGCGAGTTCGCGCCCGAGTCGGTCGCCGACTCGTGCGGTATCTCGGCTCCCGTGATCCGGCGCATCGCACGCGAGCTCGCTGCCGCAGAGTCGGCCGCGTGCTACGGGCGACTCGGCACGTGCGTGCAGGAGTTCGGCACGCTCGCGACCTGGGGATGCGACCTCGTCAACATCTTGACGGGCAATCTCGACCGCCCCGGGGGCGTGATGTTCCCCAAACCCGCGGCACCCCTCGACCCCGCGCTCCCGAAGGGCAAGGGCTTCGAGATCGGTCGCTGGAAGAGCCGCGTCAGCGGGCAGCCCGAGGTGGAGGGGCTGATCCCGTCGTCCACCATGGCCGAGGAGATGCTGACACCGGGCGACGGGCAGGTCCGGGCGATGATCCTTCTGATGACGAACCCCGTGCGCAGCGCGGCGAACTCCGCGCAGCTCGAGGAAGCGTTCTCGCGCCTGGACTTTCTCGTCGCCGTCGACTTCTACATCAACGAGACGACGCGCCACGCGCACGTCATTCTCCCCACGCCATCGCCCGCCGAGCTCGCGAGCTACGAGATCGGCTTCTACCAGCTCTCCGTCCGGAACGTGGCCAAATGGTCGTGGCCCGTGGTGCCCGCGCCGCCGGGGTCACCCGAGACCTGGGAGGTCCTGGCCAACCTCGGCGCGCGGCTCATGGGACTCGGCGGCATGCCCACGAACGTCGTCGACGACTTCATCTTCCGCAAGTTCGCCGAGGGCGCGATCGACGAGAATTGCCCGTGGCCGGGGCTCACCGTGGACGAGGCGGTGGAGAAGCTCGACGGTGCGATCGGTCCGGCGCGCATCGTCGACATGCTGCTCCGCATCGGGCCGCACGGCGAGGGATTCGGGCGCCGGCCAGACGGCCTCACGCTCGCCAGGGTCCAGGCGGCGGCGCACGGGATCGATCTGGGACCGCTCCAACCGCGACTGCGCGAGGTGATCAACACCGAGAGCGGCGTCATCGATCTGGCCCCGCCGACGATGACGAACGATCTCGCTCGTCTCCGCGCACGGATGGCGAAGCGCGCTCCGGACATCGTCCTTGTCGGCCGCCGGGACCTCCGCTGCAGCAACTCCTTCATGCACAACCTGCCGGCGCTGGTGAAGGGTCGGGATCGCTGCACGCTGCAGATCTCTCCGCAGGATGCCGGTCGCATCGGTCTGGAGGATGGCAGCACCGCGCGTGTCACCAGCCGGGCGGGCAGCGTCGTCGCACCGGTCGAGGTCACCGAAGACCTCATGCCGGGCGTCGTCAGTCTGCCGCACGGCTGGGGCCACGACGTCCAGGACGCCCGGCTGCGGGTGGCGAAAACGCACCCGGGCGTGAATGCCAACGTGCTCACCGACGATCGGGCGTACGACGAGGCGAGCGGGACGGCCGTCCTCTTCGGCACGCCCGTCACCCTCGAGTCGCTCACGCGGCGGGACGCGGACGGGCATGACGACCAGGTCGAGCTATATCGCGTCGGGTCGCAGGAGGGCGTCGGAGCCGCCGTCGACGAAGAGCACCGAGCCGCAGCAGAAACCCGCGTCGGGGCCGAGAAGAAACGCGATCGCGGCGGCGATCCGAGCGGGATCTCCGAATCCACCGAGCGGAATGGGGAAGCCACGGATGGCGGCCCCGAGCGTGGGATGGTCGAGCCCGTCCTGGAGTAGTGGGGTCAGGGTGGCGCCGGGGGCGACGGCGTTCAGGCGGATGCCCGCGCCCGCCCACTCGGTCCGCGGCGCTTCCCGCCGCACGAGGCGCGCGAGGGCGAGCTTCGAGCCGGAATAGGAAAAGGTACCCCCGAGCCCTGGCGCCAGGCGTCGCGCCTCGGCCTCGTCGCCGGCGAGGCACGCGGCGGCGAGCGGGCTGTCCGCCCCCGCACTGATCGTCGCCGAGTTCGACGAGACCGCGACGGCTGCGGCCTCGCGACCCGCGGCGAGCGCGGGGCGCAGCCCGGCGAGGAAAGCCGCGGCGCCGAAGTAGTTCACCGCCACGATCGCGGCCGGATCGTCGTGCTGCGGGCCGAGCCCGGCACAGGCGACCGCACCGTCCAGCGTTCCCGCGCACGCCCGCAGAACGCCGTCGACGGCGCTCGCGCGCCCTGATTCCGACGCCAGATCGGCGACGACCTCGGCATCGCGCAGGTCGACGCCGATCACGCGCTGCCCGGCTCGCTCGAGGCGTTGCCGCAGCGCGCGACCGATGCCCGAGGCGGAGCCGCTCAGCGCGACCGTCCGCCGTTCCGCCGTCGTCGTTGACCCCGTCACGAGCACCGCGTTAGACGGAATGCCATGAGCGGCGCAAGCGCCGAGCGGAGTGCCGCAAGCTGGCTGGCGGCGACGGCGCCGGGTCCGACGGCGTTCGATCGCG
>JBKPDC010000167.1:0-14968 GCA_046727715.1 Thermodesulfobacteriota bacterium
GGAACAGGCTGAGCAGCGCCTGGACGTCTTCCACCGCGAGCTCCGCGGCGCCGATGCGCGCCCGCCGGAGGTGCCGCGCGATGGCCTCCACCGCCCCGTCGAGCGCCTTGTAGGGCACCATCTCCTGCGGGTGACAGCGGCCCGCGAGCACCAGCACGCCGGTCGCACGGTGCAGGAATCGCCGCAACAGCGCGGACTTGCCGATGCCAGATGGGCCGACGACGTGCGCGACGAGCGGCTGACGGGCCACCGAGTCGAGCCATCCGGCCAGCGTGCGGAGCTCGGCATCGCGTCCGACGAACACCTCGTCCGGCACCCGCAGCGGGGCGGGAGTCGCTGACGCGTGCCGCCCCGCGAGCGCCGCTCTGATGGCGGCTGCCCCCTGCCGGCGCCCGGCGTCCGGGTCGAGCAGAGCCCGCACGAGCGCGTCGAGGACGCTTCCCTTCGTGCTCGGAATCACCTCGCCCGGGCTGGGCAGCGGTCCGTGCTCCTTCATGCGAAGCACCGCCACCGGCGATCCCTCGAACACGGGGACACCGCTCAGCGCCTCGAACATGACCACGCCGAGCGCGTACCAGTCGATCGCGGGCGTCGGCGGCAGCCCCCAGATCTGCTCGGGCGCCATGTAGGGAAGGGTGCCCGCCATCCCGGCACGGTCCGCGGCGTCGGCATCGCGATGGACCATCGCCGCGAGCCCGAAGTCGAGGACCATCACGTGACCGTTCGGCATGACGATGACGTTCGAGGGCTTGAGGTCGCAGTGCACGCGACCCGCCGCGTGCAGCGTCGCGATCGCGATCACGAGCTGCTCGAAGACGTCCCGCAGGAGTGCGTGACCGGCGGCATCGAGGGGCGTTCGAGCCGGCAGGTCACCGCGCACGTAGCGGACGACGTCGACGCCTTCGACCAGCTCCATCGTGAAGAAAGCCTCCTCGTCCGTCACGACGAGGTCGTAGAGCTGCACGAGGTTCGGATGCGAGACACCGCGCAGGATGCGGAACTCGAACTTCAGCTGCTCGGCCAGGTCCTCGGACACGCCGAGCAGCGTCTTCAGAGCGACCTCGCATCCGAGCTCGGCATCGAACGCCCGATAAACGGCGCCCGTGGCTCCGCGCCCGAGCAATGCGCGTCGCTCGAATCTCACGGGCGGGGTAGATAGAGCGGGAGCGCCGTCGGGGTCAAAGCAGACTGCGGGCCACGCGCCCGGGGATCCCCTCCGAGCGGCGGCTGGCGAAAGCGTGGGGCCTCGCAGTACACTGCACGCCGAGGGCTCGAGCCATATGACACGCGAAGCGCACGTCCTGTATGACGCGGACGGCAGACCGACCCGCGACGCCCCGTGGATCTTCCGCACCTACGCCGGGCACACGAACGTCCGGGCCTCGAACGAGCTCTACCGTGCCAATCTGTCCCGCGGGCAGACAGGCCTCTCCATCGCGTTCGATCTTCCCGTGATGATGGTGAACGACCGCAGGTCCTCGCCACCGATCAGTGTCAGCAGCCAGAGCTGGTACATCGCGCCGGTGACCCCGAACGGCGTCGCTGCTTCCGCCAGCACGGCGCCTGCCGCCGCGACGGCGATGCGACCGACCTCGGCTCGCGGCCGGCGGCTGGCCGCGCGCCATCCCGCGGGCAGCGGAAGCCAGGCGGCGGCGAGTGCCCCCGCCAGTGCGGCGCCGAGGGGGACGAGCCCAGCGCTGAGAGGGCGTGCAGATTCGCCCACATGACCTGGACACCGACCAGCGCGGCCACCGTACCCCAGCCGACCGCGCCGTCGAGCAGCAGGAGCTGGACGGCGAGAAGGCAGAACGTCGCCGCCTCGGGGCGGACGGTGAAGCGCTCGACCGCCGCCTCGGCGGCGAGGAACACCAGGATCGCCGCGGCCCATGCCGGCAGGCGGCGGCGGGCGAGGCGATAGGCGCAGGCGAAGGCCGCGAAGAAGAGCGCGCCCGCGCCGAGGCCCGTCGCCTGGTCGCCGCCGAGGCCCCAGAGCCCGTAGAGCCCGAGGTCGAAGAGCCACTGGCGGTTGATCCACGGCGCGCCGGGGGCCGTGAACGAGAACGGGTCGGTGGCCGGGACGCTGCCGCGCTCGGCGATCAGGCGGCCGGTGGCGAGATGCCACCACGTGTCCTGGTCGTCGAGACGGTGCACCTGGAGCACGGCGACGAACAGGAAAGTCGCGGCGATCGCCGCGCGATCCACCCATGCGCGCGTCAGGACATCAGTCCCCAGAAACGCGCCGCGTTGGTGCACACGATCCTGCGCCGCTCGTCCTCGGGCACATCGGCGAACAGCGAGTCGATCACGCGACGCGAGTACGGCCAGTCGTTGCCGTGGTGCGGGAAGTCCGTGGACCAGGCCATGTTGTCGACCCCCACAAGGTGGCGGACGGCGACCCCGCTGCGATCGACGATGAAGGTCGCAAGCCAGTGATCGCGGAAGTAGTCGCTCGGCACCTTCCGGAGCCTCGAACCCGCCCACACGCGGTTCCGCCACCAGCGGTCGTCGGTCATCTCGAGGAAGTGGGGGATCCACCCCACCCCGGTCTCGACCGCCGCCATGCGCAGCTTCGGGAAGCGGTCGAAGACGCCCTGGAAGATCAGCTCGGTGATGAGCGGCATCGTGAGGGCGAACGCCGTGGCGCCGATCGCGACGGCCGCCTGCTTCGACGCCGCCGTCTTCGTCTGCTGTGCGGCGAGGAGCAGGTGGATGCTGACCGGCATGTCGAGCTCGGCCGCCGCGTCCCAGAACGGGTCGTCCTCGGCGCGCAGCGTGTCGCCGCCCGAGGGCCACGCCGAGATGGCGACACCGCGGAAGCCTTCCGTCTTGGCGCGCTTGAGCTCCGCCACGGCCGTCTCGATGCCGACGTTCGGGATCTGGAAGATGCCGATGAGCCGCTCGGGGTCCGGCGCACAGAATCCGTCCTTGAGCCAGCGGTTGTAGGCGCGGATGCCGGCGAGGTGCGCCTGGACGTCCCTGTTCTTCATGAACGTCAACATGGCGCGCTGGGGTGGATAGAGGAATTCGGCGTCCACCCCGTCCTCGTCCATGACCTTCAACCGCTCGGCGCCGTCGTGGCACGAGGGGTGGATGTTCACGCCGTAGCGCTTGCCGGTCCACTTGAGCTCCTCGGGGCGCGTGCCGACGCAGGTGACGAGGCCGAGCGGCTCGGGCGTGGTGGCGCCCATGTAGAGCCAGGCGTGGCCGCCGTCGCCGTCGTCCACCAACTTGGGCGCGGTTTCCAGGTATCGTCGCTCGAGCCACCGCTCCCAGAGGTCGGGTGGCTCGACGGTGTGCGAGTCGGCGGAGATGATGCGGTAGGTGCGGGCCATACCGGACCACTAGCAGGGGAGCCGGTGCGGGGGGAAGCGGAACGTCGAGCAACGCCCCACGGGGCGAAGTCCGGGCAGCCGGCGGCTGGATCGCCCGCAGCCGTCGCTTGACGCCCGCGGCAGCGGCGGCGTAACAGACCGACGGCGGGTGGCCGAATGACGCGACACACGGCCCGGCCGGCGCAGAGGAGCCTCGTGGCGACACCGATGTCCCCGATCGCGGGCCCGGAGATCTTCCGCGACCCGCGTCGCAGCCAGAAACCCCGGAAGACCGGTCTCACCCAGGTGCTCGACAAGGGCCTCTCGATCGCCGACGTCGAGGGCCTGCTCGAGGTGGCCGAGAGCTACGTCGACGTGGTGAAGTTCGGCTGGGCCACGTCGGTCGTGGTGGAGAACTTCGAGGGCAAGCTCGAGGCGTTCCGCCGCCATGGGATCGCCGTGTGCTGCGGTGGCAGCTTCTTCGAACTCGCCGTCCACCGCAAGAAGCTGAACGAGTATATCGGCTTCCTCCGGGACCACGACTTCAAACACGTCGAGGTCTCCGACGGCACGATCCAGATCCCGCTCGTCGAGAAGCTCCGCCACATCGAGCGCATGGCGAAGCACTTCACGGTGTTCTCCGAGGTGGGGCGCAAAGACCGCACCCACGTGGTGGCACCGAGACGCTGGGTCGATCAGATCAAGAGCGAGCTCGCTGCCGGGTCGTGGAAGGTGATCGTCGAGGGGCGAGAGTCGGGGACGGTCGGCATCTACCACTCGTCGGGTGAGGTCAAGGCCGGCCTGATCGACGAGATCCAGATGCAGATCGACACCGGGCGGATCATCTTCGAGGCGCCGCGCAAGCCGCAGCAGGTGTGGTTCGTCAAGCACTTCGGTCCCAACGTGAACATGGGCAACGTCCCGCCCCAGGACGTGATCTCGCTCGAGACCATCCGCCAGGGGCTGCGTGCCGATACGCTGCTGTACGATCATGACGGCCGTCCAACGCCATCGCCTGCTGAGCGGCGCTCGGGAAGCGCGCGGGCTCGCCGTCGTCATTGACGTCTTCCGGGCCTTCAGCACCGCCGCCTACGCCGTCGCCCGGGGTGCGACCGAGGTGGTGCTGGTCGGCCCGGTCGAGGACGCCTTCGCGCTCCGCCATCGCTGGCCCGACGCGCTGCTCCTGGGCGAGGTGAACGGCCGGCGTGTCGCGGGCTTCGACTTCGGCAACTCGACGAGCGCCATCGCACGGGCCGACCTGCGCGGCCGCCGCCTGATCCAGCGCACGAGCGCCGGCACGCAGGGCGTGGTGGCGGCGAGCGGTGCCGACGAGATCGTGCTCGGGAGCTTCGTCTGCGCCGGCGCGATCGTGCGCCACGTGCATGCCCGCCGGCCGGCCATCGTGTCGCTGGTGGCGATGGGGTGGCGCGGCGAACGTCCGGCCGCGGAGGACGAGGCCTGTGCCGATCTGCTCGAGGCGCGACTCGGGGGAACGCCCCTCGACGAGCCTGCGCTCCTCGCGCGCCTGATCTCGGGCGGCGCGGGGAAACGGTTCGAGGAGGATTCCGAGGACTTCCCGCGCGCCGACGTGGCGCACTGTCTCAGGCTCGACGCCTTCGACTTCGTGGTGACGGTCGCCCACCGTGACGGGCTCCTCGTCGCGACGCGCCACACGCCGCCACTTGGTTGACCACCGGCGGGGGTGGGACGTAGATTCCGCCGCCGCGATGCAGCACGGGACGCAGGGAGGCGAGGCGCGCCGTACAGCGCCGTCGCGCGACACCGCGCCCCACCGGGTGTTGTTCCTCGAGAGTAGCGTCGGTGGTGGCGTGATCGGGGGCTCGCTCACCGGCATCCTCGAGCTCATCCCGCACCTGGACCGCGGCAGGTGGGAGCCCGCGCTCGTGCTCGCGGAGCCCAAGCCCGCGCTCCAGCTGCCGGGCGTCGCGGTGCACGTGCTGACGCCGCGGCGCGGCTCGGGTGGCGTGGATCGTGGCGCACTGCCGGTGCGCGTGCTGCGCCGGGCGTCGGAGGTGTTCGGCATCGTGCTGCCGCGGATGCGCGAGCTGCTCGCGGTGCTGCGCCGCGACCGCCCCGCGATGCTTTATCTCGCCAGCGGTCTCACCTCGAACCTGGCGGGCGCGATCGCGGCCGGCCGCTGCGGCATTCCGGTCATCTGTCACTTCAAGGGCTTCCGGCGCGTCGGTCCCGTGGATCGCTTCTGCTCGCGATGGATCGACACCGCGATCACCATGACCGACGAGATCGGCGAGCACTACCGGGCGCGAGGCATCCGGGCGCGCCGCTTCGGCACGATCTACGATGGCATCGACGTGGCGCGCTTCGTCACCGGGGGTGGCGCGGCGCTGCGGCGCGAGCTGGGCATCCCGGCCGGTGCGCCGTGTGTCGGGATCGTTGCCCACGTGCAGGCCTGGAAGGGACAGTTGCTCGTGGCGGAAGCGGTCGCACGCGCGCGCCGCAGCCTGCCCGCGCTGCGCTGCCTGATCGTGGGTGGGGTGCACCGCCTCGGCGCCGAGTACGCCGCGCGCCTGAAGGAGCGCGTCGCGGCGCCCGATCTCGCCGGCCACGTGCTCCTCACGGGCGCGCGGCACGACGTCGCCGCCTGCATGGACGCCATGGACGTGGTGATTCACGCCTCCACCCGCGAGCCGTTCGGGCGCGTGCTCCTGGAGGCGATGGCCGCGAGCCGCCCCGTGATCGCCCCGCGCGAGGGGGGACCGCTCGAGATCGTGGTGGATGGTCAGACCGGCGTGCTGGTGGCGCCGCGCGACCCCGCTGCGCTCGCGGCCGCCATGGTGGCGCTGCTGAACGACCCGGCCAGACGCGCCGTCATGGCTCGCGCCGCGCGGACGAGGGTGGCCGCCACGTTCGACATCCGGCAGCACGCGCAGGCGGTCGAGGCGGTGTTCGACGACGTCCTGTCACGCGGCCGCGCACCCGCATGAGCGCCTCCCGTTCCACCGGGAAGGTGCTCGTGCTCGGCAAGAGCGATTCGAGCTTCCTCACCGTGATCCGCTCGCTCGGTCGCCGGGGCATCGAGGTGCACATCGGCTGGTGCCCGTCCACGGAGGTCGCGCGCCGCTCGCGCTACGTGCGCGCGGCGCACGAGATCCCGCGGTTCCGCCCGCACGACGACGCCTGGAAGCGCGCCTTCCTCGACCTGTGCGCGCGCGAGCGCTTCGACCTGGTGATCCCGACCAACGATCCCACGATCATCCCCCTCCAGGAGCACCGCGCCGACCTGGAGCCGTACGCGCGGATCTATCTGCTCAACGACGAGGCCTATCGCGTCGGCTACGACAAGCAGCGCAGCTACGACGTGTGTCGCGAGATCGGCATCCGCGTGCCCGCGCACCGGGTCCTCCCCATCCCCGCCGACCCGGCGGAAGTGCTGCGCCACTTCACGCTGCCCGTGGTGGTGAAGGCGCGCTCGTCGTTTCGCTCCGAGGACCTGGGCGACCGCCGCCGCACGCGCGTGGCGCGCGACGCGGAGGGCCTGCTGCAGTGGCTCCGGATCCTCGAAGGCCGCGCCACCGAGGTCCTCATCGAGGAGTACTTCGAGGGCGAGGGCGGCGGCATCGACATGCTGTGTGCCGGCGGCGAGGTGCTGCACGCCTTCCAGCATCTCCGCCTGCACGAGGGCCGCGGCTACTCGTCGGCGCCTTACCGGCTGAGCGAACCCGTGCATCAGGGCATACTGGCCGACGCCCGCAAGTTCGTGCGCGCCCTCGACTACACCGGCGTGCTCATGATGGAGTTCCGCCTGAACCGCGCGACGAACCAGTGGCTGTTCCACGACTTCAACGCGCGCTTCTGGGCCGCCCTGCCGCTGACGGTCGCGTCGGGGGCCGACTACCCCTACTGGCTCTACCAGGTGCTGGTCGAGGGGAAGCGCGATTTCCCGCCCGAGTATCGCTCGGGCATCTCGTGCCGCAACTGGCGACTCGATCTCTTGTGGGTGAAGGAGAACCTGTCGCTGCCCCGCGCCGAGCGCACGCCGCTGCGCGAGATCGGGCGCGAGGCGTGGCGCTTCGTCACGCTCCGCGAGTGGAGCGACACGCTGACGCTCGACGACCCGCTGCCCGGGCTCCTCGACCTGTCGCGCATCGCCGGACGGCTGGGACGGAACCTCGGTCGGGTCGGCCGGCTGTTTCCGTCGTCGGTGCGGTGACGCCGTGAAGCCCGCGGGTGTGGGCTACCGCCATGCGGGGTGCCGGTGCTCCCTCACGCCGCCGTTCGCCCCTGCAACCGTGCCGCATACTGCCGCGCGGCACGCGCCAGCTCGGTGATCTCCGCCGGCCGCACGAGCAGCGTCTCGCCCACCGAGTGTCCCGAGTCGCGCACGAACGCGACCAGCAGGACGAGCGCCGCAGTGCCGTAGGAGAGCCCGTTCGCGAGTGCCGCGCCGGCGATGCCGTAGCGCGGGATCAGGACGAGGTTGAGGCTCACGTTGAGGGCGAGGGCGAGACATGCGGCGAGGATGTTCACCTGCTGCTTGCCGCGACTCGTGAAGTTGCGCGTGAGGAGCTGGTACAGCGCCATCACGAGGATGCCGGGCAGGAGGATCAGGAGCGGCCGCACCGCGCCGTCGAACCGCCGGCCGTAGAGGAGGGGAATCACCACGGGGCCGGCGACGGCGAAGGCGGTGACGCCCAGCGCCAGGATGAACAGCGTGTAGCGACAGACCCGCGTCGTCGCCGCGTGGGCGTCGCGATCCTGCGAGCCGGCGAGCCGCGGGAACATCACCGTGCCGGTCGCCTCGGGGATCTTCAACAGGAGCGTGGCGAAGTTGACGGCGATGGCGTAGAGACCGACGTCGGCGGGCGTCAGGAAGTAGGCGCAGATGTACTGATCGATGCGAAGGTGCAGGGTGGCGGCGAGGGTCTGCACGTAGGACTTGCCGCCGAACGAGAGCATCCCGTATGCGAGGTTCCGGTTCCAGTGCAGGTGGAGGGGCGCCTCGCGGTGCACGCGCCACGTCATCCACGCGGTCATGAAGACCTGGATCACCACCTGCACGAGCACGGCGCCGACCAGCCCCATGTGCAGGAGCACGAGCGTGACCACGAGACCGAACAGGCTGAGCAGGTTCGGCACCACCTGCCGGATGTTGTACTCGCGGAAGCGTTCCTGGGCCTGTGCGACACCGAGCAGGTAGAACTGGAGCAGCACGAAGGGGATCAGCGCCAGCGACGGCAGCAGCAGCTCGGGCGGCGTCTGCTTCAGGAACGTCGTGAGCAGCCACTCGCGCCCGACCCAGCACACGCCGACGGCCGCGCCGCCCATCACGAACGCGAACCAGATCGAGTTCGACGCCACGTCCGACGCCGACGTGCCCTTGCGGCGCATGTAGAAGACGCTCGCCTGCGGAATGCCGAGCTTGACGAAGTTCGACAGCATCACCGGCAGCAGGGTGAGGAGCTGGAACTGGCCGCGCGCGGTCGGCCCGAGCCAGCGCGCGGTGATGATACCGTTCACCAGCCCGATGGCCATCATGGCGCCCTGACCGCTCACCACCTGGAGCGAGTCGAGGGCGAAGTGCCGCCTGGGGCGCTCAGCCATGTACGTCCATCGTCGCGGGTGGCAGCGCGTACAGCGCATAGCCGCCCGCACGCAGCACCGGATCGCCGGCGCCGGCGACGTAGGCGCGCCAGAGCGCGGTCACCGCGGCCTCGAACGGATCGTCCCCGGCCTGCAGCCCCGCCTCGTTGACGGCGAAGTGCGTCGCGCCCAGGTGGTGCGCCGCCGCGTCGAGCGCCGGCACCGTGCTCACCCGGCGGTAGTCGACCAGCCCCTGCTCGAGGTAGCTGAGCAGCACGAAGGGGCGCTCGATGTAGTAGGGATGGGGGATCTTCTCGAACACGAGCACGCGCCCCGACTCGGGGACGACCTGGTTGGCCTGGTGCCAGAACACGTATCGCTCGGAGTACCGGGCGAGGAAGTCGTCGGGCGTCATGCGGCCGAGCGCGACCCGCACCTGATCGGGCCACATCGGCCGCAGCATGCGGCTGATGAGCACCAGGTTGCCGGCCACCGTCAGCGCCACCACCACCGCGAAGAGGTGGCGGCCCGAGAGCGCCCGCGCCGCCGCCGTGGCCGCGGCCAGCGCGAGCCCGATCCCGGGCAGCACGTAGCGCGGGTGCGCCCAGGCGGCGCCCGCGATGATGACGACGTATGCGATCCCGATCGCCGCCACCGCGAGCGCGGCCGCGCGCCGCTGCCGCAGCAGCACGAGCGCCGGGAGGAAGGCGAGCACGAACGGGCTCACGTCCTGTCCCTGTCGCTTGCCGACCTCGAACGACTCCGGATGCATCGTCAGGTCCCAGGGGAAGCGCGCCACCTCGACGCCCTTGTAGGGCCGCGCCCCGCGCTGCGCGGCCTCGCGGGTGCGATACTGGTCGTAGTAGACGTTGAGATACGACTCCGCCTCGACGCTCCAGGCGCGTCCCGCGAAGAGGCGCTGGCCGAACGGGAAAATCGGATTCCCCGTCTCGACCAGGTTGCGCACGTACCACGGCGACAGCATCACCAGGGCGAGCAACCCGTAGGCGAGCGACGAGCCGACGACACGGCCGATGCTCGGCCGCCGCCGGGCGAGCACGGTGAGGATCCCGAGGCCGACCAGCGCCGGCACCAGCAGCCCCATGACCTTCGTGCCGCCGGCCAGGCCGGCGAGCACGCCCGCCCGGCGGAGATCGCTCGCTCGCTGCCCGGCGGCCCAGTCGAGCCACGCCGTCACGGTGAGCGCGGCGTACACCACCAGGCTCGTATCCGCGCCGGCCCGCACCATCTGCGACCAGCACATCGGCATCGTGAAGAAGAGCGCGCCGGCGACGACGCCGAGCCGGTGGTCGAGATGCCGCCGGACCAGCGTCGCCAGCGCGAGCGCGGCGAGCACACCACTCGTGGCGTTCAGCAAGCGCGCCAGGTTCTCGCCACGGAGCGCGTAGGCGATGGCGAACACGAAGTTCTGCAGCCACTGCTGCGAGCCCCAGAAGCTCCATGGCGTCGGCACGAGGCCGCCCGCGAGGGCGTAGAGACGCGGATAGGCGAGCTGGTACTTCGTCTGGTCGCCGCCTACGGGGGGTGCGAACCAGGTCGGCGCCTCGGCGAGCAGGAGGAGTGCGCACACCGCGACGAGCGTCCACGCCGCGCGTCCGCGCGGAGCACGCGCGGCGCCGAGCACGCGCAGCACCCCGCGTCCGCCGGCGACGAGCGCCACGAGGCCGGCCACGGCGATCGGCCCGGGACGCAGGGCGCCGGCGGCGGCGAGCGCGAGCCCGAGCATGCTGGCGAGGCCGAGCCCCGTGGCGAGGCCGACCGGCAAGTGCTCGTGCGGCGCACGCGGCAGCGCGCCGAGCAGGCGCAGGAGGAGCAGCCCGGCGGCGGTGCTGGCAGCCAGGATCGGCACCAGCAGCAGGACGTCGATCACGAAGCCCCTCGCAGATAGCCCAGCCAGTAGACGGTGTAGACCGCGGCCGCCCAGAGGCCCAGCACGAGCCGCCGCGTCACGACGTCGCTCGGGGACGATGGATTCGGGGGTGCATGGGCCCCGCCGGACAATAGCGGGAAGCCCCACGGATGACGAGCGGCGCGAGCGGCTCGTCCGCACGCGCCAGAGACTCTGCGAGTTTGCGTCTCGGGGCGCACGTCTCGTAGGGTCCGCCCCATGCGACCACTCCGCCTTCTCGCGGCGCTGCTGCCGCTCGCCATCGCCGCCGCCACCCGGGCGACCGGCGCGCCGGTGACCGCCGTGTTCGGCGGTCGCGTGCCGTGCGTCGAGCGCGACGGCGTGCAGTTCTGCGAGGGTGGCCTCGGCTCGCGGGTAGAGAGTTGGGACGGCGTGCCGCTCGACGTCAACGTCACGCTGCCGCCCCCAGGCCGCACGGGCCCGTTTCCGCTCGTCGTCGAGCTGCACGGATGGGGCCTCTCCAAGACCTCCACGCCAGAGGTGGCACGTGCCCAGGCCGGATACGTCGTCGTGAGCTACACGGCGCGCGGGTTCGGGCAGTCGTGCGGGTCGTCTGCGTCGCGCGCCCCCGATCCCACGCTGCGCGACCCCGACGCGTGCGTGAAGCGCGGCTGGATCCGACTCGCCGACGCCCGCTACGAAGCGCGCGACACGCAGTACCTCGCCGGCGTGCTGGCGGATGAGGGGGCAGTGATCCCCGACCGCGTCGGCGTCACCGGGGCGTCGTACGGCGGCGGCCAGTCGCTGATCCTGGGAGCGCTCCGCAACCGCATCATGCTGCCCGACGGCACGCTGGTGCCCTGGAAGAGTCCCGGCGGCCTCGACATGACGATCGCCGCCGCCGCGCCGCTCATCCCGTGGTCCGACCTCGCGCAGGCGCTGACGCCCAATGGGCGGCCGCTCGACTACCTCACCGACGGGTCGTACGGCCGACGCGCCGGCGTGCAGAAGAAGTCGTGGGAGGACCTCCTCTACGGCGCGGGCGCGGCCAACTACTACGCGCCGGCGGGTGCCGATCCCGACGCCGACCTCCCCGCGTGGCACACGCGCATCGGGCAGGGCGAGCCGTACGACGGCGACCCGCTGCTCGAGCACGCGCTCGAGCAGCTGACCCGCTATCACTCCGCCTACTACATCGACGACAGCGTCGCGCCCGCACCACTGTTCATCTACAACTCCTGGGTCGACGACCTCTTCCCGGGGGACGAGGCGCTGCGCTTCTGGCGGAAGACGATCGCGCGGCATCCCGACGCCGAGATCGCACTCCACCTGGCCGGCGGCTTCGGGCATCCCCGCGCCGCGCTCGGCGACGTGGCTTCGCTTGTGCGTGTGCTGCAGCGTGCCGAGGACTTCCTCGCGCTCCACCTGCAGGACGCCGCGGTGGCACCGCCGCCGGCGTTCGAGACGTACACGCAGGCGTGCGGCGGAAGTCCGGTGCTCGGCCCGTTCACGGGCGCCAGCTGGGAGGCGCTGCGTCCGGGCGAGGTGCGCTTCACCGACGAGACGGCGAAGACGTTCGACGCCACCGGCGCCAGCGCGGAGGTCGCGAAGCAACTCGATCCGCTGGGCGGCCCACCGTGTCGGACGATGCCGGCGAACGACGATCCTGGGGCGGCGACGTGGCGACTCCCGGCGGCGACCGGCGCGGGGTACACGCTCCTCGGGGCGCCCACCATCGTCGGGACGCGGCTGCAGCCGCACGGGAGCTTTGCGCAGGTGGTGGGGCGTCTCTGGGACGTCGCGCCGGACGGCACCCAGACGCTCGTGACGCACGGGATCTACCGGCCGCAAACTGTCGACCACGGGTACCAGGTGTTCCAGCTGCACCCGAACGGCTGGCACTTCGCCGCCGGCCACATCCCCAAACTCGAGCTGGTGGGACAGAGTCCCCCCTATGGCCGACAGGCCGGGGGGAAGTACTGGGTCAGTCTGAGCGGCCTCGAATTGCGACTGCCCGTGGTCGAATCGCCGGACGGCAACACCGTGCTCGCGCCGGCGCCACCCGTGCCGATCGCCGGGACGTCCGAGGTGCTTGACGTCGGCATACCCGAGTGCGGTGCGGCACCGGCCGCCGATTGCCAGATCGGACGCAAGGGCAGTCTCGTGTGGAAGAAGGGGCGGCTCGAGTGGACGTTGCACAAGCGGAACCCGAGAAACGGCGACTCCGGGCTGGGTGACCCGGAAGCCACCACGGCGTACCGGCTCTGCGTCTGGGATGCCGCAGGGCAGCTCGCGACGAGCGCCGGCGTTCCGGCCGGCTCGTGCGCGGGGGAGCAGCGCAAGGGCTCGTGCTGGACGTCTGGCAAGCAGGGCGCGAAGCTCTACCGCGACCCGGCCGGCGAGTCCGACGGCGTGCGGCTGGTCAGGCTCGGCAGCAGCGCCGTGACCCTGCGCGCGCAGGCGAACGCCACACCGGTGCGGCGGGCTCGCGCCCAGCTGCTCGTCGGCGGGCTCGGCTGCTTCGAGACGCCGGCGCGCCGCTGAGGCACGGCGCTACGGAAAGACCTCGGACGGCCGAACGGTGAACCCGGGCAACAACACCGATTGCGCGGGATCGTCGCCTGTGACCGTGCCCTCGGAGCCGAGGCGGCCGTCAGCGTCGCGCACCAGCACGGTGATCCCGCGCCGCTGCGGGTCGAGCAGCCAGTACTCCCGCACGCCATTGCGCTCGTAGATGTCGCGCTTCGGTCCCCGGTCGCGCCGCTGGGTCGATGGCGACAGCACCTCGACGACCAGGTCGGGCACGACAGCGAGGAAGCGATCGGGCGTGGGTGGCGGCGCCGCGTCCCAGGTCTGGCGCAGGACCACCGCCACGTCGGGCGCCACCGTGTCGCCGGAGGGTAGCGCGAAGCCCTGGCTCGCGTCGAACACCAGCCCGCGGCCCCGATCTTCCACGTGGGACGCCAGGCGATGCGAGAGCGAGACGCCGAGCTTGCCGTGCGGCCAGTGCGCGGGCGGTTCGGCGACGACGCAGCCGTAGAGAAACTCGAACCGCCCCAGCTCGGACCCGTCGAAGCTGGCGCACCAGTCCTCGAACTCGTCCTGTGTCGCGGGCAGCCGGCTCAGGTCTGGCGCTGTCTCCATGTTTTCGAACCTAGCGCCGGCCACGAGAGCGGGCAATGTCTGCGAACGGAGTAGCCGAGAAGGCGTAGGTGTCCCGCGTGTTGTTCGCGCACAGGCCCGGGTAGGTACGCGACGGCGACCAGACGCCGCCGAGGTCCATGTCCTTCTCGAACACGATCGGGTCGAAGCCGTCTTCGAGCAGCACCTTGGCGGTCACGAGACCGGAGATCCCGGCCCCGATGACGCCGACGCGCCGACCAGATCCAGGCATCGATCGCGTCACGTAGACGAGTACGCCTCGTCACGGCAAGTGGACTTGACGCGGTGCACCCAAATATGCCAACGGCGTTCACGTGCACGGCGCGAGCATCTTCGCCCCCGCCGGCGCTCCGGCTGACGCGATCCTGACGCTGTCGCTGCTCGTGCTGGCGATCGCCGCCGGCATCTTCCTCATCGTCGGCGGACTGCTCGTCTACTGCATCCTGCGCTACCGCCACCGCCCGGGCGACGACGACCGCGAGCCGCCGCAGGTGTACGGCAGCAACCCGGTCGAGCTGGCGTGGACCGTCGTGCCCGTCCTCATCGTCCTCGTCCTCCTCACCACGGCGACGCGGACCACGTACGAGATCCAGGCTGCCGTGCCGCCACCCGACGCGGTCCGGGTGCGCGTCGTCGGTCATCAGTGGTGGTGGGAGTTCCAGTATCCCGACCTCGGAGTCGTCACCGCCAACGAGCTGCACATTCCTGTGCGCACGGCGACGTACCTGACGCTCGAGTCGGCCGACGTCGTCCATAGCTTCTGGGTGCCCCGCCTCGCCGGCAAGACCGACGTGATCCCGAACCGCCGCAACGTGATGTGGCTCACGCCCTGGCAGCCGGGGCTCTACGTCGGCCAGTGCGCCGAGTTCTGCGGCACGCAGCACGCGCACATGCTGCTGCGGGTGGTCGCGCACCCGCCCGACGAGTTCGAGCGCTGGGTGGCCGCGCAGCGGCTGCCGGCGGCGGAGAACCCGGCGGTCGCCGCGGGGCGGCGGGTGTTCGAAGAGACCGCGTGTGTCAATTGCCACACGGTGCGGGGCACGGGCGCCGAGGGGCGATTCGG
>JBKPDC010000168.1:0-4555 GCA_046727715.1 Thermodesulfobacteriota bacterium
GCGTCCCCCCGTCAGCCGCGGGCGCGCGCAAGGAGCTGCGGGGTCGCGCCGACGGCAGCCCCCGCGCCCCCGCACCAGCCGAGCTGTTCACGCTCCCAGGATGTTGATCGTACAGGCGGAGCCGAGGCCGATCACGTGTGCGAGGCCGATCTTGGCGCCTTCGACCTGGCGAGCGCCGGCCGCGCCGCGTAGGTGTTGCGTGACCTCGTAGATGTTCGCGACACCCGTCGCGCCCAGCGGGTGGCCTTTGGAAAGCAAGCCCCCCGACACGTTCACCGGGACGCGCCCGCCCCATTCGACTTCGCCGTCGTCGATCATGCGGCCCGCTTTGCCGTCCGCGCAGAGACCGAGATTCTCGTAGTGCAGCAGCTCGGCGGTGGCGAAGCAGTCGTGGAGCTCGACGAGATCGAGATCGTCGGGTCCCACACCGGCCCGCGCGTAGGCCTGCTGCGCCGCGTTGCGGGTGAGCGTGCTCACGTCGGGCAAGGTGAGGTCGCGGTCGCCCCACGGATCGGACGTGAGCATCGACGCCAGCACCTTCACCCTGGCACCGAGCTGGCGGGCCTTCGCGGCCGACACGACCACGGCTGCCGCGGCACCGTCGCCCGTCGGGCAGCACATGTAGAGCGTGTTCGGATAGGCAACGACGCGCGCCGCCAGCACCTGCTCCAGGGGCGTCTCCACCTGGTACTGCGAGAGCGGGTTCTTCGTCGAATGCTTGTGGTTCTTCACCGCGACCTTGGCGAACTGCGCCTGCGTGGTGCCGTACTTGCGCATGTGCTCCATGCCCGCCTGACCGAATACCGCTGGCATGAGCCCGCTGCCGATGACGCCTTCGGTCCGGATGCCTGACCCGCCCCCGCCGCCGAGGAGGCCCATCTTCCCCATCTGCTCGACGCCGACCGCGAGCGCCACATCGCACTCGCCCGACGCCACGTGGAGCCAGGCCTCGCGAAACGCCGACGAGCCCGTGGCGCACGCGTTGGCGACGTTCATCACCGGGATGCCCGTCTGCCCGATCGCCTGCAGGATGCGCTGGCCAACCATGGCGTTCGCCTGAAACAAGCAGCCCGCGGCCATGAACTGGACGTCGCGGATACCGAGTCCGGCATCGTCGAGCGCCAGCAGCGCCGCCTCGCCGCCCAGCTCGGGAACGTCCTTGTCGGGGTAGCGTCCGAACTTGAGCATCCCGACCCCGGCGACGAAGACCTCTGCGGCCATGGCATCCCTCCTCAGACCGTGCCCCGCGCGGGGCGGAAGTAGAACGCGACCACGTCGTTGCCTTGCTTGTCCTGCTGGCTCACGCCGGTCGTCATCTCCACCGGCATGCCGAACCGGATCGCCTCTGGCGTGGGCTCGACGTCGATGAGGTTGCAGCGCACCGCCACGCCCTCGGGCAGGTCGACGACGCCGACCACGTAGGGCACCGGGACCCCCGGGAACGACTGGTGCACGATCGAGTACACCCAGAGCGTACCGCGGCGCGACAGCGCCACCTCTCCGAACGGCCCGCGCCCGCCGCACCGGCTGCATGCGATGCGGTGCCCGAGATAGGTCGCCCCGCATGCGGCGCAGCGCTGTCCCACGAGGTACGGCTCGCCGTCCTCGGGGAGGCGCAGGAAGGGGACGATGGGGCGACGGCCAGGCACCGCGGCAGCCTCGGGCATGACGCGGAGGTAGCATCGCCCCGCCGCCCGTGTCCAACCGCGCTGGACTCCGGTACCGCGCCTCCCGTATGCGGCGGGCATGGCAGACCCCTTCGCGGATCGCGTAGCACTCGTCACGGGCGGCGGCAGCGGCATCGGCGCCGCGATGGCGGCGGCATTCGCCGCGCGCGGCGCGCGGGTCGTCCTCGCCGATATCGACGCCGAGGCGCTCGCGCACACGGCATCGACGCTGCGCGCGGGGGGCACCGACGTGCTCGCCGTGCGCACCGATGTCGGCGACCTTCCGCAGGTGCGTGCGCTGGCCGACGCCGCGGTCGCACGCTTCGGCGCCGTGCACGTCGTGTGCAACAACGCGGGCGTCGCGCTCTTCGGGGAGATGGCCGACGCCACCCCCGCCGACTGGGAGTACACCATGCGGGTGAACTTCTGGGGCGTCGTCCACGGCGTCGCGACGTTTGCGCCCCGACTGCGGGCGCAGGGCGAGGGCGGCCACATCGTCAACACCGCCTCGATGGCCGGCCTCGTGGGCATGGAGTGGCTCGGCATCTACTGCGCATCCAAGTTCGCGGTGGTCGGCCTCTCGGAGGCGCTGTTTCGCGAGCTCAGGCCGCACGGGATCGGGGTGAGCGTGCTCTGCCCCATGATGGTGCAGACCGACATCAACCGGAACTCGATCCGCAACCGCCCCCTCGCGCTGCGCAACCCGGACCATCCCGAGATACCCGCCGACCCCGGCCCCGAGGTGCAGGATGCCCTTCGGGGGAGCGTCATCGGCGTCGAGGAGGTCGCGCGCCGGGTGGTGCGCGCGATCGAGCGCGGCGACCTATACGTCCTGACGCACCCGGAGCAGCGTGCCATCCTGCGGCGGCGCGCAGACCGGCTCGACCGGATGTTCGAGCCCGCCATGTGGTGATGCGCCGCGGCGCGGCGGCGGCGACCCCGAGCCGTCCGGCCGCGTCAAGAACCCTGCGTGACCGAGGCGGCAATCAGCGTTTGCGCCGCGTAGTAGGTCACCATCACCACGGCGTGCGCGGGGCGAAGGCGGCGTGCGAAGCGGTCGACGGCGAGGATGCCGTCGGAGCCCATGAAGACGAGCGCCCCGGCGAGCGCCAGCGCTCCACTGGGCGCGGGTGTGCCCGGCGCGCCGGCGCGCCGCGCCGCGCTCCAGGCCATGGCGGCAATGACGACGACGTAGAGCAGCACCGGTCCGCGGACGCGCCCCAGATGCGGCCAGAGCACGGCGACCAATGCCGCCGCCGCGACCCCGATGCCGACGAGCCATGGCCAGGCCGCGCCCCCCTGCCGCGCGCCCAGCGTGAAGGCGGCGAGGTAACAGCAGTGCGCCGCGAGGAAGCTGGCGAGGCCCATCGTGAAGCGTTCGGGCCACACGAGACAGACGTCGCCGACCGCCGAGAGCAGCAGCCCGAGCGTTACCAGCCCCGCATACCGCGCGCTCACGGGCAGCTCCGCCGTCGCGGTCACGGCCGCGAGAGCGAGGATGGGGAGGGCCTTCAGCGTCCCCGCCAGCGCGCTCCGTCCGGCGTAGTGCGCCACCAGGTGCGCCGTGCCCACCAGCACGACCAGGGCGGTGATCCATGCGGGCATCGCGATCTTCAGCGGCACTCGAGGTCGAGCTGTGCCCCCACGTGGTCCGACGGCCAGCAGATGGGTGCCGGCGCCGGCCCGCAGGTCGGGGCGAAGGGGTTCGGCTGATCCGCGAACAGCCCGGTCGACGTGCCGTCGCCGTCGGGATCGCCCGCGGGCTCGATCCGGCAGCCCGCCGCGGGCGTGACGAAGATGAAGTCGATGCGTTCGACCTCGTTGCTCGCGCGCGACTCGAGCTCGGTGAGCGCGTCGTCCACGCGGCCCGAGGTGCACCCGACGCCCGTGCCCGGGTCGCACTCCGGATTGCCGGCCACGAGGTAGCTATCCGACCAGCCGCGCATGGTGAACTGCGCGTGGACGAAGCTCGCTGGCTCCTCGTTGAAATCGCCGCCGATCACTGCCGGGGTGGCGATGTCGCGCCGGGCCTCGACCAGCCGCGCCACCTGGACGCCCTGGCACTCCCGGAGCGTGGCGGCGCCCGCCGCCACGCACTCGTCGGGACAGCGGCCGGCGCACGGCAACAGCGCGCCGTCGGTGGTGGCGGCGAGGTGCGTCGTGAAGACGTCCACTGGGCCGAGCGGATGGTCCAGCCGCGCGCGGAGCACGTTGCGGAAGTTGCCCGCGAGCGGGACGACCTCGAAGTCGAGTACCGGGATGCGCGTGAGGAGCATGGCGTCGTCGACACGGTTCATCGGATCGTACACGGCCTGGTACACCCCGCCGCACAGCCCCGGGAGCCCGCCGACGAGAGTCGTCACCTGCGACCCCGCGCGGACTTCCTGCAACGTCACCACGTCCGGGCAGCCGGCGGCGGCGACCCACTGGAAGAGCAGCGCCGCGCGGTCCGCGAAACGGCAGCTATTGGTCCCGGGACAGAAAAGCCCGTGGAGCACGTTGAGGTTCGCCATCGTGAGATCGCCGTCGGGGCATGCGGCGGGCGCCGGCGCCCCGCGGGCGCGGAAGCGGCCGGGCGCGTTGACCGCTACCGTGCCACCGAAGGCCGCGCACCAGCGCTGCCCGGAAGAGAGCCCGAGGACCACGGAGACGGGGAGCCGCTCCGGCTTCGGCAACCCGCATGGCCAGGACGTGCCCTTGGCGACGAGCGAGAGGCGTCCGGGACGCACGAGGACGCGCCGCACGCCAGCGGCCGCACCGGTCTTGTCACGGTAGCGCCACCCGCGCCGCGTGCCGTCCCTGCCGATGGGCGACCAGCGCGCAGCAGGCAGGTCCGCCCGCACGAAGCACTCGTCTGCCGACGAGCCGCCGTGCACGACGAGCGTCGC
>JBKPDC010000169.1:0-7106 GCA_046727715.1 Thermodesulfobacteriota bacterium
TCGCAGCTGACGACGCTGGCGGTCGACGTCGTGCACGACGGCTGAGCGCGATCACCCCTCCTTGGCGCCTCCCCGTGTCGCCGCCTGCCGCAGCAGCTTCTGCAACGACTCGAAGCCCGGGAAGCTCTGCGCCAGCGAGAACAACGATCGCATCAGCGACAGCGGGTCGAAGCCCTCGACGCCCGCGACCATACGATCGCGGATGGCGGCGATCACTTCGGCTTGCAGCTGCTCGACGTCGGGAAGACCGAGGACCTGCCGGATCTCCTTCGGCGAGATGTCGAACTCGAGGCGCACCTTCATGTGGAGGGACCGAGATGCACCAGAACTGACATGGCGGCAACCTCGGCCAATCGCACGGCTCCGCGCTCACCCGAGCGCCGCGGCCGCCGCAACCCACGTCCCCGCCAGTCGCTCCACCCAGGTCCCCACGTTCGCGTCCTCCTCCGGCGGCGTCGCCACGATCACCACCTCCCCGACCCCGCGGGCGTGATAGGTCGCGAGATCGTCCGGCGTAACGCGCTTCGTGAACGGCGCGACGACGATCTCGAACGTCCCGGGATCGCGCCCCTGCGCAGCGAGCAGACCCCGGAGCAGGGCGATCTTCTCCGCCGCCTCGTCGGGCCCCAGGTTGAACCCGTACCACCCGTCGCCATACCGGGCGGCACGTTCCAGCGCGGCGCGGCTCTCCCCCCCGAGGAGGACGGGCACGCGGCCGCCGCCGGGCTTGGGTGCGCTGCGCACGTCGGAGAAGCGCACGAACTCCCCGCGGAAGGTCGTCACGTTCGTGCTCCACACCCGGCGCATCACCGCGATGTATTCCTGCGTGCGCTGCGCGCGCCGCGCGAAGGGGACGCCCAGCGCGGCGAACTCCTCGGCCATCCAGCCGATCCCGACGCCGAGCGCGAAGCGACCGCCGGACAGCCGGTCGAGGCTCGCCACCTGCTTCGCGAGAATCAGCGGGTTGTGCTCCGGGACGAGGCAGATTCCCGTCGCCAGGCGAATCGTCCGGGTGACGGCGGCGGCGAAGCTCAGTGAGACGAACGGATCCAGCCACTCGACGTCACCGGCGATCGGGAAGTTGCCGCCTTCCGAGTACGGATAGCGCGAGTCCTGGCGGTCGAAGAGCACCACGTGCTCGCCCATCCAGAGGGTCCCAAAGCCGCCGCCGTCCGCCGCCTTCGCGGTTTCGCGGAGCACGCCGGGCCGGGAGCCCGTGCCGATTCCGATGGCTGCCAGACCGATCCGCATCCGGGAAGCCCTCCGGGCCGATTCCCGCAGGGTTTCGCGGCATGCGCAAGCCCGCCGCCCGGGGCCGCATCCGCCGCCCCGGTATCCTGCGGACTTCCGCCGGCACGTCGCCTACCGCAGAAGTGCCTGGGTCTGCGTCGGGTTCGACACCCCTTCGAGGGCGGCGGCCGCGATCTCCGGGCCCTCGCACCTAGCGATGTCGGCGAGCGCGATGATGCCGATCAGCCGGTCGCGCCGATCGACGACCGGGAGCCGGCGGACCTCGTGGGCGCGCATGAGCGCGACCGCCTCGCGCACCTCCTGGTCGTCGCGACAGGCGACCAGGTCGCCGGTCATGATCTCCCGCACCGTTGTCGTGCTGGGGTCGCGGCCTGCCGCTACCGCGCGGATCGCGATGTCGCGGTCGGTGACCATGCCGACCAGCCGATCCCCGTCGCAGACCGGGAGCGGTCCGATCTCGAACGCCTCCATCACGACCGCCGCGAGCCGCACGGTATCCTCGGGGCCCACCGTCTCGGCGCCCCAGTGCATGGTGTCGGCCACCCGGTGCGTGGTGTAGGCGACCCCGCCGCTGCTGCCGAGCTGTCCCATGATCGTCCCTCCTGCTGGAGGGACAGCAGGGAGCGTGCCAGCCAGACGAGGCCGGAAGCTCGCGGGGCAGGCGCGGCGCAGGGAAACATAGGGAAACATGTGGAGGAAAATTCTACTCCTGAGCACGTCGAGGACGTCCGAGGATTCACGATGCTCGCCGCGCACCCCCCCCGATCCGGCAAGGATTGCTGGAGCACACACCGCGTGCGGCTTGCGGACGCGGTGCCGTTGCGGTACCTCGGCAAGGCCCAGGGGGGACGAGGGTGGCAGCGACGTACGACTTCGATCTCCTCTGCCTTGGAAGCGGTCCGGCCGGCCAGCGCGCCGCGGTGCAAGCGGCGAAGCTGGGGTACCGGGCTGCGATCGTCGAGAAGGGCCGCATCGTCGGCGGCGTCTGCGTCGACACCGGCACCATCCCGAGCAAGACGTTCCGCGAGGCGGTCCTCGGCGTCACGCGGGCGGTGCGCTCCCCGCAGCCGGGCGGGAGGCCGATGCAGGCCCCGCGGCCGACCATCGAGCAGCTGCTCGCCCGGGTCGCCGACGTCACGCGCCGGGAGTGCGACGTCATCTGCCAGCAGCTCGAGCGCAACGACGTGACGGTGATCTGGGGCCGCGCCGCGTTCCAGGATCCGCACACGGTCGTCGTCGAGTTCGAGAGCGGGCACCAGACGGTCACCGCCGACCGCATCCTCGTCGCGGTCGGGACGCAGCCCGCGGCACCGCCCGGGGCCGCGCCGGACGGCGAGGTGGTGCTCACCAGCGACGACATCCTGAACATGAAGGCCCTGCCGCACACGCTCGCCGTCGTCGGCGCAGGCGTCATCGGCCTCGAGTACGCCTCGATGTTCTCGGCGCTCGGCGTGAACGTCACCCTGGTCGAGAAGCGCGACCGCTTCCTCGAGTTTCTCGACCACGAGATCGTCGACGAGCTGATGCACCAGATGCGGAAGCGCGGCGTGATCTTTCGCCTGGGCGAGACCGTCGAACGCCTCGGGGTGACCGACGGCCCGTCGCGGAAGGCGGTGCTGCTGCTCGAATCGGGCAAGCGGATCGTGTCGGACGCCGTCGTATTCTCGGCCGGCCGCGTCGGCGCTACGGCGCCCCTGAACCTCGCCGCCGCGGGGCTCGAGGCCGACGGGCGCGGCCGCTTGCGGGTGGACGAGACGTTCCGCACGTCGGCGCCCCACATCTTCGCCGCGGGCGACGTGATCGGCTACCCGAGCCTCGCCGCCACCTCGAGCGAGCAGGGCCGCCTGGCCGCCTGCCATGCCTTCGGCGTCCCCGCCGGCCGCATGGCGCCGCACTTCCCGATCGGCATCTACGCCATCCCGGAGATCTCCATGGTGGGCCGCACGGAGCATGACCTCACACGCGAGAAGGTGCCCTACGAGAGCGGCGTCGCACGCTACCGGGAGATCGCGCGCGGCCAGATCCTCGGCGATGACAGCGGGTTCTTCAAGATGTTGTTCCACCGCGACGGCCGCCGCCTGCTCGGCGTGCACACCATCGGCAGCGGCGCGACGGAGCTGATTCACATCGGCCAGGCCGTGCTCGGGCTCGGCGGCGGCCTCGACTACTTCCTGCAGACCGTCTTCAACTACCCGACCCTCGCCGAGTGCTACAAGGTGGCGGCGCTCGACGCGGCGAACAAGCTGGCCCGCTGAGGGCGATCTCACGCGTACATCGGCCGGCCGTCGGCCAGCGCCAGCCACCCGCGCACGACCCGGTACATCACCCAGATGCCGGCGCCGAAGAAGATGGCGAACGCGATCGGTATGCCGATCAAGGTCACGAGGAACAGGCCCGCGAGCAGGCACCACAGGAGCGCGTACCAGAAGGTGCGGATCTGCCACCGGAAGTGCGACTCCAGCACGGTGCCGCGGGCCTCGCTGCGCTTCACGTAGTTCAGGATCACCGCCAGGATCGACGGCAGGCTGAAGACGAACGCGCCGACCACGGTGGCGGCCGAGGTGAGGCCGATCAGCACGCTCAGCGTGTGGAGCCCGTAGATGACGTGCGTGATCGTCACGAGCGACGGCGGCGGGGTCGTCGTCGGCACCGGTTGCCCGTCGGCGACGATTGTCATGCCGGCACGCTAGCGCGGTCGCATGGGTGTGAGAAGGCGACCCGGTCCGCGGGCACCCGGGGTTGAAAGAGCATCCCCACGAGATTAACCGCCTTCGTGGCACCCCATCCGAACGGAGGCATTCCATGGGACTTCTCGAACAGCTCGTCGCCGGCATGCTTGCGCAGGGTCAGGGCCAGGGTCAGACGGCTGGTCAGTCGCCGGGCCAGCCACAGCTGAACCAGAACCAGCTCGGCGGGCTCTTGCAGGCCCTCGTCGCCCTGCTGAACGACCCACGCACCGGCGGCATCGATGGCCTCGCCAAGCGATTCCAGGACGCAGGGCTCGGTGATTTGATCGGCTCGTGGATCGGCACGGGACAGAACCGGCCCATCGAGCCGTCGCAGCTCGAGCGCATGTTCCCGAACGAGGTCACCCAGATGTCACAGCAGGCGGGGCTGCCGCCGCAGCAGGGCGGCTCGATCCTGGCGCAGCTCCTGCCGGCGCTGATCGATCAGCTCACGCCGACGGGGCAGGTCCCGCAGCAGAGCCAGATGGGCGACCTCACGGGACAGCTCCTGAAGAGTCTGCCGCGCTGAGGCGACTTCGCGGGGACTGCCCGCCCCGCTAGACTGCGCGCGGTGGGGCGAGGATTGCTCCGGGCCCTCTGGCCGATCATCCGCATCAGCTGCGATGCGATGACGGTCCTCGGCATCGCTGGATTGGCCGTCCAGCTCGCCGCCGAGCGCCTGCCGGTCCTGCTGCCCGCCGTCGTCGCGCACCTGGCGCCCGGCATCCGCCTCGAGGTCGGCGCGGTGCGGTTCGACGCCTTCGGCCTCGCCCTCCGTCGCGTGCGGGTGCGGACCGCGACGGGCGAGCCGATCCTGGCCGCGAAGCGCGCAGTCATCCGCTTCTCGCCCTGGTCGCTGCCCCGCGGTCACGTCGATCGAGTGCTCCTCGAGCGGCCGCTCGTCACGCCGCCGGCGACGCTCCCCACGTTCGGCGGCGACAGCGGCGCCACGACGTGGAGCATCGGGCGCCTCGTCACGCGCGGCGGCCGATTCCGCATGCCTGCGCGCGATCCCCTTCCCGCCGCTTCCTTCCGGTTCGTGACCGATCTCCGCGACCTGGGCAGCGCGCCGGAGCTCGAGGAACGCCTGCATCCGATCGACGCGAAGGAGGTGCGCGTCACCCTCCCCGACGGCGCCCCGGTGCTCGTCATGCGCGGCGCGCGTGTGGAGGCGTCGCTCGCCGGGGTGCGGGACCGCCACCGCATCGACGAAGTCCGCCTGATCTCGCCGGCCGTCACGGTCGCGGGCGCCCTTCCCGTGCTCCCCGGCGGCGGTGCCGAGGCGGCCGACCCACCCTGGACACTCGGACGCCTCGTCCTGCGCGACGGGCGTTTCGTGATGTCCCCGTCCGCGGGCCTGCCCGGCGTCGCGTTCCGCGTCGCCGCGGACCTGCCCGAGCTGGGGACGGCCGGCGACGCGGCGATGCGATGGCGCGACCTGACCGCACGGCACCTCACCGCGACGCTTCCGGGGGGTGCCCCCGTGCTGGCGGTCGACGCCGTCGTCGTGCGGTTCAGCATCGCCGGACTGCTCGGCAAGCGAGTGGAGGAGATCCGGCTCGTGGCGCCCGCGATCACCGTGCCCGGCACGCTGCCCGCCGCGGGGCCGGCAGGCCGTGGCACGCCTGCCGCGGGCTGGAGCTTCGGGCGGCTCGCGGCGCACGAGGGGGCGATCCGCATGACGGCGTCCGGCGACCTGCCGAACGTCGTGGGCACGTTCTCCTTCGACTTGCGGGAGCTCGGCACTGACGCACGGCGTGCCGCGCTGCCGCAGCGGGTGCAGGTGCGCGACCTGCGCGTCCGCTTCGCGAAGCGCCCGACCTCGCTGGTCGTCGACGAGGGCAGCGCCGACTTCACGCTTGCCGGACTTCTCGAGCAGCGGCAGATCGCGCGGCTGCGCGTCGATCGCGGCCTGGTGGTGCTCGACCGCGCGCTGCGCGATCGCCTGGGGGGCGGCGGCAGAGGCGGGCCCCGCGCCGGCGCCGCGGCGTGGTCGGTCGCGGTGCTCGACCTGGCGCAGCTCGGCATCCGGCTCGCGGACCTGGGTCCCGAGATCCCGGACCTCACCCTCTTGATCCGCAGCCGGCTCACCGATGTGCCGCTCGCCCCCGCGGGACTCGCCAAGGCGCGCACACCGCAGCGCATCGAGCTGTCCAACATCACGCTCGATTCGCCCCTCGACCCCTTCCGCCCCGTCGTGCACGTGGGCAGCATCTTCGTCGAGTTCTCGCTGGCGGAGCTGCTGCACCGGCGGCTCGCGTCGCTCGTCGTCGTCTCGCCCACGATCTACCTGGGCGAGGACCTCATCTGGTACATGAACGCCACGCGCACCGAAGCCGCCGCGGCTCCGCCGGAGAAGCCCTGGAGGGTGAGCCGGTTGCGCGTCGACCTGGGCCGCCTCGTCCTCACCTTCAACGGTGTCGATCGCGCCGCGCTTCCGCTCAACTTCCGCACCGATGCGCGCAATGTCACCCTCGGTGACCTCGCCACGCTCCGCCTCGCCGCGGCGCTCGAGGTCCCGAAGCAGAGTTACACCTTCCCCGGGTTCGATCTCGAGCTGATCGACGTCGAGGGCGAGCTGCGGTTCGACTACCCGCCGGGGCAAACGCGCGACAACGTGGTGAACACGCTCAAGGTCGCCGAGATCCGCTGGCGCAACTACCGCATCCATCACGGCTGGTTCTCCGCCACGTTCGATGCGAAGGGCATCAACGGCAAGCTCGGCGGGGGCGCTTACGACGGCTACGTCAACGGCGGCGCCAGCCTCCCCTTCCGGGCGGGGCCGATGGCCGGCTGGGCCTCCTGCACGGACCTCGATCTCGCACCGCTCGCCGCCGCCGCCGCCGGCTCCTACCTCGAGATGACGGGGCTCGTGGACCTCGAGGGCTCCGTCGAGATGGTGGACCAGCGCATCGATCAGGCGCGGGCGGACCTCGACTTCAAGCGTCCCGGGTGGCTCAGCTTCCCGGCGCTGGACCGGCTGCTCGAGAGGCTGCCGCCCGAGGCGGTGTCGTGGCAGCGCGACCTCGCGCGCATCGCCATCGAGACTTTCCGCGACTACCCCTACGCAACCGGGAAGGGCACGCTGCGCTTCGCCGGCGCCCGCGGCGAGGCCCACCTGACACTGGA
>JBKPDC010000170.1:0-9932 GCA_046727715.1 Thermodesulfobacteriota bacterium
GGACTTCATCGACGGCATGCACTACGTCTACGACCACCTCTACACGAAGGAGGCGCTCCGCGCCCGGTTCCGGCGCTCGCTGCAGGCGACGGGCAACGCCCGCACCGCGCTGTTCGCGTATCGCGTCGGTCAGGACTGGCAGCGCGTGTTCGAGCAGATTCTCCGCAACCTGCACGGCCTCTACGACTCGGGCATCTACCCGGCCGAGCGTGTGATGAGCAGCAGCCCGAGCGCGACCCCGGCGGCGCACTGAAGGGAGAGGACACGATGAAGCGGCTCGTTCTGGTCAACGCCTATCCTGAGAAGCACTTCGGCGAGGAGAACATCTCGGTCATCGTGCAGATGCCGCTCAACCTCGCCTACATCGCCGCATTGACGCCGCGGGACGACTGGGAGGTCGACGTCATCGACGAGACGCTCGAGCGAGCCGTCGACGCGCAGGGCAACCTGACCTTCGGCCGCGCCGACCTGGTGGGAATCACGGCCGTGACCTATCAGGTGCCGCGCCTGTACGAGATCGCCGAGGCCTGTCGCCGGGCGGGGGTGCCGACGGTCGCCGGCGGCGCCCACGCGACCATCCTGCCCGAGGAGGCGAACGCCCACGTCGACAGCGTGGTGGTGGGAGAGGCCGAGCGGGTGTGGCCGCAGGTGCTCGCCGATTTCGAGCACGGGTGTCTCCAGCCCACCTACCACGGGGGCCCGACGCCGCTCGAGGAGCTCAAGGGCATTCACCCCGACCGCGAGTGGCTGCGCGACAAGTACCGGTACAAGTACTCGTCGATCATCACGACCCGCGGCTGCCCGTTCAAGTGCGACTTCTGCTGCGTCCCGTTCATCCAGGGCCGCAAGTACCGCCAGCGCCCACCGGAGGACGTGTGGGACGAGCTCGCCCACACCGACTACCGCGGGCTCATGCTGGCGGAGGACAACTTCTACGGCTACACGCCCGACTCGCAGGAGCGGTGCCGGACCCTCTTCAAGGGGTGGGCAGAGCGAGGTCTGGGGAAGAACTGGTTCGGCTTCACGTCGCTCAACGTCACCCAGGACGACGTCGTCCTCGACTACATGGCGAAGAGCGGCTGCCTCGGCATCTTGATGGGCATCGAGTCACTCGACTACGACACGCTCAAGAAGATGCACAAGTCGGTCAACATCGGCATCGCGAAGAAGTCCGCGAGCTCGTTCCTCGACAGCTACCGTCATTGCTTCGGCAACCTGCACCGGCACGGGCTGATCGTGTGGAGCTCGGTGATCTTCGGAACCGACTTCGACACCGAGGATACCTTCAAGCAGGTCGTCGACGCCGTCTGGGAGACGGGCATGGACGTCTGCACCTTCGGCATCTACACGCCCATGGTGCGCACGGAGCTGTTTGACCGCTTGAGCTCCGAACAGCGCATCTTCCGCACCAATTTCCCCACCGACTGGTACTACTACAACTCCGGCCACCTCGTGCACCGCCTGAAGACCATGCCGCTCGAGCGCTTCATCGAGGGGCTCACGTACGTGTACGAGAACATCTACGGCAAGGACAAGCTGCGCGAGCGCTTCAAGCGCACCTACGCCGCGACCGGCAACCTCGTCAGCTCGATGTTCGCGTACCGCATCAACCTCGACTGGAAGGTCGTCTTCGAGGCCAATCTGATGGAGCTGCACAAGCTCTACGACTCGGGCGTCTACCCGCACGAGGCCAGCGCCGCGCAGGCGGCCGTGCCGCTCAACTTCGAGGACTTCAACCATCCGCAGCGCGCCAAGCTCATGTCGATCTACAAGAGCGTCCACGCGAAGCAGCCGGCGGGGCACGCCTGATGAAGCGCCTGATGCTCATCAGCCCGCATCCGCCGGGCAACGTCGGGGAGGAGAACGTCTCCGTGCTGACGCAGATGCCGCTCAGCCTCGCCTACCTGAAGGCGCTCACGCCCGCGGAGTGGGACGTCGACATCATCGACGAGACGAGGGAGTCCGCCCTCACCGCAGACGGGACCGGGATCACCTTCGACGGCGCGGACCTGGTGGGGATCACCGCCATGAGTCACCAGGCGCCGCGCGCCTACCAGATCGCCACCGCCTGCCGGGCCCAGGGAATCCCGGTGGTCATCGGCGGCTGGCACGCCACCTCCTATCCGGAGGAGGCGCGACCCTTCGTGGATGCGGTCTGCACCCGCGAGGCGTTCACGGCCTGGCCCAGGTTGGTGCGGGACTTCGAGCGAGGCGAGCTCCAGCCACACTACGACGGCGGCCTGCACGATCTCTCCATCCTCGGGAGCATCCGCCCCGACCGGGAGTTCCTGCGGCGCAAGTACGGGTATCGCTTCACGGCGGCGATCGCGTCGGCGGGGTGCCCGTACACGTGCGAGTTCTGCTTCATCCCGCTCTTCCAGGGGCGGAAGTACCGCGAACGCCCCGTCGACGACCTCCTGGACGAGCTTGAGGAGTTCAAGGGGCAGTATCGCGGCATGATCTGGAGCGACGAGAACTTCTACGGCCACGGCCGGCTGTCCCACGAGCGCACGGTGTCGCTGTATCGCCAGATGGCGGAGCGCGGCATCCGCCAGAACTGGTTCGGCTTCACGTCCATCCACATCGCCGAGGACGACGAGGTCCTGCACTGGATGGCGCAATCCGGCAGTGTGGGGATGCTGATCGGGTTCGAGTCGATCGAGGCCGCCACGCTCGAGCTCCTCAACAAGAAGTTCAACCTGAAGGCCACGGGCGGGAACTATCGACGCGCCATCGAGCGCATCCACCGCCATGGCCTGGCGGTCTGGGGCACGATGATCTTCGGCACCGACACGGAGAGCCCCGAGGTCTTCGATCGCGTCGCCGACTTCGTCCTCGACAACGACATCGACATCATGACGTGCGGCATCGAGACCCCGGCGCCCGGCACGCGCTTCTACGAGCGCCTGCAGGCCGAGGGACGGCTCTTCCGGAATCGCTTTCCGGACGACTGGCGGTACGGCACCGCACACCACCTCCTCTACCTGCTGAAGAGCATGCCGCTCGACGACTTCATCGCGGGCCTCGAGCATCTCTACCAGCGTCTCTACACCACCGAGGTGTTGCGCCGCCGGTTCGCCCGCGCTCGCGAGGTACTGGGCAACCTGGCGGCCGCCTACTTCGCGTTCCGGGTGAACCTCGACTGGCAACACGTCTTCCAGCACCTCATCCAGAACGCGAGGACCCTGCGCGAGTCCGGGGAGTACGACCGCGCGCTGTGGCGCTACCGGCGGGAGCACGCCACCGCCACGGTGGCGTAGACCTCGACACGATGTCAGGTGTCGTCGTCACCGGTGTCGGCCTCGTCACGCCCGTCGGCGTTGGCACGAATGCGGCATGGAAGGCGATGCTCGCCGGGCGGGAGGGGGTCGGCGAGATCCCCTACTTCGACACGACTCGCTACAAGGTGCACCGGGCCCATGTCATCCGCGAGGTCGCGCTCGAGACCACTCCGCATGAACTGGCGTGCATGGCCGCGTCGGAGGCGGTCCGGGACGCCGGACTGGACATCACGCGCACCGGGCCGGAGCGGGTTGGGGTGGTCGTCGGCACGCTCGGCGGGGACCTGAAGACGTTCGAGGCGGTGCTCCGCGCCGACCCGCAACGCAAGGCGAACGGCTTCACGCCCGCGGTCGCCCGCACCTATCCGCTCTCGACCATCCTGATGGCGCTGGCGGACCGGCTCGGGACCGGCGGGCCGCATCTCCTGTCCGTGAACGCCTGCTCCTCGGGGAATCACGCGCTCGCCTCGGGGTGTGACCTGATCCGGCGTGGCGAGGTGGATGCGATGGTCGTGGGCGGTGTCGACGTCTTCGCGCAAACGGAATTCACGTACTTCCACAACCTCCGCTCCTTGGCCGCGGACCACTGCCAGCCCTTCGACCGTCATCGGCGCGGTCTGATGATCGGCGAGGGGGCGGGGATGCTGGTGCTCGAGTCACCCGGGCACGCCGCCAGGCGGGGGGCGGTCGCCTACGCGGAGGTGAAGGGGTACGGGCTCAGTGCCGACGGCTTCCACGTCACTTCGCCCGACCCTTCGGGCGCCGGGGCCATCCGGGCGATGCAGGCGGCGCTCCGTGCCGCGGCGCTCTCGCCTGACGACATCGACTACGTGAGCGCGCACGGCACCGGAACGCCGGCGAACGACCGGGCGGAGGCCGTGGCGCTCCGGGCCGTGTTCGGCGACCGGTCGAGCCGCCTCCCGGTCAGCTCGATCAAATCGATGATCGGTCATTCCATGGGAGCGGCCAGCGCCATCGAGTCCGCGGTGTGCTGCCTGGCGCTTCGAGACGGCGTCGTTCCTCCCACCATCAACTACGAGACGCCCGACCCGGACTGCCCCGTCGACTGCGTCGCGAACGAGGCGCGCCCTCTCGCGGTCCGGGCGGTGATGAACAACTCGTTCGCCTTCGGCGGCAACAACGCCGTCGTCATCTTCACCAAGGTATGAGAGCGCCGAAGCGATGACATCACGGCACGCCGTCATCACGGGCACGGGCGTCGTCTCGCCGCTGGGCTGCGCCTGGGCGGACTTCTCGGCAAATCTCCGTCGGGGGACGTCCGGGATCGGTCCGGTGGAGACGCTCGACCTCTCGGCGTCGCCGGTACGCGTGGGGGCCGAGGTGCGCGATCTGCGTGCGGACGAACGGCTCGGCGGCAAGGGCGTCAAGTACGTCATGCGCGGGACGCGGCTCCTGGCCGTCGCGGTGCAGCAGGCGCTGCAGGATGCCGGGCTGGAGGACGGCGAGGAGACGTGGGCCCAGACGGGACTCATCGTCGGCACCGCACACGGGAACTTCTCGCAGACGACCGACTACACGCAGAAGATACTGACCCATGATCCCGCCGAACTGCTTCCCATGGAGGGGTTCGACGCGGCGCTCAATTCCGCGACCAACTTCGCCGCCGTGCGCTTCAAGCTCCAGGCGTGCATCAACACGGTCTCGTCGGGGTTCGCATCCAGTACCGACGCGCTCGGCACCGCCGCCGGGGCGATCCGCTCGGGACAGGCGACCCGCGTGATCGCCGGTGGAATGGAGCAGCTCTCGCTCGATGCCTTTCTGCTCACCTGTGAGGAGGGTCGGCTCGCGCGGGGGGAAGAGGAAGGGCTCAGCATGCCCTACGACCGGCGGCGGCGAGGGTTCGTCCTCGGTGAAGGCTGCTACCTGTTCGTCCTCGAGGATCAGGACGTGGCCCTGGCACGCGGCGCCCGCATCCTGGGAACGGTGGCCGGCTACGCGTCGCTCTTCACCGGTGCGCGGCGCGGGACCGACCCCGTGAAGGCCGTGATGGCCCTGGCGCTCGACCGGGCCGGTGTCGCGCCCGGGTCCGTGGATCTGGTGAGCGCGTCCGCCAGCTCGAGCCGCGAGGGCGACTTCATCGAGGCGGCGGCGATCGGCGGGCTTGTCGGGTCCGAGGTGCCTGTGACGGCCGTCAAGTCGATGCTGGGCGAGTGCATGGGGGCGTCGGGTGCGCTCCAGACCGCCGCCGCGCTCGTCGCGCTCGAGTCCGGCACGATCCCGCCGACCATCAACACCACGGAGGTGGATCCCGAGATCCCGCCCTTCGGGCTCGTCTCGCGGCCCCTCGCACGAGCGGTGCGGACCGTGCTGGTGCCGTCGTTCGACCTGCAGGGCAACGACGCCTGCCTGGTCGTGCGGAGCGGATAGGGCATGGGATTTCACCACCTGTCGGTCGCGCAAGACGGAGGGGTGGGCACCCTCACCCTGATCCGGCCGCCGATCAACGCCATCAACGGCCAGGTACTGGACGAGATCGTGGCGGCGCTGAAGGCCTGGGAAGAGGCCCCGGCCGTCACCGCGGTCGTCGTCACCGGCGGGATACGGAACGCGTTCTGCACCGGTGGCGACCTGCAGCAGCTCTTCGGCGAGGAGATGGCGGGCCTCGGACGGGAAGAGCGCATGACGCTCTTCGACAGGTTCCAGCGCATCTACTCGCGCATTGAGGCCTACCCGAAACCGCTGGTGGCCGCCATCAACGGCCTTGCCATCGGCGGGGGGCTCGAGCTGGCGCTGGTGTGTGACCTTCGCGTCGCCTCCGAGGTGGCATACTTCAGCATGCCCGAGCTGAAGCACGGCATCATTCCCGGGCTCGGGGCGACCCAACGCCTGTCCCGCTTCATCGGCGTCGGACGAGCCAAGGAGATGCTGTTCCTGGGACGGATGATCCGGGCCGAGACGGCGCTGGCCTGGGGACTGATCGACCGGCTCGTGCCCCGGGACCGTGTGCTCACGACCGCCCAGGAGCTGGCCCGCGAGCTCGCCGCCAAGCCGCAGTCCGCGGTGCGGGCCCTCAAGGAGTGCTTCCTGCAGGACGGCGCAGCCGACCGCCTCCGTCTCGAAACGGAAGCCTTCACGCGGCTCGTCGACGAGCAGCTCGCCGAGCGGTCCGGGAACGGCGATTCATGAGCACGTTCGCGGGCGAGGTCGCCGTCGTGACCGGCGCGACGCGGGGAATCGGGCGAGCCATCGCGCTCGAGCTGGGCCGGCAGGGGTGCCACGTGGCGTTCACCTATCGGGCGCGAGCCGATCTGGCCGAGACGCTGACGGAGGAGCTCCGCGCGCTCGGCGTGCGAGCACTCGCTGCCCAGGTGGATTCGGCCGATCTCGACCGCGTGCGCGAGATGATCGCGCGCACCCGCAGCGAGCTGGGGGAGATCCGGGCGCTCGTGAACAACGCGGGGATGACGCGGGACAAGCTCCTCATGACGATGAGCGCCGACGACTGGCAGGCCGTGATCGATGCCAACCTGACCGGGGTGTTCAATTTCTCTCGGGCCGTGATCACGCCCATGATGAAGGCGAAAAGCGGCCGTATCCTCAACGTCACCTCGGTGAGCGGCATCGTGGGCATGCCCGGTCAGGCGAACTACTCGGCGTCGAAGGCCGGGATCATCGGCTTCACCAAGGCACTGGCGAAGGAGGTCGGGCGCTTGCAGATCACCGTCAACGCCCTGGCCCTGGGCTTCATCCGGACGGACATGACGGCGGGACTGAAGCCGGAATACGAGCGGCAGGCCACGGAGCTGATTCCGCTGCGTCGTTTCGGCGAGCCCGAGGACGTCGCGCCGGTGGCGGCGTTCCTCCTGTCCCCGGCCGCGCGGTACGTGACGGGCGCGGTCGTCCATGTCGACGGCGGACTCGCGACCTGACGGAGGTGCACCGTGCGCATCTATCTCGTGAATCCCGGCCTGCAGGCGAGCTTCTGGAGCCTCACGGAAGCAGCCGACATCACCGGCAAGCCGGGGTATATCCCGAACCTCGCGCCGCCGACGCTGGCGGCACTGACGCCGTCGGACGTCGACGTGGTGATCTGCGACGAGACCGTGGAGGCCGTCGATCTGGACATGCCGTGCGACCTGGTCGGGATCACCGGCTACGTCAGCCAGAGCCGGCGCATGGTCGAGCTCGCGCGCATGTTCCGCGAACGCGGACGGCTGGTCGCGATCGGCGGCCCGTTCGCCTCCCTCAGCCCGGAGCGCTGCCGGCCCCACTGTGACATCCTCTTCACCGGCGAGGCCGAGCGCACCTGGCCCGCGTTCCTGGAGGACTTCCGGGCCCGACGACATCGCGCGTGCTACGACGAGGCCGAGAAGATCGACTTCGCGCTGTCGCCGCCGCCGCGCATCGACCTCCTGCGCAATGACCGGTACACGATCGGCGTCATCCAGACGAGCCGTGGCTGCCCGTTCGAGTGCGAGTTCTGCGACGTCATCGTGTATCTGGGCCGTCGCATCCGCCATAAGGCGGTTTCGCAGATCATTGCCGAGGCGGACACGCTCTACGGATACGGCTATCGCTCCATCTTCCTCTCGGACGACAATTTCACCGTCAACCGGAAGAAGGCGACGGAGATCCTCACCGCCCTGCGCGACTGGAATCGGGAGCGAGCGGAGCCGGTGATCTTCTCGACGCAGCTCTCGATCGACATCGTCCGCGACCCCGACGTCGTGGCCCTCTGCGCCGCGGCGGGGCTGAACGTGGCGTTCGTCGGCATCGAGACTCCCAACAAGAGCGCACTCGCGGAGGCAAAGAAACGGCAGAACGTGGGGCGAGACTTGCAGGCGAGCATCCGCGAGCTTCAGTCCCTGGGCGTCTGCGTCCAGGCGGGCATGATCGTCGGGTTCGACCACGACACCACGGACGTGTTCCGCGAGCAGTTCGACTTCCTCCAGGCGGCCAACGTGCCCATCTGCAGTCCCGGCATGCTGAACGCCCCGGCGCGCACCCCGCTCGAGCAGCGGCTGCGGGCGGACGGGCGGCTCGTCGATCGCCCCGACTTTGATCACTACTCCCAGACCAACATCGTGCCGAAGCAGATGTCGGTGGACGAGCTTCGCCACGGCACGCGCTGGCTCCTGAATCGCCTCTACCACCCCGTTCACTTCACGGAGCGCCTGCTGGGCCTCTTCGAGGTCTGGCCCGAGTCGGGCTCGGCGTATCTCGGGGTCGGCCTCGAGGAAGGCGCCGAGTACTACACGCGGCTGTTGCGCGCGTTCGCGTCGATGGGTCCGGAGTTCCGGCGCATCCCGCTCCGGGTCCTGCGCCCGTGGAAGCGGAAGCCATCGGGCCTGAACGCCGCCTTCTCGGCCCTGGTGACCTACAAGCACATCGTGTCCGTCATGCGGAAGCAGGGCATGTGGGATCCCGAGCTGGGCGCCGCGGCCAGCCCGTGGGCGGCAGCCCGGTGCGACGCGGAGACGATGCTCGCGACCTGAGCCCGGCTCGCGTGCGGCGGAGGCCCCGAGGTCAGGCGTCGGGGGGCCGAGCGGGATCGCTGAGCGGTTGCGGAAGAGCTTCAGGGGCCCAGGAGAACGTCCAGCCGACGATCAGGCCCACTCCCACCCAGGCGAGCTCGAGGGCGCGCCTGACGATGGCCATCGCCAGTCCGAGCGTGGTCGAGCCCGTGATCGCGGCGCAGCTCGTGACCAGCGCCGCTTCCTGCGTGCCGACGTTTCCGGGCACCAGGAACAGGACGGAACGTACGAGCAGGAGCGCCGCCTCGATCCTCCAAGCGTCCGCCAACGAAATCGGCCACCCGAGACACGCCATCGTCGCGTAGGTCCGGAGCATTCCGAAGGCCCAGTACGAGAATGCCAGGCCCGCGGCGAGCACAACCCGGTGGCGCGCGCCAGTGTAGAACGCGATCAGGCGATTCTCGACATCGCGGACCAGCTCCACGAGGGTCTGCGCGCGGCCGCCGAGGCGCGTGCGCGCGACGCGCCCGGCCACCCGCGACAGCATCCCATGGCGCTGGGTGAGGAACAGGAGCAGGACGCAGCCCGCGAAGGCTGCGAGCGCAGAGCCGGCGGTGACGCGGTACGCGGACGGGATGGCGTCGCTCCCCAGCAGCAGCGCGAAGCCGGCGACGAGGAAGACGACCAGGGAGACGATGTTGATCGTCTGCGCCAGGACGAGGGCGGCGGTCGCATCGCGCAATCCCACGCCGTAGTGCTTCTTCAGCAAGGCGGCCTTGACGGGCTCGCCCCCGAACGAGGCCAGCGGCGTGATCGTGTTGAACGCCTCCCCGACCATCCAGACCTTCCAGAGTGCGTAGGTCCGGTGCGGCATGGCGCGGCTGGATGCGACGGTCTGGCTCAGGACCGCGGCCTGCGTGAGCGAGGCCGCGAAGAGCAGCGCGACGAGCACCGCGACGCCCGGCCAGCCGATGTCGTGGAGTCGAGCCCAGGCTGCCCCGAGATCGACCCGGGCGAGCACGAAGCCGAGGAGGACCGTCCCGGCGATCAGGAGGACGATGGTGGCGTACCGCATCCGTCGAGCTATTCGAGGTGATCCCACACCTTGGCGAAGGCGTCGATCACGTCGTCCATGTCACGGTCGTCGCCGAGCAGCAGGCGGTGGTGAAACGAGATCACCTCGGCATGTGCACGCTCGCATTCGGGAAGCCGGAAG
>JBKPDC010000171.1:0-10193 GCA_046727715.1 Thermodesulfobacteriota bacterium
TCGTGGACCCGCGTCGCCGGCAGCTCGAGGCGTGGCGCCTGGAGGACGGACGCTACGTCGTCGAGGCCGACCTCCAGGGCGACGCGCGCTTCCGCCCGTCGCTGTTCCCGCGCCTTGCGATCCGACTGCCGGTCCTGTGGGGGGAGCGAGGGTAGAGCGGCTCAGAACGGGATGTCGTCGTCTTCCGGCAGCGGCGCGGGCGGCATGTCCTCGCCGGCCGCCTGATCGCGGCCGCCGACGCGAGATGGGGCGTCGCCGCCGCGGCCGCCGAGGAACTGCACGCGCTGGGCGATCACCTCGGTGATGTAGCGCTTGTTGCCGTCCTTGTCGTCGTACTGCCGGGTGCGGATGGAGCCCTCGACGTATACCTGGCGGCCCTTCTGGAGGTACTGCCCACAGGTCTCGCCCTGCTTCCCCCACACGACCACGTTGTGCCACTCGGTGCGCTCCTGACGCTGGCCCTCACGGTCGTTCCACACCTCGCTGGTGGCGACGGGGAACCGGGCCACCGCCTGTCCGCCTCCGGTGAAGCGCACCTCCGGATCCTTCCCGAGATTGCCGATCAGCAGCACCTTGTTCACCGACATCGCCGCGCCCTCCGGAACCGAACGATAGTCGCGGCGTCACGGAGCGTCAATGCGACGCACGCGGATCGTTGGCTCGACATGCTCCGCTGCTCACCATCGCACGGGGAGCGCGCGTTGACTTCCACGCAGACGCCCCGCTATTTTCGCCTCTGATTCACCCAGGACGGCAGGGGTGCGCATCGGCGGCGGGTGAGGGTCCAGTGGTCCTGCTCTCGATTCTCAAGCTGCTCGGGATCGCGCTGAACACGGCGCTGTTCGCGCCGGCGGTCGTGGTTGCGAGCGCCGTCGACGGTCGCTGGGGATACCGTCTCTCGCAGCTCTGGGTGCGGATCAACCTGCTGCTGACCGGGGTGCGCGTGCACGCCCGCCGCGAGACGCCGCTCGACCCCCACGCACCGTACGTCTTCATGTCGAACCATCAGAGCCTCTTCGACGTCCTCGCCGTGGTGGCGGCGCTACCCGAGTTCCAGCTCCGCTGGGTCGCGAAGCTGGAGCTGACGCGCGTGCCGATCTTCGGCTGGGCGCTGCGACATTCCGACCACATCATCATCGATCGCAGCAACCACGTGCAGGCCATGGCGAGTCTGCGCGCCGCCGTCGAGAAGATTCGCCAGGGGCTGTCGGTGATCATCTTCCCCGAGGGGACGCGCGGTCCCGGTGACGGCACACTGCTGCCGTTCAAGAAGGGCGGGTTCGTGCTCGCACAGGAAGCGAAGATTCCCATCGTTCCCATCGTGGTGCAGGGGAGCCCAGAGGTGCTGTCGCGCCGCGGGTGGCAGATCCATGGCGGCGACATCGACGTCCTGGTCGGCGAGCCCATCCCGGTCGCCAGCGTCCAGTGCGAGGAACTGATGCAGCGGGTGCGCGAGCACCTCGAGCGCATGCTGCCGCGCACGCGAGCCCGGCACGTGTCCCGCCCCCGCTTCGCGGAGGCACGGTGACGGGCGCGGACGGCGCGGCGCACCTCCGCATCATCCCGCTCGGTGGCCTCGGGGAGATCGGGCTCAATCTGCTGCTGCTCGAGTGCGGCGACACGGCCATCGCCGTCGACTGCGGGGTGATGTTCCCCGACGAGCAGATGTTCGGCGTCGACGTCGCGATTCCCGATCTGAGCTACGTCCGGACGCTCGGGGCTCGCTTCAGGGCCATCTTCCTCACCCACGGCCACGAGGACCACATCGGTGCGCTGCCCTACGTGCTCGGCGAATTCGACGTCCCGGTCTACGGGACGCCGCTCACCATCGGCTTCGTGCGCTCGCGGCTGCGCGAGCACGACGTCCAGGCCACGCTCGCGGTGTACGAGAGCGAGCCGATCCGGGTGGGTCCGTTCGCGGTGGAGCCCTTCGCCGTGACGCACTCGATTCCCGATTCCGTGGGCCTGATCGTGCGCACGCCCGCCGGCACGGTGGTCCACACGGGGGACTTCAAGGTGGACCAGACGCCCCTCGACGGTCGGCTTCCGGACCTGCGCCGCCTGGCGGAGGTGGGCGACGAGGGCGTGCTCCTCCTCATGTCGGACTCGACCAACGTCGAGCACGCCGGCGTGACGCCGTCGGAGCGCTCGGTCGGCGTGCACCTCGAGCAGATCTTCCGCGAGGCCGCCGGCCGCATCGTCGTCACCACCTTCTCGTCGCACATCCATCGCATGCAGCAGGTGATCGACCTGGCCGTGCGCCACGGGCGCAAGGTGGGTCTGGTCGGACGGAGCCTCACGTCGCACATCGCCACCGCGCGCGATCTCGACCGGCTGCACGTCAGCGACGGCACGCTGATCGACCTGGCCGTCCTGCGCGACATGCCACGGCACCAGGTCACGCTGCTCACGGCCGGCAGCCAGGCCGAGGCCGCGTCGGCGCTGGTCCGCATCGCCATGGACGCGCACAAGCAGGTGACGCTGTCGCCCGGTGACGTCGTGGTGCTGTCGTCGCGCGTCATCCCCGGCAACGAGCGCGCCATCTCGAGCCTGGTGAACCATCTCTATCGGCGCGGTGCGATCGTGCACTACGGGCGCAATACCCCCATTCACGTCTCCGGCCATGCGTCGCAGGAGGAGCTGAAGCTGGTGCTCAACCTCGTGCGCCCGCGCCACTTCGTTCCGGTGCATGGCGAGTATCGCCACCTGGTGCGCCACCTCCAGCTGGCGCGCGAGGTCGGCGTGCCGGCCGACGGCTGCCATCTGCTCGAGGACGGCGACGTCCTCGAGGTCGGGCCCGGCGGTGCCGCGCGGGCCGAGCGCGTGCCCGCCGGACGGGTCCTCGTCGACGGCAAGGGGCTCGGCGAGGTCGGCGACGTCGTGCTGCGCGACCGCCGGCATCTCTCGGAGGATGGTCTCGTGCTGGCGGTCCTCGCCATCGCGCAGCAATCGGGTGAGCTGGTCGCCGGACCCGATCTGGTGTCGCGCGGTGTGGTCGCCGAGGAGGCCAGTCCCGAGGTCTTCGACGGCGCGCGCTCGGTGATCCTGGAGGCGCTGGACGGGATCAACCCCGAGTCACGCACCGATCCGGCCGAGGTCAAGGAAGAGGTCCGGAAGGCTTTGCGCCGATACTTCAAGCGGATGGACCGCCGGCCGGTGATCCTCCCCTTCGTCCTCGAGATGTAGTACACCGGGCCCGGGCTGTGGTGGTGGTGTTGTGATGGCGGCGCGACGTCAGACGGCGGGCGTCCCGGCGGAGACGGGACGGCACATCCTGCGGGAGGCCGAAGCCCTCATCGGTGGGGCGGTGGCGGTCTTCATCGCCCTCGCGCTGCTGTCGTACTCGCCCGAAGCCCCGCGCAACAACCTGGGCGGCCCGCTCGGCCACCTGCTCGCCGACACGGCCCTGCGCGCGGTCGGTGTGGCGGCCTATCTGCTCCCCGTCTACCTCGCGCTCGTCGGCCTGGCGCTGCTCAGACGCGGCACGGACGACCTCGGCGGCTCGCGCCTCGGCGGCGCGGTGCTGCTGGTGTGCGGCGTCGCGGCGCTGGCGGGTCTGCTCGTGGGCGGGAAGGCGGCGACTCACGGCGGCGGGTGGCTCGGCGGCTTCCTCGGCACCGTGCTGCGGAACCTGATGGGCGCGCCCGGCGCCTACCTGGTGATCGGCGTCGCGCTCGTCATGTCGCTCGTGCTCGCCACCGGCATCTCCGCGTTCGACACGGTGGGCCGCCTCGGCCGCTGCATTCTCGCGTGCGTGCGCGCGGGATCGGCGTGGATCGTGGCCCGCGTGCGGCGGCAGCCGGCGGCCGCCGCCGAGCCGATTCCGCTCGTCCGCCCGGCTCGCACGGCGCGCGTCCCCGTTCCGCTCACCGAGGCGCTCGACGACCTATCGTTCCGCCGCGCCGAGAAGACGGAGAAGGCGGATGCCCCACCGCCCATCATCCGCGAGCCCGAGCGCAAGCCCGAGACGCCCCGGCGCGGGCGCCGCCTGGAGACGCAGGAGGAGCTCTTCGCCGAGGACTCCTATCGCCTGCCGCCGCCGAGTCTCCTCGATCCACCACAGAAGGGCGCGCAGCCCATCGACGAGACCGCGTTGCTCACCAGCTCGCGCATCCTGGAGAACAAGCTCGCCGACTTCGGCGTCGCGGGCAAGGTCGTCGCGGTCCGGCCCGGGCCGGTCATCACCACGTTCGAGTTCGAGCCCGCGCCGGGCGTCAAGGTGAGCCGCATCGTCAACCTGGCCGACGACCTGACGATGGCGCTGCGCGCGGCATCGGTGCGCATCCTGGCCCCCATCCCGGGCAAGCCGGTGGTGGGGGTCGAGGTGTCGAACCCGCGACGTGACACGGTCTTCATCCGCGAGATGCTGCAGAGCGACGCCTACCGCGCCGCCGAGTCGAAGCTCACGCTCGCCATCGGCAAGGACACGACAGGCAACGTCTACGTGCACGACCTGGCCCGCATGCCGCATCTCCTGATCGCGGGCGCCACCGGCACCGGCAAGTCGGTGTCGATGAACGCGATGATCATGAGCATCGTCTTCAAGGCCTCGCCGCGCGACGTGCGCATGATCATGATCGACCCGAAGATGCTCGAGCTGTCGGTCTACGAGCACATCCCGCACCTGCTGGTGCCCGTCGTCACCAACCCGAAGAAGGCGGCGGCGGCGCTCGCCAACATGACGAAGGAGATGGAGGAGCGCTACCGCCTGCTGCACGACAAGGGGGTGCGCAACATCGACAGCTACAACCGCCTGGTCGCGCAGGCGGCGGACGTCGACGCCGAGGAAGAGGACGACGCCGAGGGCACCGAGGACGACGAGGAGGCCGCCGTCGAGGGCCCGGAGCCGCAGGGCCTGGTGCACCGCCACCTGCCGCGCGTCGTCGTCATCATCGACGAGCTCGCCGACCTGATGCTGACCGTCGGCCACGAGATCGAGGAGTCGATCACGCGCCTGGCGCAGAAAGCGCGCGCCGCGGGCATCCACCTGATCCTCGCCACGCAGCGCCCGTCGGTCGACGTGATCACCGGGCTCATCAAGGCCAACTTCCCGGCCCGCATCTCGTTCCAGGTCACGTCGGGCACCAATTCGCGCACCATTCTCGACGCCGTCGGCGCCGAGCGCCTGCTGGGCGAGGGCGACATGCTTTTCCTGCCACCCGGCACCGCGCGTGTCACACGCCTGCACGGCGCATTCGTCTCCGACCAGGACGTGCACCGCGTGGTCGACTTCATCAAGCGCCAGGAGCAGCCGCGCTACCAGATGGCACTCCTCGAGGGCGACGACGAGGACGACGTCGAGAACGACGACGTCGAGGACTTCTCCGACGAGCTCTACGACCTGGCGGTCGCGCAGGTCACCGAGCATCGCCAGGCGTCCATCTCGTGGCTGCAGCGGCGGCTGCGCGTCGGCTACAACCGTGCCGCCCGCATGATCGAGCGCATGGAGCGCGAGGGCGTGGTCTCCGCACCGTCGGGCGCGAAAGGCCGCGAGGTCATTGCCCGCCGCATCGACGGCTGAGCTGCCGCCGCTCTACACGCGCGCCTTCTGGACGGCGTGCGCGGTGCACCTGGCGGGGGCGATGAGCCTCGCCATGTTCGTGCTCGTGCCGCTGCTCATCCGCGAGCTCGGCGGCAGCGACCTGACGATCGGGCTCGTCCTGGGCGTCGGGACGGCGGCGAGCGTGGTCACCCGTCCCTGGGTGGGCATGCTGCTCGACTCGCTCGGGCGGCGGCCCGTCCTCCTGGCGGCCGGCATCGCGAACGCGCTCTCGTGGCTTCCGTTCCTCGCTCTGCGCACGGCCGGGCCGTGGATCTACGTGTGGGTGACGCTGCACGCCATCGTCTGGGGCGCACTCTTCGCGTCGTACTTCACCTACGCCGCCGACCTGACGCCGCCCGAGCGGCGCGCCGAGGGCATCGCCGTGTTCGGCGTCTTCGGCATGACGGCGAACGGCGTGGCGCCGATGCTCGGCGAGGCCATCATCGCGCGCGCGGGGTTCCCGGCCTTCCTGCTGACCGCCTCCGGCTTCGCGCTGGTCTCGCTTGCGCTGACGCTGTTCGTGCCGCCGCGGCCGCCCGTGCTGCGGGCGGCCGACGCCGTGCCGCGAGCCGGGCTCCGGGCGCTGCGCGACACTGCCGGGCAACCGGGCCTGCCGCTGGTCCTCGCCGTCACGGTGGTGCTGGGCGTCGCGATCAACGCCGCCTTCTTCTTCGTGGCGCCCTACACGCGAGACGTCGGCCTCGAGCGCAGCGGGCCATTCTTCGCCGCATACGCCGCCATGAGTGTCGCCATCCGGCTCTTCGGACGGCGCGCGCTCGACGTGCTCGGCGCCCACCTGGTGTCGTATCCTGCCTTCGCCCTCTTCGGCTTCGGCCTCGCCGGGCTCGCGCTCCTGCCCGCGCCGGGTGTGCTCATCCTGAGCGGGCTCGCCTGTGGGGCCGGTCACGGCACGCTCTTCCCGGTGCTGAACGCGCTCGCCATCACCCGTGCGCCCGCGCCCCTGCAGGGCACGGTCGTGAGCCTCCACACGGCCGCGCTCGACCTGGGCGCCGTCGTCGGCACCCCCCTCTGCGGGCTGCTGGCGGAGTGGGTGGGGTTTCGCGCGATGTTCGAGGTGATGGGGGTGGCGTGCCTGGCGGGGCTGGTGCTGATGGCGGCCGACCCGGCGCGGTCAGGACGGCTGGCGTGACCTGCGGAGGTCCATCTTCAGTGACACACTCGCAGCGGAGTGGGATCCTCTACCTCGCGTTCGTCGGGCTGCCGCTCGCCGCGCTGGTCGTCGTCCTGCGTCGCGGCCAGGGGCTGTCGGCGCCTCCGACCGCCGCGACGGCGGCATCGCCGGCTTCCACGGGTGCTGCTCCCGATCTGCTGCTCCTGCTGGCCCAGATCGTCGTCGTGCTGGGGACGGCGGCCGTCGCGGGCAGGATCATGCGCGCGGCGCGCCAGCCGCGCGTGGTGGGCGAGATGGTCGCCGGCCTCGTCCTCGGGCCCTCGGTGCTGGGTGCGCTGCTGCCAGGCGTATCGGCCATCCTCTTCCCGCCCGCGAGCCTCGGGTTCTTCGGCGCCCTCAGTCAGATCGGGCTCCTCCTGTTCATGTTCCTCGTCGGACTCGAGCTCGACCTGCGCGTCCTGCGCGAGCGCGGCCACCTCGCGGTCCTGACCAGCCACGCCAGCATCACGGCGCCGTTCCTCCTCGGGACGGCGCTGGCGCTGCTGCTCTATCCCCGCCTGTCTCACGCGGCGGTGAGCTTCACAGGGTTCGCGCTCTTCCTGGGGGCGGCCATGAGCGTCACGGCGTTCCCGGTCCTGGCCCGCATTCTCGCAGAGCGCGGCCTGGTGCGCACTCGACTCGGCGCGGTGGCGCTCGCCTGCGCCGCCGTCGACGACGTCACCGCGTGGTGCATCCTGGCGGTAGTGGTGGTGATCGTCCGCGCCGCGTCCCCGCCGGTACCGCTCTGGCTCACCGTGGGGGGCACCGTCGCATACGGCGCCTTCATGATCACGGTCGGGCGCCGCGCGCTGCTGGCGCTCACCCGCAGGGCCACCCTGGCTGACGCGTCTGGCCAGGGCCTGGGCGCCGCGGTCGTCCTGCTCGTGCTCGGTTCCGCCTGGATCACGGAACGGCTGGGCGTGCACGCGCTCTTCGGCGCGTTCCTGGCAGGCGCCGTCATGCCGCGCGATCCCCGCCTGGTGAGGGACGTGCGGGACCGCTTCGGAGACCTCGTGGTCGTGCTCTTCCTGCCGCTCTTCTTCGCGTTCACGGGGCTCCGGACCCGCATCGACCTGATCCGCGGCGCGGAGCTCTGGGGCTGGTGCGCGCTCATCGTCGTGGTCGCGATCGCCGGCAAGGTCGGCGGCTCTGCCGTTGCGGCACGCGCGGGTGGCATGTCGTGGCGGGAGGCCACGGCACTCGGCCTGCTGCTGAACACGCGCGGCCTGATGGAGCTCGTCATCCTCAACGTCGGGCTCGACATCGGAGTCATCTCGCCAGAGCTGTTCGCGATGCTGGTGGTGATGGCGCTCGCCACCACCCTCATGACCACGCCCCTCCTGTCCTGGGTGTCACCGGCGACGGTCGGTGAGCAGTCTGTCCAGCCGCGATCCTGACACGGCGCCGAGCGCCGCTTGCGCGGGCCAGAGCGGCACGGTAGCCGTCCCGGGATGCTTCGCCGCTCCGCGCTCATCTTGACGGCACTCGCTCTCGCCGTGCCCGCGCACGCCGACGCCCTCCGCGATGCGCTCGACCGCCTGCAACGGCGGTACGACGACACGCGCACGATGCAGGCCGACTTCCGCCAGATCGTCGAATCGAAGACCCTGGCCGGCACCCTCGAGACGAAGGGCAAGGTCGCCTTCGAGAAGCCGAACCGCATGCGGTGGGACTACGACCCGCCCGATGCACAGACCATCGTGGGCGACGGCGAGACGCTCTGGATCTACCAGCCCGATCTGAAGCAGGTGATCAAGGCGCCGCTGGGCCAGGCGTTCCAGTCGGGCACGCCCGTCACGTTTCTCGCCGGGCTCGGCAAGGTCGAGCGCGACTTCCATGCCGACCTCGTCAGCAACGAGCCCGAGCAGTGGGTGCTCAAGCTGCTCCCGAAGCAGACGGACACGGGGGTCGGCACGCTCGAGCTGGGCGTCCGGAAGTCCGACGCCAGCGTCGCGGAGGCGAAGATCACCGACGCCGCCGGCACCACGACGCGCATCCTGTTCTCGGGCGAACGGCGCAACGTGACCCTCGCGCCCGGCCTCTTCCGCTTCGCCCCGCCCCCCGGGGTTGACGTCGTGAAGCCCCCGACCTATTGAGCCCGCCCCCGATGCCGTCGTTCGACGTGGTGTGCAGGCTCGACCTCCAGGAGGTCGACAACGCGATCAATCAGACGCTGAAGGAGGTCAGCCAGCGCTTCGACTTCAAGGGCACCCCCACCGAGGTGCGGCGCGAGGGGCATGCCATCCACCTGCGTTCCGCCGACGACTTCAAGGTGCGTGCGCTGGCCGACATCCTGCGCGAGAAGCTCGCACGCCGGCAGGTGCCGCTGAAGGCCTTGCGCGAGCGGCCCATCGAGCCCGGGCCCGCCGGCAGCGCCAAACAGCAACTCGATCTGCAAGAGGGCATCGAGACCGACAAGGCACGCGAGATCGTCAAGCTGATCAAGGACAAGAAGCTCAAGGTCCAGGCCGCCATCCAGGGCGACCAGGTGCGCGTCTCCGGCAAGAAGCGTGACGATCTCCAGATCGTGACCAAGCTGCTGCGCGACCGCGACCTGGGGATCGCCATGCAGTTCGTCAACTTCAGGGACTGATTCCCGTGGAGTCGCGGCGCCGCGTGCACGTTCTCACCCTCGGCTGTCCGAAGAACCAGGCGGACGCCGTCGGCGGTGGGAGCGCGTCATGGCGACGCAGGCGCGCGTGACCGCGCGGTGCGCCCGCGCACAGGTCGGGCGCTTGATCGAGGTGCTCGTCGAGGGGGAGGGATGACGGCCGGGAACGCCCGTCGGGCGCAGCGGGGACCAGGCGCCGGAGATCGACAGCGTCGTTCATCTGCGCGGCGATGCTGCCCCGGGTACTCTGGTGCTTGCCAAAATCACGGATGCCGATACGTACGATCTGCACGGCGAGATCCGTCCCCTCGGACGCCGTTGACACGATTGGGGCCAGGCTCTAGATTGCCGCCCCCGCTGGGGAAGGGGGTGCACGGATGCGCAAGGCGTTTCTCAAGAAATCCCGCGAGACCTTGGAAGAGATGCGCGCGCAGCTCCTCCGCAACGTCCAGCAGGACCTGAACGAGGTCCGCGACGCGAGCAAGGATGAGGGCATGGACACCTATGACCTCGCCAGCGATGCACGCGACAAGGAAATCAACCTCATCCTCGGCGATCGCGACCGGGAGAAGGCGCAGGCCATCGACGAGGCCCTCGGCCGCGTCGCTGACGGGTCCTATGGCATCTGCGAGAGCTGCGAGGGCGACATCGCCGAGGCCAGGCTGCAGGCCCTGCCGTTCACGCGTCTCTGCGTCAACTGCCAGGCGGAGCGCGAGCGCGAGCTCAAGATGAATCGGCGCTTCGAGGAAGACCGCAGCTTCCGGCGTCTGTCGACCAGCGACGGCGAGGACGAGGGGACCTAAAGCCGACCCGAGAGGCAGTCCCGGGTCGGTCTAGACGTGCCAGCCGCGGAGCGCCGCAGCGACGAG
>JBKPDC010000172.1:0-3728 GCA_046727715.1 Thermodesulfobacteriota bacterium
CTTCGCCGCTGATGCGGAAGACCCGCTTGGGTCCCGTGAGCTTCCACCCGTGCCGCCGCGCCGCCGCGCGCAGGCGCGCGGGGTCCTCCGGAACCAGATCGACCTGCGCCCGCCGTCCCTGCGGGAATCCGGACACCGCGAATAGGTTGACGCCCGCGTCCCGGAGCGCGCCGAACAGGCGTGCGGCCTCGCCGGGTCGATCGGGCGCCTCGAGGTAGAAGTACTGCGCTACCGTGATCGTCTCGCTCATGCTGCACCTCCCGAGCACGTCGAATGGCGACCGGATCATGGCACCCTTCGGGCGGGCGGGGGAGGGGGCTCCGCCGGGTGGGCCGTGGCTGGACCAGAGGGTGCCACGTTTGCTACTCGAACGGGCTCATGTCCGGAGTCCTCGCCGCCGCCGCCTACGTGCCACGCTACCGCTTGCTGCGGGAAGTGATCGCTCGCGAGTGGGGCGGCGTGCCCGGACCCGGCGAACGGGCCGTGGCCAACCACGACGAGGACAGCCTCACCATGGCGGTCGGCGCAGTGCTCGGACTGCCGGCCGAGGCGGGGCGGCCCGAGGCGGTCGTCTTCGCCACGACGACCGCGCCGTACGCCGAGAAGCAGGGGGCGGCCACGATCGCCGCCGTGCTCGACCTGCCGCCGACTGCGCGCACGCTCGACGTCGGCGCCACGCTGCGCGCGGGCACGTCGGCGGTGCTGGCGGCGCTCGACACGGTGGCGGCCGGGGCTGCCGAGCGCGTGCTCGTCGCGGCCGCGGATCGCCGCCTCGGCGAGCCGGAATCCGCCGCCGAGCAGAGCTTCGGCGACGCCGGCGCCGCCCTGCTCGTCGGCGCCGCGCCCGGGCTGGCCGAGGTCCTGGCCACGCACACGCTGGCCGAAGAGCTGCTCGGGACCTGGCGGACCAGCGGGCAGGAGTTCCCCCGCGCGTTTCCGGGCGCGTTCGAGACCAAGGTGGGGTACACCCCGCTCCTGGTGCAGGTGGCGCGCGGGGCGCTCGCCAAGGCCGGCGTCCCGCCGAGCGACGTGACCACCGTGGTGCTGCCGACGCCCAACCCCCGCGCGCCGCTCGCGGTCGCGAAGGCGCTCGGGCTCGACCCGAAGCGGCAGCTGCAGGACGGCCTCTGGACCACCATCGGCGACACGGGCGCGGCCCAGCCGCTCCTCCTGCTCGTCGCCGCGCTCGAGCGGGCGCGTGCGGGCGACACGATCCTGGTCTGCGGCTACGGCGATGGCGCCGATGCGATCCTGCTCCGCGCCACCGGCGCGCGCCTGGCGGCGAGCGCCAGTGTGGCGCAGCAGATCGAGGTGAAGCGCACGCTGCCGTCGTACGGCCGCTACGCGCGCTTCCGGCAGCTGGTGCGCAAGGAGTCCGGGCTGCCCGACGTGGCGTCGCCTGTCGTCGCGTTCCGCGACCGCAAGGAGCTGTTGCCGCTCCACGGCGGCAGGTGCCCGCGGTGCCACGTCGTGCAGTTCCCGCGGCATCGCGCCTGCATCGAGTGCGGCCAGCCCGACGGCCTGGAGGACGTGACGCTCGCGCGGCGCGGGCGGGTCTTCACGTTCACCCACGATCACCTGCACGAGAGCCCCGACCCGCCCACCAGCCACGCCGTCGTCGATCTCGACGGCGGCGGCCGCCTCTATCTCCAGCTCACCGACTGCGATGCCGACGGGGTGGCCGTCGACATGCCGGTCGAGCTCACGATGCGCCGCCTCCACGACGGCGGCGGCTTCCACAACTACTTCTGGAAGGCGAGACCCGCCTGAGGCGGACTTCGGCAGAGAGGAACACGCGAGGATGGACTTCGGATTCAGCGAAGAGCAGGAGATGCTCCGCAGCTCGGCGCGCGATTTCCTCGGCAAGGAAGCGCCCATGACCTACGTCCGCAAGATGATGGAGGACGAGGTCGGTTTCACCGGCGACCTGTGGAAGAAGATGGCCGAGCTGGGATGGATGGGGCTCATCCTGCCGGAGCAGTACGGCGGCTCGGGCCTCGACTTCGTCGACCTGATCGTCGTGCTCGAGGAGATGGGCCGCGTCGTCCTGCCGGGACCGTTCTTCTCCACCGTGGTGCTGGGCGGCGTCGCACTCCTCGAGGGCGGCAGCGACGCGCAGAAGCAGGCCGTGCTGCCGAAGCTCGCGGCCGGCGAGGTCCGGCTCACGCTGGCACAGCTGGAGCCCTCGGGACGCTGGGGGGCGGACGGCATCGCGCTGGAGGCGAAGCCGGACGGCTCGGGCTACGTGCTGAACGGCACCAAGCTCTTCGTCCCCGACGCCCACGTCGCCGACCACCTGGTGGTGGTGGGGCGCGCGCCCGGATCGAGCGGTCGGGCGGGCCTGACGCTCTTCCTGGTCGACGCCAAGTCGCCGGGCATCGCCGTGACGCAGCTCAAGACCATGGACCAGACGCGCAAGCTCGCCGAGGTGGTGCTGACGAATGTCCGCGTCCCGGCCGACCGGGTGCTCGGCACGCCGGGCCAGGGCTGGGCGCTGCTCGACCGCATCGTCGACCGCGGCAAGGTCGGACTGTGCGCCGAGATGTGCGGCGGGGCGCAGAAGGTGCTCGAGATGAGCGTCGAGTACGCCAAGGTGCGCGAGCAGTTCGGCAAGCCGATCGGCAGCTTCCAGGCCATCCAGCACAAGTGCGCCAACATGCTGGTGGAGGTCGAGAGCTCGAAGTCGGTGACCTACTACGCGGCCTGGGCGGTGGCGAACGACGTCGCCGAAGCGCCGCTCGCGGCTGCGATGGCGAAGGCGTACTGCTCCGACGCCTACCGCCACGTCTCGGGTGAGGGCATCCAGATCCACGGCGGGATCGGCTTCACCTGGGAGCACGACATGCACATCTACTTCAAGCGCGCCAAGAGCTCCGAGGTCACCTTCGGCGATGCGACGTGGAACCGCGAGCTGGTGGCGCAGCACATCGACCTGTGAGGCGGACGACATGGCCGAGATCGACCGTACCCTGCTCGGGGCCTGGGGCCCGGAGAGCACGATGCGCGTGGAGGTGGGCAAGATCCGCGAGTTCGCGCGCGCGGTGAAGGATGCGAACCCGGCCTACCTGGCGGACGACGACGCGGCGCTCGCGCCGCCGACCTTTCTGATGACCATCGCCCACTGGCTGCGCGACCTGGGCGCCACGCGCAGCGCGGTGAAGCTCGACTACCGGCGCCTGCTGCACGGCGAGCAGGAGTTCGAGTACCTGGCGCCGATCCGTGCCGGGGACGTACTGACCTTCCGCTCGCGCACGAAGGACGTGTTCGAGAAGCAGGGCAAGCGCGGCGGCACCATGACCTTCGTCATCGGCGAGACCGAGTTCAGGAACGAGCGCGGCGACGTCGTGGCCTACATGCGCAACACGGCCATCGAGACCGCCGACACAGTGAAGGAGTGACGCCGTGAGCGAGGGCCTCGTCGAGGGGGCGGTCCTGCCGCCGTTCGTGGTCGAGAACCTGACGCGCACCGACCTGGTGCGCTACGCGGGCGCGTCGGGCGACTTCAATCCGATCCATCACGACGAGCACTTCGCCCGGGCGGCGGGCAATCCGACGGTGTTCGGGCACGGCATGCTGACCGCGGGGTTCGTGGCCAAGTGCATCACCGACTTCGTCGGCCCGGCGAACCTGCGGCGGTACCGGGTGCGCTTCGCAACCCGGGTCTGGCCCGGCGACACGATCACCTGCAGCGGGCGCGTCACGCGCCGCTACGAGGAGGCCGGCGAGAC
>JBKPDC010000173.1:0-4997 GCA_046727715.1 Thermodesulfobacteriota bacterium
CCGGGCCGCGCGGCCAGGAAGGGCGCCGCGTCCATGGCGTCGAGGTAGCGCCGCATGAACGACAGTGGCTTCTCGTAGCGGTGGCCGCGCATGCCCTCGACGAGGGGGGCGTGGCTCACGCCGATGCCGAGCAGGAAGCGACCCGGGTAGGCCTCGTCCAGCGTCTTCTGCCCCGCCGCCATGGTCACGGCGTCGCGCGCCCAGACGTTGGCGATGCCGGTGGCGATCGTCAGCCGCTTGGTGCCGGCGAGCAGCAGCCCCGCATGCGTGAGGGCCTCGCGGCCCATGGCCTCTGGGATCCAGAGCGCACGGTAGCCGAGTGATTCGATCTCGGCGGCTGCTTCCTGCGCCTTCGCGGCGGGCTGCAGCTCGAGGGCGAAGGTCCAGATGCCGACGCGTCCGATGTCGAGGGTCGCCATGCAGCCGGTGTGACACGCCGGGACACCCGACGCCACGGGGTGCGGACCCGCATTGCCGTTGCCGTCCGGCGGCGCTAGACGGCGCTGCAGAAAGGGAGGTGCCGCCATGAGCCGTCGCGCCGTCGTCGTCTGTGCCGCGATCCTCAGCCTGTTCCCCACAGTCGCCGGAGCCCTCGAGGTGGCGGGCGTCAACTTCCCCGCCACGGTCGACGCCGGTGGCAAGACGCTCACGCTGAACGGCGCGGGCGTCCGCACCCGCTTCTTCTTCAAGGTGTACGCCATCGGGCTCTACCTGGAGCAGCGGAACACGGACGCGGCGGCCATCCTCGGCGCCGACCAGGTGCGCCGGGCGGAGCTCCACATGCTGCGCTCCGTCCCGGCCGCCGAGATGGGCGACGCGATCGCCGACGCGGTGTACGCCAACGCCGGGGGCAACGCCGCACAGCTGAAGGACCGCGTCGAACGCTTGAAGGCGATGTTCCCGAGCGCCGATCAGGGGGAGGTGATCACCTTCACCTACACCCCTGGCCAGGGCACGGTCGTCGCGGCCAAGGGCAAGACGATCGGGACGATCGAGGGCAAGGACTTCGCGGACGCGCTGTTCGGCGCCTGGATCGGCTCGGCCCCGGTCGACACCTCCCTCAAGAAGGCGCTCCTGGCCGGCAAGTAGCCCGCCGGCTCGCTGCGCATTCCGTCGCCACCGACTGCCGCGATCGCGAGCAGCCTCACGGGCGCTGATCGGTCCGCGCCGCGCGGAGGTGCGCGGTTCGGCCTGGCATCGCGGTTGCTCCCTGCCGCGGGGGGGACGTCCTCATGCTCGGACTCGTGCTCACGGCCGGCGGCGCCCGCGGCGCCTACCAGGCTGGCGTGCTCAAGCGCGTCGGCGAGATTCCCGCCCTGCGCGACGAGCCGTCGCCGTTCGCCATCGTGACGGGGGCCTCGGCCGGGGCCATCAACGGCACCGCCGTGGCAGGCGGGAGCGGCAGCTTCCACGAGGTGACCGGGCAGCTGGCGGCGCTGTGGTCCGCCTTGCGGGTGGAGGACGTCTTCCGGACCGATTTGATCTCCCTCGGCTGGGGCGCCGCCGGGCTCCTGCGTGACATGGTCCTCGGCGGGCTCCTCGGGCACACCGTCACCCAGTCGCTCTTCGACACCGCGCCGCTACGGGGCTTCCTCGCCGACAAGCTGCCGCTCGGGGGCATCGCGGAGAGGATCCGCCAGGGCCACCTCTACGCCGTCGCGGTGTCGGCGACGAGCTACCACTCCGGTCGCTCCTTCACCTTCGTGCAGGGTCGAGCCGGGCACCCGGTGTGGTCCAAGTCGCGGCGCGTCGTCCTGCCGGTGGAGATCACCCTGGACCACGTGCTCGCCTCGGCGGCCATCCCGGTGGCGTTCCCGCCGGTCCGGGTGCGTTCAGCGGCGGGTGATCTCTACTTCGGTGATGGCGCCCTGCGGCTCGCGACGCCGTTCAGCCCCGCCATCCGCCTCGGCGCGGACCGGGTCCTCGCGGTGGGCGTGCGCTCCCAGTGCGCGGCCGACAACCTGACGCGCGAGGAGCTGGCCACCGCCGAGGAGTCGGGCGCGTCGGGTCCGGTGCTGCCGTCGCCGCCGCTGGCGCAGGTCTGTGGCGTCTTCCTGAACGCCATCTTCCTCGACCATCTCGACGCCGACCTGGATCACCTCCGGCGCATGAACGAGCTGATCCTCGCGTACGGCGGCGACCTCGAGGCCCGGAAGCCGACGCGGGCGGCGGCGCGCGTGAGCGAGCCGATGCGCCTCGTGACGCCGCTGGTCGTGAGCCCGTCCGAGGACCTCGCCATGGTGGCGCAGCGCTTCGCGCACCGCATGCCGCGCGTGGTGCGCTGGGTGCTCGACGGGCTCGGCACGCCCGACGCGCAGAGCGCCGACTTGATGAGCTACCTCCTGTTCGACGCCGCCTACACCCGGGCGCTGGTCGAGATCGGCCATCGCGACGCCGGCGAGCGCATCGATGAGATCGAAGCCCTCCTGCGCGCGGGCCGCGGGACGCGCGCGCGGAGTCGAGCCAAATCGAGCCCGGATCGCGAGCCCGCCCCCACACGCCAGACCGGCTGACGACGCACTGCGGCCGCCGCACCGCGTCGAGCGGCCGCGCCCCCCCTCGATAGCTTTTTTCCTTGACGGCGGGTTTGCGTCTCGCGTAGAGGACCGCGAAGACGACCGCGAAGGAGGCTCGCATGAGGGGGATGCGTTACCGTCTTCACGTGGTCCGGCTGCTGGCCGCGACGGCGATCGTCGCGAGCACGGCCGCCTGGGCCAACACAATCAACCAGAACACGTCCTGGACCATCGACCGCGCCGGGACGTCCACGCGATACCGGGTGGTCGCCTACGGCGACTCGATCTTCGCCGGCTACAACGGCTCGATCTTCAGCGTGGCGCGGCGGGCCGCCCCCATGGTGGACGGCGAGTACGCGTCCAATACGTGGGGCACCGACGTCGAGGTGATCCGGCGCACGAAGTCGGGCGCGGTCGCCAGCGACATCTACAACAACAAGGTCGTCGGCGAGCGCTCGTACATGCAGAACACGAGCACGCGCGTCGTCTTGTTCGAGATGTGCGGCAACGACTACCTCCAGGCGCGCAGCAACTTCAACGGGCAGAGCGGGACCTGCAACTACTCCCGGGCCGCCACCGCGCTCGCCAACTGCACCAACTATACCGGGTTGGCGATGCAGGCCATCAACCAGTACGCGACGACGGCCACGCGCAAAATGGTCTCCAACCTGTACTATCCCGGCTACAACGCGGACAACGCGCTCAGCAACTGCACCGACGCGCAGACCGGCCAGCGCGTGAACAAGCAGGACAGATTCCTCCAGGTCCTGGCGCAGAGCAACTGGCGCACCTGCAACCTGGCGGCCCAGAACGGCTTCTCCTGCATCGACAGCTTCGCGCAGTACATGGGGGCCGACTACGACTCGAACGGCGACGGCCAGATCGACTCCGACGCGCTCCGCTACCAGCCCGGAGAGTCCGAGGCGGACTACGTGACCCGCATCACGGTGACCCTGCGCTCGACCATCCGCGACTCGAACACGCATTTCGTGAATCCGAGCACCAGCTACGACTACCTGCTGTCGGACGACACGCACCCGACGCACTACACGTCGTCCACGATCGGCATCAACATCTTCACCGGCAACGGCTCCGGCTCCGGAGCACCGACCTTCTCGGGGGGGCAAATCGTCGGCGGCAAGAATCCCGAGTGGAACAAGTGGGGGCACGAGCGGATGGGGTGGGGGGCGTCGGTCTTCAACCCGGCGACTCCTTGAAGCGGGGGTGCCGGCGTAGCCGGCGGGGCCCCCGTTCCCCGTCCCCCACGTCAGACGAGGAAGCGCACCGCCACCAGCGCCGGCACCCCGGCGTAGAAGACGAGGCGGCAGGCGACCTCGACGGCGCGTCGCACCCTCGCCGCATGCGAGGGTGCGACGACGGCCGCCGCGAGCGCGAACCCCTCTCCGAGCGCCCGCCACGCGCTCGCCCACAGGATCAGGAAGCCCGACACGGTGAGCCAGTAGAGGCAGAAGGTGCGGAGATACGGCCCGAGGCCTTCCAGGTAATACTGGCCGAGCGTGCCGCCGAAGGCGATGTGCTGGTGCGCGTTGAAGAGCACGGCGGCGGGTGCGAGCGCGAAGCCGACGAACTTCCAGAGCAGGTGATGCCACCGCCAGGGCGGCGACGCCGCACGCGCGTGAGCCCAGACGACGACGGGGTGTCTCGCGGCGGCGGACTCCCCCAGTGCCGCCAGCAGCGGCACAGGGTCCGCCGCTTCGAGGCCGTGCGGCAGGCGCCGTCCGGAGCGGAGTGCGAACGACACCCCGGGCCCCGGCAGCGGCAGCATCCAGGGGACGACCCGCGCGATCTCGGTCCGGGCCACTTCGACCTGCACGTCGGGGCGGCGCAGCACCAGCGCGTCGTCGTGCACCGCCACCCGTGCGGCGGCGGCGCGTTCGACGAGCCAGGCAGCGGCGGCCGGCAGCACGGAGAATGCCAGCAGGGTCGGGGCGAGCACGGGGACGAGGAAGAGATCGGATGCGCCGAGCGCGCCGGCGAGCGCGACGGCGACCAGGCTCGCGCGGCTCACGGCAACCAGTGCGCCGGCCACGACGCGAGAGAAGCGGGAATGCAGCTGCGCGCGGAGGTCGATGGTGGCGGCGGCGTGCACGGCGTCGAGTCTTGCGGGCGCGGGAGAGCTGCTCGTATATAGCGAACCAGTGCCATGGCGAGCCAACCGCGAGCGACACCCGGCGCCGGCGTCCGCGTGCTGCAGACGTCGGCAACGCGCCGGGTGGTGCGGCTGACGTTGCTCGCCATGGGTGCAGTGATCCTCGCCGTGGTCGGCACGTTGCTCGCCCTGCGGGTCACCGCCACCGGCCGCACGGAGTCCCCGGCGCCGCCAGGTTCCGACCTCGCCGCGGCGCCGCCTGGCACCCCGCGGTTCGTGGTCCCCCCGCCGGCGCCCGGCCCGGTCGCACAGGCGGAACCGCCACCCCGGACTCCACCTGCGCCGCCGGCGCGCGCCGTGCGGCCTGTCTC
>JBKPDC010000174.1:0-3645 GCA_046727715.1 Thermodesulfobacteriota bacterium
CCAGACGACTGTGCCTGCGGCCGTACCCGAAGTAGATCACGAGGCCGATCGCGAGCCAGACGGCGAGCCGCAGCCAGTTCTCCCACCCGAGCGAGAACATCATCGCGAGGTTCATCGCGATGCCCGCGATCGGCACCCACGGCACGAGGGGCGTCCGGAACGGACGGTGGAGGTCCGGGTTCGTGCGTCGCATGACCATGACGGCGGCACACACGACCACGAACGCCATCAGCGTCCCGATGTTGACCAGATCGGCGAGGAGCTTCAACGGGAAGATCGCGCCCGCGACTCCGACCAGGATGCCGGTCAAGATGGTGGCCTTGTGCGGCGTCCGGAAGCGGGGGTGCACGGCGCCGAAGAAGCGGCGCGAGATGAGCCCGTCACGAGCGAGGGCGAGGAGGATGCGCGCCTGGCTCAGCAGCAGCACGAGGAGCACGCTGGTGATGCCGACCACCGCCCCGACGGCGATCACCAGGTGCGCGACGCCGAGCCCGCGCGCCGCGAACGCCTCCGCCACCGGCGCGTCGAGGTCGATCTCCTTGTAGGGCACCATGCCGGTCAGCACGCCCGCCACCAGGATGTAGAGGACGGTGCAGAGCAGCAGGGACACCATGATGCCGATGGGGACGTCGCGCTGCGGGTTGCGGGCCTCCTCGGCGTGCGTCGAGACCGAGTCGAAGCCGATGTAGGCGAAGAAGATGTAGGCCGCCCCCTTGAGCACGCCGGGCACACCGTAGGGCATGAAGGGCTGCCAGTTCGTCGTGTCGACGTAGCCGGCGCCGACGACGATCACGAACACCACGACGGCCACCTTCAAGATCACCATGCCGGCGTTGACACCGGCGCTCTCCCGGATGCCGATCACGAGCACGACGGTGACCGCGAGCACGATCAGCAGCGCCGGCAGGTTCATGACGGCCCCGGTCGCCACCCAGTGACCCAGCTCCGGATCGAAGTCGAACGGGCTGCTGGTCCACGCCGTCGGCAGCACGACGTCGAAGATACCGAGAAGCGAGACGAAGTAGTGCGCCCAGCCGTGCGCGACCGTGCTCGACGCCACCGCGTACTCGAGCACGAGGTCCCAGCCGATGATCCAGGCCATCAGTTCGCCGAGCGTGGCGTACGCGTAGGTGTAGGCGCTCCCTGCCACCGGCACCATGGCCGCGAACTCCGCGTAGCAGAGCGCGGCGAGCGTACAGCCGATCCCGGCGACCACGAACGAGAGCACCAGCGCGGGGCCGGCGTACTGGTTGGCGGCCAGCCCGGTGAGCACGAAGATGCCGGCCCCGATGATGCACCCCACGCCGAGCGCCGTCAGCGCCACCGGGCCGAGCACGCGGCGGAGCCCGTGGTCCCCCTCGGTCTCCGCCAGCAGCACGTGAACCGGCTTGCGCGTGACCATCTGCTCCAGCACCGTCAGCGTCCCGCCTCCTCTGCCGGAGTCGCGACGCTCACTCCTGCCGCTCGATTGTGCCGCCCGCTGCACCACGCGGGCCCGCCGGTATCAGTTTGACCGTGACGCTGCAATGCGCGCGCGGCCAAGGAGGGCCTGGACGGCCGCGCGATACTGCCGCTGGAGCGCCGTCGTCACCGGCCCGGGACGCGCTGGACCGATGCCCAGGCCGTCGAGTCGGACGACAGGCAGGATCTCCACCGTCGACGCGGTGATGAACACCTCGGTCGCGCGGCGCAGCCGCACGACGGGGATCGATTCCTCACGCACCGGGAGCGCGGCGCGGCGCGCGAGCCGGAGCACGAGGTCGCGCGTCACGCCGCCGAGCACGCTGCCCGTCGCGGGGGGCGTCACCACCGTCCCGCCCTCGACGAGAAACAGGTTGGACGCAGTGCCCTCGGTGACCTCACCATCCGCGGTGACGTAGAGGCCCTCGCGGGCGCCGCGCCGCAGGGCGAGCATGCGGCCGAGCACGGCGCTCGGATGTCCCAGCAGCTTCCGGCCGGCCCACGGCGCCGCAACGTCGCGGGGAAACGGCAGCAGCACCGCCGCGATGCCGTGCGCCTGCTGCTCCGCCAGATCCGCGGGCAGCCGACGGATGGTCATGAGCTGCGTCGCGGATGCCGGCCGGTCGGGCACGAGGGAGTCGCCGGCCGCGCCGCGGGTGATGGTGAGGCGGATGGTGGCGTCGGCCAGCCCGTTCCGGCGAACGATGGCGCGGGCCCGTCGCGCCCACACGTCGGCCGGGCCGGGCGGCGGGAGGCGCAGCACGCGCGCGGCCTCGGCGAGCCGTCGTAGATGCGCCGCGACCGCGAACGGCTCGCCGCCGTACGTGCGCCAGGTATCGTACAGCCCGTCGCCGTGAAGCAGGCCGCGATCGAGCGCCGACACACGGGCGTCGCGGGCGCGGACGAAGCGCCCGTTCAGCCAGACGAGCACTCGCGCTCCCTGCCCGGTTGCTCGCCCAGGGCGAGGCGGATCGCCTGCGTCTTGAGCCACGCCTCTGCCAGCTCGCGCTCCGGATCCGAGTCGGCAACGATCCCGCCCCCGGCATGCCAGCGCACGTGCCCACGGGAGACCACCGCGGTGCGGATCGGCAGGGCCAGCTCGAGGTCGCCCGTCGGCGCGATCAGGCCGAGCGCGCCGGTGTAGACGCCGCGCGGCCGATCCTCGAGTTCGGCGATGATCTCCATCGCACGGAGCTTCGGGGCGCCGGTGATCGATCCGCCGGGGAAGACGGCCGCGAGGAGTGCACCGAGGTCGACGTCGTCGCGCAGCGTCCCTGCGACGCGCGAGACGAGGTGGTGCACCGTCGGGTGGCTCTCGAGCCCGAAGAGGCCGTCCACGCGGACACTGCCGGGTACGCAGACGCGCCCCAGGTCATTGCGTTCGAGATCGACGATCATCACGTGCTCGGCACGCTCCTTGGGATCGCGGCGCAGCTCCGCGCCGAGCGCGCCGTCACGGGCCGCGTCGCCGCCGCGCGGGCGCGTGCCCTTGATGGGACGTGTCTCGACCTGGCGACCACGCCGGCGGAGCAGCAGCTCGGGCGAGTTGGCGACGACGACCGCGTCGCCGAGGTCGAGGTACGCCGTGTACGGGGCTGGGTGCAGGCGTGCGAGGCGCTCGAAGAGCGCCCACGGCGGGCCGGCGAGCGGCGCCGTGAAGGGCTGCGTCAGATTCACCTGGTAGCAGTCGCCCGCGGACAGGTAGTCGAGGATACGTCCGACCGCGGCCCGATGGCGCTCGGCGGGCATGGCGGCCGTGAGCGGCGCCGCGCCCACGGGAGCGTGCCAGGCTGGCACGGGCTTCGAGAGCCGTTCGAGCCACGGCGCGCGCGCGGCCGCCGGGTCGGCCGTCAGGAGCGACCACTGCCGGCGACGCCGATCGTAGACCAGCAGCGGGTCATACCGGCGAAGCACCGCCAAAGGTCGCGTCGTCGCATGGGGGATGGGCCGGGGCGCGAGGGCCACGCCGAGCTCGTAGGTGAGACAGGTGAGGACGCCACCCGCGAACGGGAAAGGCAGGGCAGTGTCACCTGCCGGCCCCCGCGCGACGAACCGCCCGATCGCCTCGAGGGGATCGCGCTGACCGTCGGGGATGCGGAGCTCATCGATCGGGCGGCATCCCAAAAGCGTGGCGGGATGCTCGGGGTCGGGTACCTCGAGCAGGACGGCGCCCGACTCCTCCGC
>JBKPDC010000175.1:0-13312 GCA_046727715.1 Thermodesulfobacteriota bacterium
GAGCACCGCGAGTCCGGCCGTGAGGAGCTCGACCAGCGGGTAGCGCGCCGAGATCGGGGCGCGACAGGCGCGACAGCGCCCGCCGAGGCGCAGCCAGGAGAGGACGGGGAGGTTGTCGTACCACGCGATCGGCGCCGCACAGGCCGGGCACCGGGAGCCCGGCCATACCACGGACTGGTCCGCCGGCAGGCGGTGGATGCAGACGTTCAAGAAGCTGCCGACCGCGAGCCCGACGAGGAGCACGAGGGCGAAGACGGGCCACTCGCCGGCCCGGTCGGCGACGGAAGGTGGCATCGGCGGCGCGGTGGTCTGCACGGCTAGCGGCTGCCTTCCTGCGCGTCAACTGCGCTCAGGTCGTGGCGCAAGCGAGGTTGGGGTTCCCGGCACCCGGGTTGGACGTGTAGGTGCACTGGAAGCGGGGCGCACCCGGGTGAGTGGTGGTGATCGTGAACCCGACCGCGTCGCCGGTGCAGGTGATGCTGACGCCGTCGGACTTGGTGAAGCCGGGTAGCGTGTTGCAGTCGGCGCTGTAGGTGTTGGCTTCCGCGAAGTACGCCTCCTCGGCCGTCGCGGCATTCCGCGCGTCCGACTGGACGCGTGCCCGAAAGCCGCGCTCGCGGTAGGCGCCGAACTGCGGGATGGCGATGGCGGCCAGGATCCCGACGATCCCCACCACCACCAGCAGCTCGATCAGCGTGAACCCCTGCGCGCCTCGTCGATGAGCTCCGTGCATGCGTTTCCTCCTCTCGGTAGGCGGCACGCGGCCATGCTCACCCGAGCACGGCCCCGAGCCGGAAGATGGGCAGGTACATCGACACCACGAGCCCCCCGACCACCAAACCGAGAAACAGGATCAGCGCGGGCTCGAGCAGCATGAGCAGGGCGGCCGCGGCGGCGTGCACCTCCTCGTCGTAGACGTCCGCCACGCGGGCCAGCATGACATCGAGCGTGCCCGTGGCCTCGCCGACGGCAACCATCTGCCGCGCCATGGTGGGGATGATGGCGGACTCGGCGAGCGGCGCGGCCAGCGGACGGCCGCGCGCGAGGCCGGCACGAGCGCGAGCGAACGCCTCCGCGACGACGCGGTTGCCGGCCGTCTGTGCGGCCATGTCGAGCGCATCGAGGATCGCGACGCCACAGGCGAGCATGGTGCCGAGCGTGCGGGTGGCACGCGCCACGGCCGCCTTGGCGAGCAGGTCGCCCAGAGCGGGGATGCGGAGCACGGCGCGGTCGCGCAGCAGCTGGCCGCGCTCCGTGCGCGACGCGAGGGCGAGGCCCGCGGCTGTCCCCGTTGCACCGAAGACGAGGATTCCGCAGTGCGCGCGGAACGCATTTGACAACCCCAGCACGAGGCGCGTGGGCGCCGGCAGCTCGCCACCGGCTGCGGCGAACACGCCGGCGAAGACGGGCACGACCCAGCCCAGCAGCACGGCAGTGACCGCGGTCGACGCGGCGACGACGACGGCGGGATAAGCGAGCGCGCCGAGCACGGTGCGCCGGAGCCGTGCCGCCTGCTCCAGGTGAGCGGCGAGCCGATGCAGCACGGCTTCGAGCACGCCGCCCGTCTCGCCGGCCCGCACCAGGCTGCGGTAGAGCGACGGGAAGACGTCGCCGTGCGCCGCCGTCGCCTCGGCGAGCGTGCTGCCAGCCTCCACCAGGCGGGCGACGTCGTGGAGAGTGCGCCGCAGCGGACCGCCATCGGCCTGCTCGGCCAGGAGCTCGAGACTCTGCACGACGGGGACTCCGGCACCGATCATGACGGCGAGCTGGCGCGTGGCCAGCGCGAGCGCCTGCGCACGTACCCGCCGCCGGCCTCGGCCGCGCGCGGCGGCCGGTGCAGCGGGCGCCGGGGAGGCGAGGCAAACCTCGACCGCCATCGCGTCCTCACGCCCCCGCCACGTGCGCCGTGCCGCCAAGGAGGTGGCGGAGCTCGTCGGGCTCCGTGGCCCGGACGATGGCGTCCTCGGTCGCGACCAGCCCGCGCTCCACGAGCCCGACCAGTGCGCGGCTCATGGTCTGCATGCCGGTGCCCGCGTGCCCGACCTGCATCTGCGAGTACACCTGGTGGATCTTCTCGTCGCGGAGGAGGTTCCGGATGGCAGGCGTGGCGAGCATCACCTCGACTGCGAGGACGCGTCCGGTGCCGTCGCGGCGGCGCACGAGTTGCTGTGCCACCACCGCCTGGAGCGCGAGCGACAGCTGCGCCCGCACCTGTGACTGCTGATAGGGCGGAAAGACGTCGATGATGCGGGTGAGGGTCTGGACTGCCGAGCCGGTGTGCAACGTCGAGAGTACCAGGTGGCCCGTCTCGGCCACCGTGAGCGCCGCCTCGATGGTCTCACGGTCACGCATCTCCCCCACGAGCACGACGTCGGGATCCTGCCGAAGCACCTGCTTCAGGGCGGGCGCGAAGCCTGCCGTATCACTCTCGACCTCGCGCTGGGTGACGAGGCAGCGCTTGGGCTCGTGCAGGAACTCGACAGGATCCTCGAGGGAAACGATGTGGTCGCGCCGCGCGCGATTCACCTGATCGATCAGGGCGGCGAGCGTCGTGCTCTTGCCGCTCCCGGTCGGCCCGGTGACGAGCACGAGTCCGCGCGGCAGCAGGGCAAGGGATGCGACAACCGGCGGGAGGCCGAGCCCGGCGAGGTCGGGAATCGACTGCGGGATGACGCGGAACGCACCGCCGATCGTGCCGCGGGTGAGATGGAGATTGCCGCGGAATCGGCCGAGACCCGGGATAGCGACCGCGAAGTCGAGCTCGCGCTCCGCCTCGAACCGGCGTCGTTGCGCGTCGGCCAGCACGCCGTAGCACAGCGTGCGCGTCTCGGCCCGCCCGAGCGGCGGGTGCTCGAGCGCCACCAGCTCGCCGTGCAGCCGGATCATGGGCGGGCTGCCCATGCTGACGTGCAGGTCGGAGGCGCCGCGGGAGACCGTCTCCTGGAGCAGGGGTTCGATATCACGCATCACGGGACCAGGGAGCAGGTCGCATGCCACGCTGCCGAGCCACGTGATTGCGCGTGCGGGCAAGCGCCGGCATTCGATGGCGAAACGGGCCCGAAGCAGCCGCGTTCACGGCGTTGCGTCAGTCCGCCGGGGTGACGCGCAGCACCTCCGCCACCGTGGTCAGGCCGCGCGCCGCCAGCGTCAGCCCCGACTGACGCAGCGTCCGCATGCCGCCGGCACACGCGAGGCGTCGCAGCTCGCGTGCAGGCGCACCGGCGACGAGGCGATCGCGGAGCACGTCGTCGGGCGCCATCAGCTCGTAGATTGCTGCGCGTCCGCGGAAGCCCGTACCGGTGCAGTCGACGCAGCCCGTCCCTTGCCGCGGGACGAACGGCCTACCGTCCCAGCCCGCCGCGCGGAGTGCCTCGGGCGCGACAGGGTACTCCCGGGTGCAGCCCGCGCAGACGACGCGTACCAGTCGCTGCGCGACGACGAGGACGAGCGATCCGGCGACCAGGAAGGGCGGGATGCCCATGTCGAGCAGCCGGGTCACCGCCGCCGGCGCGTCGGTGGTGTGGAGGGTCGAGAGAACGAGGTGGCCGGTGAGGGCGGCCTTGGCCGCGATGTCGGCAGTCTCGAGGTCGCGGATCTCTCCCACCATGATCACGTCTGGATCCTGACGCAGGAACGCGCGCAGGGCGGCGGCGAACGAGAGACCGACGTCCTCGCGCGCCGCCACCTGGTTGACGCCGCGCAGGTGGACCTCCACCGGATCCTCGACGGTGCAGATGTTGACCGCCGTGGTGTTGAGCGCTGCCAGCGCCGCGTAGAGTGTGGTCGTCTTGCCGCTGCCGGTGGGGCCCGTCGCGAGCACCAGCCCGTGCGGTTGGGCGAGCGCCAGGCGGAGCTGTGCCAGTGCGTCCTCCTGGAGCCCGAGCGTCTCGAGGCTGCGTGCCAGCCGGCCGTGGTCGAGCAACCGGAGGACGAGCTTCTCGCCGAAGAGTGTCGGGAGCACGGACACGCGCACGTCCGCATCGGTTCCGTCGGCGCATCTGAGCCGCAGGCGGCCGTCCTGTGGCAGCCGTCGCTCGGCGATGTCGAGCTGCGCCATCACCTTCACCCGGGTCGTGATGGCGGTGGCGAGACCTGGCGGCGGCGGGGTCACTTCGCAGAGCACGCCGTCGACGCGCAACCGGACCCGGAGCGACCGCTCGTAGGGCTCGACGTGGACGTCGCTGGCGCGGCGGCGGACGGCCTCGGCGAGCAGGGCGTTGACGAAGCGCACGATGGGCGCGTGCGCGGTGTCGGCCTCTGCTCCCGCCTCGACGGCCGGATCGGGGGCAGGCGTGGCGGGCCCGAGCTCGGAGAGGGCATCGGCCAGCTCCGAGGCCGGGCCGTAGAGGCGGTCGACGGCGTCCCGGATGGCCGTGAGCGACGCGACCGCGATGCGCACCTCGAGGCCACAGAGGAACTTGAGCTCACCCAGTGCCGCCGGGCTGGTGGGATCGGCCATGGCAACGGTCAGCAGCGAGCCGTCGAGCGCGATGGGGACCAGGTGGTGCCGGCGCGCCAGCGCGTGGGGCACGGCATCGAGCGCCGCCCGCGGGATGTCGGTCGCGTACGGGTCGACGACGGGGAGCCGGTACTCGTCGGCGAGCAGGCGCACGAGCACGGCCTCGTCCACCAGGCCGAGGCGGGTCACGCAGGCGGCGAATCCGCCGCCGTGCTCGCCCTGTGCCATGAGCGCCGTCGCGAGCTGCTCGGCGGTGAGTAGACCCCGCCGCCGCAGGAGGTCTCCGAGTCGGGAGGTCATCGTGCGTGCCGGGCGGGCGCGCGCGAGGCTAGGCGGTCACCGGAGTTCAGGCAAGATGAGCCGCAGACTACGGAGAGCCCACGTGCTCACCTGTGCACAGGAAGGAGTTGAGACACGCTTCGTGCAGACGGCGGCGCGGCGTCACCGCAACCGAGGCAACGCGAGACCAGACCTGCGGAGCGCCGACCCCATGGCATCGAGCGGCGCCCGACGGGCCGTCCACGACTCGAACGCGAGGGCAGCCTGGTAGAGCAGCATGGCGGCGCCGTCGAGGGTGGGATGGCCGGCGCGGGCGGCACTCTTGAGGAAGGGCGACGGCGTCGCCCCGTAGACCAGGTCGACGAAGAGGCTAGCGCGCGGCGCGGCGGCGGCGCGCACAGCGATCGCGCGCCCGGCGAGCCCCAGCGGCGTCGTGTTCACCACCGCGCGTGCCGTCTCGAGCGGCGCGCCGTCGCGCAGCGCGTCCAGTGACACGGTCTCGACGCGGCGGGCGCCCAGGCCGCGGAGCCACGCCGCCAGTGCTTCGCCGCGCACCGGCGTGCGGTTCGCCACGACGATCTCCGCGCAGCCCGCGGTGACGAGGTTCGCACCCACGGCGCGTGCACTGCCACCGGCGCCGATGAGCACGACGCGTGCCCCGGCGAGCCGTATCCGGCCCTGGAGCGAGCGCCCGAAGCCACGGGCGTCGGTGTTGTCGCCGAGGAGCCTGCCGCGGTGGAGCGCGATCGTGTTCACCGCCCCGATGCGGTGCGCCTCGGGCGTCATCTCGTCGAGCAGCGGGAGCACGGTCTCCTTCAGGGGCACGGTGAGGTTCAGGCCCGCGACCCCCAGGCGACACGCTTCCGCGAGCGCCGCCGGCAGCTCGACCGGGCCGACCTGCCAGCGGAGATAGAGGTGCGGCAGCCCCAGCGCTGCGAAGGCAGCGTTGTGCATCGCGGGCGAGAGCGAGTGGTCGACTGGATCGCCGAGGACGCCGAACAGCCGGGGTTCGATCGGCTGCACTCAGCTCTTGAGGGCGGCCTGCGCCGCCGCCAGCCGCGCGATCGGCACGCGGAACGGCGAGCACGACACGTAGTCGAGCTCGAGCTCCTGACAGAGCGCGATCGACGTCGGGTCGCCGCCGTGCTCGCCGCAGATGCCGAGCTTCAGCTTGCGGTTCGCGCCGCGCCCCTTCTCGACGGCCACGCGCATGAGCGCGCCCACGCCGTCGCGGTCGATCGACTCGAACGGGTCGCGGCCGTAGATCTCGTAGTCCTTCACGTAGGGCACGAGGAACCGACCGGCGTCGTCGCGTGACACGCCGAGCGTGGTCTGCGTCAAATCGTTGGTGCCGAAGGAGAAGAATTCGGCGACCCCGCCGATGGCGTCGGCGGTGAGCGCACCGCGCGGCACCTCGATCATGGTGCCGACCAGGTAGGGGAAGCGCACGCCGCGCTCCGTCATGACCGTCTCGGCCATCCGCCGTACGATCTCGGCCTGGAGGGCGTACTCCTTCACGTGCCCCACGAGCGGGATCATCACCTCGGGGTGCACGTCACGCCCCGCGGCCTTCACCTCCGCGGCGGCCTCGAAGATGGCGCGGGCCTGCATCTCGGTGATCTCGGGGTAGACGATGCCGAGCCGGCAGCCGCGGAAGCCGAGCATGGGGTTGAACTCGTGCAGTGCCTCGACGCGGGCGCGCACGCGCTCGGCGGGGATGCCCATCTGCGCCGCCAGCTCACCCTGGCCGCCGGCGTCGTGCGGCAGGAACTCGTGCAGCGGCGGGTCGATGAGCCGGATGGTGACCGGCCGGCCCGCGAGCACCTCGAAGATGCCACGGAAGTCGGCGCGCTGGAGCGGCAGCAGCTTGCCGAGCGCGACGCGGCGCTCCTCCGGCGTCTCGGCGAGGATCATCTCTCGCATGGGGCCGATCTTGCCCTCGCCGAAGAACATGTGCTCGGTGCGGCAGAGGCCGACGCCCTCGGCGCCGAAGGCGATGGCCTGGGCGCACTGGTCCGGCAGGTCGGCGTTGGTGCGCACGCCGAGCATGCGGATCTTGTCGGCCCACTCCATGAGGCGGGCATAGAGGCGAAAAGTCGGCGACCGCTTCGGATCGAGGGACCCGTGCACCAGCACCTCGACCACCTCGCTCGGCTTGGTGGGAATCTCGCCGCTGAACACCTCGCCGCTGAAGCCATCGATCGAGATGGCGTCGCCCTGGCGGAGTACGTCGTTGCGTCCCCGCACGCGCATGGTGCCGGCCTCGTAGTCGATCTCGAGCGCCTCGCACCCGACCACGCACACCTTGCCCATCTGCCGGCCGACCAGCGCCGCGTGGCTCGTCATACCGCCGCGCGCGGTGAGGATGCCCTCGGCGGCCGCCATGCCGCGGATGTCCTCCGGGGACGTCTCGTTGCGCACGAGGATCACGCGCTGCCCGGCGCCTGCGAGCTCCTCGGCGTCCTCGGGGTGAAACGCGATGACGCCGGTGGCCGCACCCGGTCCGGCGTTGAGGCCTTTCGCCAGCAGCCGCCCCTCGCGCTCGGCCTGCGCCTCGGCGCCGGCGTCGAACACGGGTCTGAGCAGCTCGTTCAGCCGCTCGGGTTCCACGCGCAGCAGCGCCTGCTTGGGCGAGATGAGCCGCTCGTCCACCATCTCGACGGCGATGCGCGCCGCCGCGGTGGCGGTGCGCTTCCCGACCCGACACTGGAGCATATAGAGCGTGCCCTGCTGGATGGTGAACTCGATGTCCATCATCTCGCGGTAGTGGCGCTCGAGCGTACGCCGCACCTTCAGGAGCTGCCGGTAGACCTTCGGGTTCTCGCGCTCGAGCTCGGCGATGGGTAGCGGCGTACGAATGCCGGCGACCACGTCCTCGCCCTGCGCGTTCATCAGGAACTCGCCGTAGAAGAGGTTTTCGCCGGTGGCCGGATCGCGCGTGAACGCCACCCCGGTGCCCGAGTCGGCGCCCATGTTGCCGAACACCATCGACTGCACGTTCACCGCCGTCCCCCAGCTCTCGGGGATATCGTTCATCTTGCGGTAGACCCGTGCGCGGTCGTTGTTCCACGAGCCGAAGACGGCGCCGATGGCGCCCCACAGCTGCTCGTGCGGGTCCTCGGGGAAGATGACGCCCCGGCGCATCTTGATCAGCGCTTTGAACTCGTCGACCAGCTCCTGGAGCGCATCGGCGTCGAGGTCGGTGTCGAGGGTGACGCCGCGCTCGCGCTTCTTTTCCTGGAGTGCGATCTCGAACGGATCTTCCTCCGTCTTGCTCTCGGGCTTGAGACCGAGGACGACATCGCCATACATCTGCACGAAGCGGCGATAGGAGTCGTAGGCGAAGCGCGCGTTGCCGGTCTCGCGGATGAGACCCTGGACGGTCTGGTCGTTCAGACCGAGGTTCAAGATGGTGTCCATCATGCCGGGCATCGAGGCGCGCGCCCCCGAGCGCACCGACACGAGCAGCGGCCGCTCGGGGTCACCGAAGCGCTTGCCGAGCGCCTTCTCGACCCGCGCCAGGGCGTCCGCCACCTGTTTCTTCAGCACCGCGGGATAGCCGTGCCGGTGCGCGTAGTAGTACGTGCAGACCTCGGTGGAGATCGTGAACCCGGGCGGCACGGGAAGCCCGAGCCGGGCCATCTCGGCGAGGTTCGCGCCTTTGCCGCCGAGCAGATCCTTCATCTCGGCGCGGCCCTGGGCCGTCCCGCCGCCGAACGCGTAGACGTAGCGCCGCGCCGTCGCCCTCGCCGCCGGTCTGGCCTTGGCGGGTCGGCTCTGCGGCTTCGTCGCCCGCACGCGGGCCTGCGGTCGTGCCATCGAATCCTCCCTCGCGGAACGAAAGGTCGCGAAGCTACCGGAGGGTTGTCGGGGAATCAACGCGCGTACGGGCGAGGAAGGCGCGCGAGCGCACCGGTCCCGACGTCACGGCCGTCAGCAGCTCCTCGGTGATGCGCGCGGCTTCCTCGAGCCCACGTCCGGCGCTGGCTTGTGCGAGCGGTGCGGCCGCGAGTCGCGTGAGCAGCGCCGCTGCCTCGGCGCCGACGGGTCGGACCGGCTCGCCGACTGGCACACAGCGCCGGCAGAGCAGACCGCCGCGCTCGACCGCGAGGAAGAGGGCGGTGTCCGCCGGCGCGCCGCAGCCGCGGCAGCGGTCGAAGACCGGCGCCCAGCCGCTGGCGCACAGGAGATGTATCTCCAGAGCGCGCAGCAGAGGTTCGGGCGGCGCGCCTGCGGCGAGCAGCGCGAGCGCGTCGCGTACCAACGTGTAGACCTCGGCGCCGGATTCGCGGCCGAGGACCATGCGGTCGGTCAGGTCGAGCACGTAGCTTGCGGCGGCGAAGCGGTCGACGTCGGTCGTGATGCCGCACAGCGCCTCGATGAGCTCGCAGCGCAGGAGGAACGCCAGGTCGGACGTGGGACGCTGCCGGAAGACGACGCGCACGTGCAGGAAGGGCTGCAGCGTGCCGGGAAACCGCCGCTTCGAGTTCTTGGCGCCCTTGCCGATGCCGGTGAGCTTGCCGTGCTGCTCGGTGATGAAGGTGACGATCAGATCGGACTCGCCATAGGGGCGAGTCCGCAGGACGAAGCCCGGCGTGGCGATCTCGTGGGACACGAGTGGGAACAGGGTGCTGGTACCATCGCGACCACACCCCCGCAACCGCTGGCGCCGGCGGGGACCGGTCGTGTACGACCAACGGCGTGCGCCGGATGCTCCTGCTCGTTGCCGCGGCCCTGCCGTCCCTCGTCACGCCGGCGCAGGGAGGACCGGCGGGCGAGTGCCGGCGACTCTGTGGTGCCGAGCGGCGGAGCTGCGTGCCGGCGATGGCGGCGTGTCTCGAGCAAGCCCGCACCGCTGCGCGCGACACGCGAACGACCTGCGCAATCGCGGCCTGCCGCCGCGCGGCCCGCGCGACGCACCGTGATGCAGTCGGCCGCTGCCTGGCAGTCCGCCGCCGCTGCCGCACGGTGCCCCTCGCCGACTGCCGCCGGGCACTCGGCGAGCCGGTCGTCGCCGAGAACGCGCTCTCGACCTGCCCGGTGACGCCGTTGAGCGCATGTGCGGAAATCGGGCCCGAGGACCCGTGCCGCGACGCGCTCCACCCCGCCGATGCCTTCTTCTGGGATCGCTTCCACGCCGGCGACTACGGTGCGATCCCCGAGATCCTGGATCGGCTCGACGCCGCGCTCGCCGAGCGTCCCGACGATCCGAGCCTCGAGCGGCACGTGGCGTGGACCAACATCTGGCGGCTCGGCGAGCGCGCACGGGGCGCCGCCAGCGGCGCCGAGGTGGGCGAAAGCGTCGCGCAGACCCGGCCGGCGTTCGCCCGTGCGTGGCGGCTGAATCCCGACGATCCCCGGGTGCTCGGCTTTCTGGCCGGCATCACGCTCGCCGAGGGCATCCTCTTTCGCGACGCCGCGCGTTACGAGGAGGGCAGTGCGCTCTTTGCCGAGGGCATCGCGGCGTGGCCCGAGTTCAACTACTTCAGCTCAGGCTACATTCTGAGCCAGCTGCCGCGCGACTCGCCGGGCTTCCAGGTCGGCCTCGAGCAGCAGTGGCGCAACATCGACGTGTGCGCGGGTGTCGTCGTCGATCGGCACCAGCCCGACCTCGTCGCCACGTTCGCTCGCGAGACCCGCGTCGGCCGCCAGCGCGTGTGCTGGAACTCCTGGATCGCGCCGTTCAACGTCGAGGGCTTCTTCTTGAACCTGGGCGACATGCTGGTGAAGGACGGCCAGGTGGCGACCGGCGTGCAGGTCTACCAGGCGGCGCAGCAGCTCACCGGCTACGACCGCTGGCCGTATCGCAGCGTGCTCGAACAGCGCATCGTCGACGCGGCCGACAACGTCGCGCGCTTCAACCAGGAGCCGGCCATTTCCGGCCGGTCCATCATGTTCGAGTCGGCGTACTCCTGCATGGGCTGCCACCAGGCGCGGTGAGGGGTTCCCGTGTCCCGTGCCTTGACAAACGGGGTTCTGGTGCCTAGCTACCCGCCCGCCGAGCCGGCAGGACCAGTCCGGCTCCACGACCAGCCATGGCAGACGAACGCGACCGCAAGCCACACCACAAGCCACCGCAGGGAGCGACTCAGCGGGCGGGAGAGCCCGTCGATCAGCCCGATCCGATCGGAGCCCAGACCGCCGACGAAGTTGTCAACCTCGAAGCCCAGTTGGCGGCAGCGCGTGATGAGGCCCGCCAGGCCCACGAGCGCTGGCTGCGCGAGCGCGCCGACGCCGAAAACCTGAAGAAACGCGCCGCCCGGGAGCAGAGTGACGCGGTTCGGTACGGTACGGAGCGCCTGGTGCGCGACTTGCTGCCGATCGTCGACAACCTGGAGCGCGCCGTACAGGCGGCCCAGGGCGGCGGCAACGGGAAGCCCCTGGTGGAGGGCCTGTCCCTGGTCCTGAAGGGCCTCCTCGACGTCCTCGCCCGCCACGGAGTCAGCCGCGTGGACGCCGAGGGCACGCACTTCGACCCGGCGCAGCACGAGGCCGTGGCTCACGTGGAGAGCGCCCAGCACGAGCCCAACGCCGTCATCGAGGAGCACCAGCCGGGTTACCGGCTGCACGATCGCCTGCTGCGCCCCGCCCTGGTGACAGTGTCCAAGGGCCGATCCAACCTTGCCAACCCCGAGGGCGGTGATTAAAGCGCCCGCCGAGGAGACTGTAACGATGCCCAAAGTCATCGGAATCGATCTGGGGACCACGAACTCGTGCGTCTCCGTGATGGAAGGCGGCGACCCCGTCGTCATCACCAACGCCGAGGGGAGCCGGATCACGCCGTCTGTGGTCGCCTTCACGGAGAGCGGTGAGCGCCTCGTCGGCCAGATCGCCCGCCGGCAGGCGATCACGAACCCCGAGAACACGGTCTTCGCCATCAAGCGTCTCATCGGCCGCCGTTTCGACGACCCAGAGGTGCAGAAGGCGATCAAGATCTACCCCTACAAGATCGTCCGGGCGGACAACGGCGACGCCTGGGTCGAGATCCGGGGGAAGAAGTACAGCCCGGCGGAGATCTCCGCCTTCATCCTGCAGAAGATGAAGCAGACGGCCGAGGATCACCTGGGTGAGAAGGTGACCGAGGCGGTCATCACGGTCCCGGCCTACTTCAACGACAGCCAGCGCCAGGCCACGAAGGACGCCGGCAGGATCGCCGGGCTGAACGTCCTCCGCATCATCAACGAGCCGACCGCCGCCTCGCTCGCCTACGGGCTCGACAAGAAGAAGGACGAGAAGATCGCCGTCTTCGACCTGGGTGGCGGCACGTTCGACATCTCCATGCTGGAGATCGGCGACGGCGTCTTCGAGGTGAAGGCCACCAACGGCGACACATTCCTCGGCGGCGAGGACTTCGACCAGCGCGTGATCGACTACCTGGCCGACGAGTTCAAGAAAGACCAGGGCATCGACCTGCGCAAGGACCGCATGGCGCTCCAACGCCTCAAGGAGGCGGCCGAGAAGGCCAAGATGGAGCTCTCGACCGTGATGGAAACGGACATCAATCTGCCGTTCGTCACGGCCGACGCGAGCGGCCCGAAGCACCTGAACATGAAGCTCACACGGGCGAAGCTCGAGGCCCTGTGCGCCGACCTGCTCGATCGCCTCGACGGGCCGTGCCAGACGGCACTCAAAGATGCCGGGCTCAGCACCAAGGAGATCGACGAGGTAGTGCTGGTCGGCGGCATGACGCGCATGCCCGCGGTGCAGGCGCGCGTCAAGAAGCTCTTCGCGAAGGAGCCGCACAAGGGCGTCAACCCCGACGAGGTCGTCGCGATCGGCGCGGCCATCCAGGGCGCGGTGCTGAAGGGCGACGTGAAGGACGTGCTGCTCCTCGACGTCACGCCGCTCTCGCTCGGCATCGAGACCCTCGGCGGCGTCTTCACGAAGCTGATCGAGAAGAACACCACGATCCCCACCCGCAAGAGCCAGGTCTTCTCGACGGCGGCGGACAACCAGTCGGCCGTCACCATCAGGGTCTTCCAGGGCGAGCGTGAGCTGGCCGCCGACAACAAGCTCCTCGGCCAGTTCGACCTGGTCGGGATCCCGCCCGCGCCCCGCGGCGTGCCCCAGGTGGAGGTCACCTTCGACATCGACGCCAACGGCATCGTCCACGTCGGCGCCAAGGATCTCGGCACCGGCAAGGAGCAGTCGATCCAGATCACGGCGTCGAGCGGTCTCAGCAAGGACGAGATCGAGAAGATGGTGAAGGACGCGGAGGCGCACGCCGCCGAGGACAGAAAGAAGCGGGAGGTGGTCGACGCCCGAAACCAGCTCGACGGCCTGGTCTATCAGACCGAGAAGACGCTGGCGGAGCACGGCGCCACCCTCGACGCGGACACCCGGGGCGGCATCGAGAGCGCGCTGGCGGATGCCAAGAAGGCCCTCGAGGGCCAGGACGTCGACACCATCCGCAAGGCGGCGGACGACCTGGCGCGCGCGTCCCACAAGCTTGCGGAAGCCATGTACAGCAAGGCCTCCCGGCCCGAAGGCGGCGACGGTGCGGCCGGCGGTGCCGGGGAGGCCCAGCGCGACAAGGGCAAGGACGACGTCGTCGAGGCGGAGTTCGAGGAAGTG
>JBKPDC010000176.1:0-5898 GCA_046727715.1 Thermodesulfobacteriota bacterium
CGGAGGTGGCTCCTCGCTCCACCAGCGGCGCACGTCGAGCGCCAGCTCCGCGAACGGCTCGGCACGCACCGGGTCGCTCCCCGCGTGTGTGTTCACGACCATCCAGCGACCCTCGTCGAGGCGGTAGACCTCGAGCGTGCACACCCGCGGATCGACGATCCACAGATGCCCCACGCCCTCGCGCGCGTAGATGGGCATCTTGCGGCTGCGATCGATGGAGGCCGTCCGCGGGGAGACCACCTCGCAGACCCAGTCGGGTGCGAGGGTGAAGGCGGCGACGTCGGGGACCGACGGCATCCGCTCGCGGCGCCACCCCGCCACGTCCGGCACCAGCACGTCGGGACCGAGGTGCAGCTCGGGTTCGTACAGGATGCACCAGCCGCCAGGGACGCGCGGACCGGCCGGCGGACCATCGAACCGGTCGAAGATCACGCTCCCGATCGCGGAGCCGGCGCGCGCGTGGCGCGCGGCGGGACGCGGGCTCACGACCAGCTCGCCGTCGAGGATCTCGGCCACGAGGTGATCGGGGACCGCGAGCAGATCGTCGTACGTGGCGCGGCGCTGCGCGGCGCTCATGTCCATGCCTCTCTAGCACGCGTGATGCCGCGCCGCCCAGCCACGTCCGTCGACGCCTGCAGTGTTGCGGCTGCAACAGGGCGTTGCGGCGCGGGTTGCGCTACGCTCCGCCCCCCGTCACCGCCTGAGCCGCGGCCGTGAGATCGACGGTCGGAGCTCGGCACGGCAATCCGGGACGGTGGAGGTAGCGCACCACGCGCAGCCAGCGATCGAGCGCGATCACGGTCGACGACACGGTGCCGTAGGCGTCGCCGTGGTGGCAGAGCCCGGTGTCCGGTGTGTCGCCATGCGTGGCGAGAAGATCGAACCCGGGCATCCTCTCGTCGAGCAGGGCTCGTGCGGCGCGGCCGCGCGGACACGCGGCGGCGCCGAACGGCTCGTTCACGATGGCATGGTAGCCAGGGCCGAGAAGAACCGGCGGAACGATTCCACCGTCTGCGGTGTGCGTGAAGACGTGCGCACCATCGGCGTCGACCACGAGGAGGTTGAAGGGGTTGTAGGCGGCGAAGTCTCCGGGAAGACGGCCGGCCAATGCGAGCAGGGGCAACTCGCCGCGGCTCCGGGCGTCGGGACGTCGCAGCGTGCCGCCGATGTTGGTGAGCGCCGCGAGCCCGCCCGCGCGCACTGCGAGCCACGTCCCACCGGCCTGCCGGTCCCGTCCCGCGAACACGCCCGGCGCGATCTCCAGCGGGTCGTCCGCCGGTCGCTCGCGGAACTCGTCGCGGTTGGCGGCGAGCACGACCGGGTCGTCGCTGGCCGGATCGAGCCGCAGCAGGATGGTACACACGCATCGCCGCGCTTAGCCGACGCGCGACGCCGGGTCCACTGCGACGCTCAGTCGTCGTCCCCTGGCTCGTCGTCGAATGGGCAGAAGGCGCAGCGCGCAGCGCGCTCCACGACGTCGCGCCATTCGCCCTCGCAGTCGCCGCCAAGGCGACGCTCGATCATCGTTTCCAGGCGGGCGAGCCGGACCCGGGCGAGGCGGGCGAGCCGGCGTTGGCGGCTGGGCCGGGCTGCCGCGGCGCGTTCCAGCAAGCGGCGGGTGCGCTCGAGGCGGCGCTCGATGATGGGCGGCGGCGGCACGTCGTCGCAGTGGCCGATCACCACCGGCGGCGGCGGCACGCACTCGTCGAGGTCGCAGTCGGGCGGTCCACAGACCGCCGGCGTGGAGTCGAACAGCGGCCCCTGATCGCCGCAGAAGGCGCCGTTTCCGTTGTCGTGGCGGACGCACACCTCCACGTCGCCCAGGCAGAAGGCGCCGAGCGGGTCGGCGGCACGGAAGGCGACGTGGTAGACGCGCCCGTCGCCGGCACCGCTGCGCTCCGACCGCAGCAGAGCGACGTCGGTACCGATGCCCTCGGCGTCACCGCAGGTGCTGCCGTCACCTTCGGCGGCGACGGGCTCGTCCTGCGCGACGCCGGTGACGGTGATGGCGACCGGGTCGCCGTCGGGGTCGGTTACCCCGTCGATCCCGACCGGCACGAACTTGTGGTTGGGCGGCCAGAGCGCGTCGATGGTGGGCACCGCACCGTCGCACACAGGGGGCAGGTTCGGTACCTCGATCAGGCACAGCGGTGAACAGCCATCGCCGGGGACGAGGTTGCCGTCGTCGCAGGTCTCGGGCGGCTCGACGATGCCATTCGGGCAGAGCGCCCGGGCGCTGGTCGCGAGGGAGACGAGTAGGACAATGGCAAGTGCCGGCCGACGCAGCATGGCAGTTTATGCGAAGCGCGTGCCAGGCCATCGACCGCCATTCCCTGCCAGACGACGGCTGGCTTCATTGCGCAGCTGCCCGAGTGTGCCGTGTCGCAAGTTTACACGAGACGTGTCTTACAGGAGACACGAGACGTGTCTTACAGGAGACATGTAAGACAGGCCGGCGCGTGTGCATCATCCGGGCTCTGCGCTACAAAGCCATCCGCAATGCCGGGCATTCCCCTCCGCCGCAGCGACCTCCTCGCCGACCAACGCGCTCACCCCCCATTCGGTCACCGGCGGTTCGCCCCCGACGACCCGGCCGTGCGGGTCGGCACGACGGGCACGGGCGACAATCTCGTGCTGCTGCCCTGGTCGGCGGCGGACCTGGCGCGTGAGGTCGAAGCCGGCGCGCGCGTGCTGGGTCGCCTGGGCGTGCGGCCCGGGGTGCGCGTCGGCAACACGCTCCCCGGCGCACTGGCGACCCCCGGTGCGCTACTGCTCGGTGACGTGAACGAAGCCATCGGCGCGCTCGACGTCCCGCTCGGCACGGTCGAGACGGATGCCGCCGCGCGCGCCGCCTGGGAGCTGGTGGATCGCGTGCAGTGTCAGATCCTCGTCCTCATCCCCGAGACCGCGGCGACCTTCTTCCGTGCGGCGCCGGCTCTCGCGCGTCCCTGGATCGAGGGCATCGTCTGGCTGCAAGAGCTCGGTGGCGCGGTCAGACCCAGGATCCCGGAGGGCTTCGGTGCGTGGCAGCGCACCTGGCTCGCCGTGCCCGAGGTAGCGAGCTTCGCGGCGGGGTCGTGTGATCGCGGCCTGTTGCACGTCGACCCAGGCGTCGGCGCCGACGTCGTCGGCGGGCAGCTCGTTCTCGTCCCGCGGGCCGCGGCGGTCGCGCCGGGACCGTTCGCGCCCGGGATCAGCGCGCGGCGTACGCTCTGCTCGTGCGGCGCCGGCGACGTGGCCTTCGAGATCCTCTGACGGAAGGGGAACACATGGTGACGGTCTGGGGACGCGTCAACTCGATCAACGTGCAGAAGGTGATGTGGGCCCTGGCGGAGCTGGGCGTCCCGCACCATCGCATCGATGCGGGGAGGGAGTTCGGCGTCGTCACGACGCCGGAGTATCGTCGCATGAACCCGAACGGTCTCGTCCCCACGTTGCAGGACGGCAGCCTCGTCCTGTGGGAGTCGAACGCGATCGTGCGCTACCTGTATGCGAAGTACGGCCCGTCCCGCTCCGTCACGCAGCAGGCCATCGCCGACAAGTGGATGGACTGGACCACGAGCCGCGTACAGCCGCCGCTGCGGACGCTCTTCTGGGGATACGTTCGCACCGCCCCGGAGCGGCGCGACGCGGCGGCGCTCGCGGCGGCGCGCACGCAGGGGGCCGACGTGCTCGCGATCGCCGACGCGGCGCTCGCGGCGCAGCCGTATCTCGCGGGCGGGGAGCTGACGATGGGCGACCTCCCGCTCGGGTGTTTCGTGAATCGCTGGTTTCAGCTCCCGATCGAACGCCCGCCTCACCCCCATCTCGCGGCCTGGTACGGGCGGCTCCAGGCCCGCACGGCATATCGCGAGCACGTCATGGTGCCGCTGACGTAGGCCGCAGCGCGACTTGTGGCACCGGCGTCCATGCGGTAGCCCGGCTCCCGATGCCCAGCAGCGATCCCTTTGCTCCGTTCGCGCAGAAGATGGCCGACGCCGGCCAGCCGCCGCTCGTGACCGAGATCTTCCGTCGCGCCTACGAGCGCCTCCGCGCGGGCGAGCAAGGCAAGGTCTCCGCCGCCGAGCTCGACGTGGTGGACGACGTCACCGAATGCGCGACACTCGGCCGCTACCGCGACGCAGGCATCGCAGCGCTCGGCCGTGCCGTCGTCATCAAGCTGAACGGCGGGCTCGGCACGACCATGGGGCTCACGCAGGCCAAGTCGCTGCTGCCGGTGAAACGCGATCTCACCTTCCTCGACATCATCGTCCGCCAGGTCCTCCACCTGCGCCGGGTCCACGGCACGCGGCTGCCGCTCGTCCTCATGAACAGCTTCCGCACGCGCGCGGACTCGGCCCGCATCCTCGAGCGCTACCCGGCGCTGGCGAGCGACGTCCCCGCCGACTTCCTGCAGCACAAGGTGCCGCGCATCCTGGCATCCGACCTCTCGCCCGTGTCGTGGCCGCGCAACCCGGAGTACGAGTGGTGTCCCCCGGGGCACGGCGACATCTATGCCGCGCTGCAGACATCCGGCGTGCTGCAAGCGCTGCTCGCCGCCGGCATCCGCTACGCCTTCGTCTCCAACGCCGACAACCTGGGCGCCGTCCTCGCCCCGGAGACCCTCGGCTGCATCGCGACCGAGGGCGTCCCGTTCGTCATGGAGGTCTGCGACCGCTCCGAGGGAGACAAGAAGGGCGGGCACGTGGCGCGCCGCAAGGACGGCCGCCTGATGCTGCGCGAGTTCAGCCAGTGCCCCGCCGAGGAGCTGGAGAACTTCCAGGACATCGGGCGCTGGCGCTACTTCAACACCAACACGTTGTGGCTCGACCTCCATGCCCTGGCCCGCGTGCTCGACGCCTATGCCGGGATCGTCGAGCTGCCGCTGATCGTCAACCGCAAGCCCGTCGATCCCGACGACCCATCGTCCCCGCAGGTGATCCAGCTCGAGACGGCGATGGGCGCCGGCATCACGCTCTTCGACGGCGCGCGCCCGCTGCATGTCACGCGCGACCGCTTCGCGCCCGTCAAGTCGACCAGTGACCTGCTGGCGCTCTGGTCGGACGCCTACGAGCTGACGGACGACTTCCGCGTCGTGTCGTCGCCGCGCCGTGTCGCGGGCGACCTCGTCGTCGACCTCGACCCGAAGGTCTTCCGGCAGGTGGGCGACCTGCGCGTGCGCTTCCCCGCAGGGCCGCCGTCGCTCGTCGGCGCCCGGCGGTTCGTCGTGCGCGGCGACGTGCACTTCGGCGGCGGCGTGGTGGTCGAGGGCGACGTGGAGGTGAGAGCCGACGGCGCCGTACCGCTCATGATTTCGGCCGGGAGCCGGCTCGCAGGGTAGTCTCCCGCCGTCCGCCGTCATTCGTCATCGGGAGGCGCCTGATCCGCCTGACCGCGGGCCGATCGGAGTCGATCCTTGGCCCCGTCGCTGCGCGTTGCGGCACGCGCGCGAGACGTGATGGCCGCGCGACGGGTGCGGGAATCGCGGTCCCCGAGCGGCCCCAGCCGGACCCGCCCGGCACGGCGGGCGATCATGGTCGCGCGTCCGTCGACGTACGGTGACGGGACGGCCGGATTGCGCGCGAGCGGGTTCGGCAGGACCGCGGCGAGGAGCGCCGCCTGCCGGTCGTCGAGGCGTGACGCCGGCACGCCGAAGTACCGTTCCGACGCGGCCTCCGCGCCGTAGATCCCCGGACCCCACTCGATGACGTTCAGGTACATCTCGAGAATGCGCGGCTTGCTCCAGAAGAGCTCGATCACGCCCGCGAACCAGATCTCGAGCGCCTTGCGGACGTAGGTCCGGCCCTGCCACAGGAACACGTTGCGCGCGCACTGCATCGTGATGGTGCTGGCGCCGCGGATCCGTCCCTGCGCGGCGTGCCGGCGGTTCCAGGCCCGCGCCTTGCGGAGCGCGTCCAG